>JBIKWI010000045.1:0-20793 GCA_044356395.1 Tagaea sp. | reverse complement strand
TATTTTACGGATGTCCGGGATATGTCAGATGGCTTCTTGCTCAATGGCCTATTAAACGAGCAGTACTTTCCGCCTCTTAAAGAACCTGATCGAGAAACTCGCGGGTCCGGGGATCGCGGGGTGCGGAGAATATATCTCTTGGCGCACCGTGCTCGACGATACGCCCCTTGTCAGTGAAATAGACGTGGTTTGCGACTTCGCGCGCGAAGCCCATTTCGTGCGTCACCAGCATGCACGTCATGCCGTCTTCGGCCAACTCGCGGATGGTGACCAGAACCTCCTTCTTCGTCTCTGGATCTAGCGCGGCGGTAACCTCGTCGAAGAGCATGATGTCGGGATTCATCGCGAGCGAGCGTGCGATCGCGACGCGCTGCTGCTGCCCGCCGGACATCTCGCCCGGATACGAGTTTTCCTTCCCCGCCAAGCGAACTTTGGCCAGTAGGCGGCGCGCGTTCTCCTCGGTCTCGGCTCGGCCCCGCTTCAGCACGTGCAGCGGCGCCATCATGACATTGTCCAGCGCCGTGCGGTGCGGGAAAAGATTGTATTGCTGGAACACCATACCAATCTTGCGGCGTAGCGCGAGCTTGTCGAGATTCGGATCGCGGACCTCCTGCCCCTCGACGAGGATTGAGCCGCTGTCGAACGGGATCAGCGCGTTGATCAGCCGCAGAAGGGTCGACTTGCCGGACCCCGACGGACCGATGACGCAAACGACCTCGCCTTTGGCGACGTCGAACGTGATCCCCTTGAGAACCTCGACAACCCCGAAGGATTTGTGCACGTCGCGGATCGAAACGACCGGGTCGCCCGGATTCCAGCTCATGTTTCGGCCCGCCTATTGCGTGACATTGAAGCGCCGTTCGAGCCGCGCAGTCATACGCGCGATCGGATAGCAGTAAACAAAGAAGAAGCAGAGCAGCATCGCGTACATCGGCAGCAGAAGGCCATCATGCTTTTCCGCGTTGAGCGCCGCCTGGGCGAGCGCCATCGCATCCGCGACGCCGACGATCGAAATCAGCGGTGTGGACATGGTGAGGATCGCATACCAGTTCATCCAAGGCGGTGTCATACGCTTGACGGTCTGCGGCAGGATCACCATCCACAATGTCTGCCGGCGCGAGAAGGCGAGCGCTTCCGCCGCCTCCCACTGCGTCGCGGGAACCGAGCGGACAGCGCCGCGTACAATTTCCGAAACGTTGCCCATGACCGGCAGAGACAGCCCGATCGTCGCCTTCAGCCAGCCCGGCATCGGCACTTTCACGTCGAACATTGTGAATTCGAACGGCAGAAGGAACGTCACGAAAAACAGCAGCGCCAGCCACGGCGAGTTCCTAAAAAATTGCGTGACCGCCCAACTCGCCGTGCGCACCGAGCGCGAGTCCGAAACCTGCGCGACGCCGAGCAGCAGACCGAACGCCGTACCGATCGCCATCGCAAGGAAGCTCACGAGAATATTCAGCGCGAAACCGCCGAACTGCCCGGCCGGGCCGAACAGGATCAGCGGCAGCCATTTGAGCAAAAGTTCTGCGACCGACGCCCGCGCCGGTCCCGCGAGCGCGGGTGCAGCAGCGAGCGCGAGGAAAAACGTCGCGACGACGACCGCGAGCGACCAGCCAGAAAAGAAACCCACCGCCGCTGGTGCGTCGGCGCGTTTGGCGGGCACGGTTAGGACGCCGAGTCGTGTCACGTCGAGTATCCCGGAATCCGCAGGCGCTTTTCCCAGCCCGTCATCGCCCAAACCAGAAAGGCGACGACCAAAACATAGGTCAGGAGCATGACGATCATCATTTCCCGGACGTTCAGCCGGTCGGAATAGATTTGGACGGCGGCGTAGAGAATCTCGGGCACCGCGATCGCGTAAGCCTGCGACGTTGTCTTGACCAGATTGATCAGATTGTTGTTCAGCGCCGGCAGGCACACCCGGAATCCGAGCGGCAGCACGACGTACCTGAACGCCTGCAGGCGAGTATAGCCGAGCGCTTCGGCAGCTTCGACCGTCGAGCGCGGCACGGCTTCGATGCCCGAGCGGAAGATTTCGACGTTATAGGCGCCCGCGAACAGCGACAAAGAAAGCACCGCCCACCCGAAACTTCCCAAGACAGGTTGGGGCACCCCCCACTCGTTGATCATCTCGGGCATCAACGGACCGATGCCGAAATAGAAGAAATAGAGTTGAACAAGCGGCGGCGTGTTACGGAAAAACTGAACGTAACCTTGCACGGCCGCGCGTAGGAGCCGCGACGAGGCCCCCTGCATCACCGCACCTGTGGCGCCCACGATGAGCGACAGCAGCACACAAACCACACCTAGCCGAATCGTGCCCAAAATCCCGTTGAGGAACTGGCGCCGGTCGAACGGATCGTACAAAACAGAGAAATTCCAGCCGATGCTGTCCCGAATATAGAGTCCCAAATCGGCGGCAATATCCAATGTCATTCCCGGTTAGAGCGTCGCCGGCCGGAGTCTCCCGGCCGGCGACAGCCACTGCGCATCAACCGCCCGAACGCGGCGTATTTTTATACTTCGTGTTCATGTCCAAAAGCCACTGGGTCTGCGGAATACCCCACTTTTTCTCGACTTCGAGCAGATACCCGGTCCGGTGCCAATCCTCAACGACTGCCGAGATCGCTTTGCCGTAGGCTCCGTCACGCTCCGCGAGTGGAACGGCGAGGATCCAGGGTGCCGGTTCGATTGCCGGAAGCGCCAGCTCCCATTGCGACCATTGCGGCTGATTGACGTACGGCAGGAATGCCGTGTCGTCCCACAGCCAACCGACGCAGCGTCGCGCCTGAGCGGCGGCTTCGGCCTCCGGACGCGCGGGGAACGTGATGAGTTCGGCGCCGTAGCGCTCCTGAACGAGTCGATTGTACCAGGGGCCCTGAATGGCGCAAATCGGCTTGCCCTTCAAATCTTCCCAGCGCTTCAGCCCGACCGATTTCAGCGAATAGACTGCGGTGCTTGCCGCATAATAGGTAGGGTCGATCGCGCCGACGATCTGCCGGCGCTCCGGCGTATCGGTCAGCGTCGCGAGCACCAAATCGATCCGGCCCTGGCGGAGGAAGTCGAGGCGGTTCGACGACAGAACGACGACGATTTCAACCGCGACACCGAGGCGGCGGCCGATGTCGTTGGCCATATCGATTTCCATGCCCTGCGGGCGGCCTTGCGGGTCGAGCATGCCCCAAGGCGGATAGTCGGTCTTGACGCCAATGACGATCTTGCCGGCCTGGCGGATTTTGTCGAGCGTCTGCGCGCTCGCGTCGTTTCCGTGACTAGCGAGCAGCAACGCGAGCACCGCGAGCATTGCGCGTACGAGGGTCATTCCCTGCCTCCGTTCGAAAAGTCGGTCTTTGAAAGCCGGATTTCGTCCCGGCGCGATATTTCGATTATGACCTAAACGCCGGTCGGCGCGAGACGCTCGTTCCTAGCTGGCGGGCGCACATCGGCGTTCGGACGCGTCCAGCAATCGATTGATTTGGCAGAAAAAAGTCATGGTGTTTTGACGATAAACATCATTGGGTCTAGCCATAGATATAATTCATGGTATCCGATGTTGGCTTCGAACGCACCTTGCTCCCTCTAGGATAAAGAAGTTCCGACGGTACTCGGGCGAAGCTCCATCAGACGATTTTATGGAGCATATCGCCTGGCGATACAGGACGTTCGTCCGGTCCGGGGCGCATGCGACGGAGGATTCGGTTGGCGCGTTATTCTTGGTTGCGTCTGGTGCGCGAAGCGATGCGCGGCCAGTCGGGATGGACACCGACCTGGCGCGACGCCGCGCCGAGGGATGCCTATGACGTTGTGATCGTCGGCGGCGGCGGGCATGGTTTGGCCACGGCCTATTACCTGGCGAAGATGCACGGGTTGACCAACGTGGCAGTACTAGAGAAGGGCTATATCGGTTCGGGCAATGTCGGCCGCAACACGACGATCATCCGCTCGAACTATCTGCTGCCCGGCAACACGCCATTCTACGAATGGTCGCTCAAATTGTGGGAAGGGCTTGAGCAGGACATCAATTACAACGCCATGGTGAGCCAGCGCGGCGTGCTCAATCTCTACCATTCCGACGCCCAGCGGGACGCCTACGCAAGACGGGGCAACGCGATGCGGATCGCCGGCGCCGACGCTGAACTTCTGGACCGCGCGGCTGTGCGCCGGATGGTGCCGTACCTCGATTTCGACAACGCGCGCTTTCCGGTGCGAGGCGGCCTGCTGCAACGGCGCGGCGGATCGGTGCGCCACGACGCGGTCGCGTGGGGCTACGCGCGCGCCGCCGACGCGCGCGGCGTCGACGTTGTTCAAAACTGCGAAGTGACCGGCATACGCATCGAGCACGGGCGCGTGCTGGGCGTCGAAACGACGCGCGGTTTCGTGGCCGCAAAGAAGGTCGGCCTCGCCGCCGCAGGGAATTCGTCGCGCGTCGCGGCGATGGCTGGGCTGCAACTGCCGATCGAAAGCCACGTGCTGCAAGCCTTCGTTAGCGAGGGGATCAAGCCGCTCATCGACACCGTCGTCACGTTCGGCGCCGGGCACTTCTACATAAGCCAATCCGACAAAGGCGGCCTCGTCTTCGGCGGCGATATCGACGGTTACAACTCCTACGCCCAGCGCGGCAATCTTGCGGCGGTCGAGCATGTTTTCGAAGAGGGAATGGCGCTCATGCCGATGATCGGCCGTCTGCGCGTCTTACGCAGTTGGGGCGGCGTCATGGACATGTCGATGGACGGTTCGCCGATCATCGACCGCACGCCCGTCGGCGGTCTCTATCTGAACGCCGGCTGGTGCTACGGCGGCTTCAAGGCCACGCCCGCATCCGGCTGGTGTTTCGCCCATACGATCGCACGCGACGAGCCGCATCCGTTCAGCGCTGCCTATCGCCTCGACCGGTTCGCGACCGGCCGGTTGATCGACGAAAAAGGCCAGGGCCCGCAGCCCAACCTGCATTGAGGTTTACAGCGACATGCGCATCAACTGCCCCCATTGCGGTCAGCGACCGGTCGACGAGTACGTCCAGCTCGGCGCCGCAGCACCCGCGCGTCCAGCCTTGGACGCCGGCGTCACGGCCTTCGTCGAATACGTCTATATGCGCGACAATCCGGCGGGCCGACACGCCGAAATATTCCAGCACGCGGGCGGCTGCCGCGCGATGCTGGTCGTCGAACGCGACACGCTGACACATGCGATCTATGCCGTGCGTCCGGCCGGAGCGGCGGCATGAGCGAGCAGCCCTATCGCCTGGCGCAGGGCGGCCGGATCGACCGCACGCGCCCCGTCGAATTCTCGTTCGACGGGCGACGCTTGCGGGGCTATGCGGGCGACACGCTGTCGTCGGCGCTTCTTGCCGCCGGGGTGCGCCTGGTCGGCCGCTCGTTCAAATATCATCGGCCACGCGGAATCCTGTCGGCGGGGCCGGAGGAGCCGAACGCGTTGGTCGAACTGCGCGCCGGCGCCTGGCGCGAACCGAACACGCGTGCCACGCAGATCGAACTCTATGACGGTCTCGAATCCGCGAGCCAAAATCGCTGGCCGTCGCTCGCGTTCGACATGCGCGCGGTCAATTCGTGGTTCGGGCCGTTGCTGGGTGCAGGCTTCTACTACAAAACCTTCATGTGGCCTGCCGCGTTTTGGGAAAAGGTCTACGAGCCTTTGATCCGGCGCGCCGCCGGTCTGGGTCGAGCCGCAGGGCTCGAAGATCCGGACCGCTACGAGAAAACGACGCATCATTGCGATCTTCTGGTCATCGGCGCCGGGCCGGCCGGACTGATGGCCGCACTTGGCGCCGCGCGCGGCGGCGCACGCGTGACGATCTGCGAGCAGGATTTCGAACTCGGCGGACGACTCCTGTCCGAAAGCGCCACCGTCGACGGCGCGCCGGCCGCCGCTTGGGTCGCCGCGGTCGAAGCCGAACTCGGGGCTTTTGCGGACGTGACGGTCCTGAAACGGACGACCGTCGTCGCAACCTACGACCACGGCAATTATGTGGCCGTCGAGCGCGTCGCCGATCACGTCGCGGCACCGGCCCACCAGCCGCGCCAGCGTCTCTGGCGGATCTACGCGCGCGCCGCCGTTCTGGCGTCGGGCGCCATCGAGCGCCCGCTCGTGTTCGGCGACAACGACCGGCCCGGAGTGATGCTGGCTGGTGCGGTCCGCACCTACGTCAACCGCTTCGCGGTTTCGCCCGGCCGCCGCGCGGTCGTGTTCGCACCGTCCGACGAATCGGCTCACACGATCGATGACCTTGTGCGCGCGGGCGTTGCGATCTCGGCGATCGTGGATCCGCGAGCCGAGTCCGGCGAGACGCTTCGCGCGGCCGTGCGCCGGTCCGGTGCGCCACTTTACCAGAGCAGCGTCGTGCGGCGTGCGATCGGCGGGAAATGGGGCGTCGTCGCCGCCGAGATCGATACGGGCGGGAAAACGGTGCTTGCTGAATGTGACCTGCTGACGATGTCCGGCGGATGGAACCCGGCGGTGCATCTATCGTCTCATCTCGGCCACCGCCCCACCTGGAACGCCGAAATTGCCGGGTTCGTGGCGGTCCATCCGCCGCCCGGCATGCGTATCGCGGGTGCCGCGACCGGCCACGGCGAACTTGCCCGGAGCCTCGCCGACGGTGCCGCCGCTGGCGGCGCCGCTCTGGCGGATTTGGGATTCGCGGCCCCGCGCATCGTTCCGCCCGCGGCTGAACCGGACGCACCGCACAGCACGCCGCTTTGGCGCGTGTGCGATTGTCCCGGCAAATCCTTTGTCGATTTCCAGAACGATGTGACCGACACGGACGTCGAACTCGCCGCGCGCGAGGGCTTCCGGCGTGTCGAGCATATGAAGCGCTACACGACGCTGGGCATGGCGACGGACCAAGGCAAGACGTCCAACGTCAATGGCCTTGCGATCATGGCCGAGATCACCGGAACGCCGCTCGAAGCCGCAGGCACGACAGTGTTCCGCCCGCCCTATACGCCCGTAGCGATCGCCGCTTTCGCAGGACATGCGCGGGGTGTCCATTTCCGGCCGACGCGCCGTGCGCCGACGCACGAATGGTCGCGGGAATGCGGCGCCGTGTTCGTCGAGGCCGGCGCTTGGCTACGCGCGCAGTATTATCCGAAACCTAGCGACCGAGATTGGCTCGACGCGGCTAAGCGCGAAGCCACGAACGTCCGCGAGAGGGTCGGTTTCTGTGACGTCTCAACGCTTGGCAAGATCGACATCCAAGGTGCCGATGCCGGTGTTTTTCTCGACCGGCTCTACTGCAACATGTTTTCGACGCTGGCGCCGGGAAAGGTCCGCTACGGGGTGATGCTGCGCGAGGACGGCATCGTGCTCGACGACGGTACGACCGCGCGGCTGTCGACCGGGCGCTGGCTGATGACGACGACGACCGCGAACGCGGCCCGAGTTCTGCAACACATGGAGTATTGCCACCAGGTCGTCTGGCCGTCGCTCGACGTGCGTTTCGCGAGCGTCACCGACCAATGGGCACAGGTCTCGCTCGCGGGCCCTTACGCGCGCGACGTACTCGCGGCGCTGGCCGATCCTTCGCTGGATGTGTCGAACGACGGGCTGCCCTACATGGGCGCGTGCGAAGGTCGTCTCAAATTCGGCGCGGACGCGCGCATCTTCCGGATATCCTTCTCCGGCGAGCGGGCCTACGAAATCGCAGTCCCCGCGCGGTGGGGGGACGCGCTGATGCGTGCGTTGACGGCGGCCGGCCAGCCCTACGGCATTGCACCTTACGGCACGGAAGCGCTGACGATATTGCGTGCGGAAAAGGGGCATTTCGCGGGCGGCGAACTGAACGGTCAAACGACCGCTCGAGACCTTGGCGTGGGTCGAATGATGTCGACTAAGAAGGATTTCGTGGGTCGGGCGCTTGCGGGCCGCGCGGCGTTCGAAGAATCGGAACGCCCCATATTGGTCGGCTTCGCGCCGCTCGATCGTAGCGCGAAACTCGACGGCGGCGCGCATTTCTTCGACGTCGGCGCGCCCGAAGACATGGCCCACGATCTTGGCTACATGACGACCGCCACCTACTCGGCGACTCTCGGCCATTGGATCGGCCTGGGCTTGCTGGCAAACGGACGCTCGCGGATCGGCGAGACCGTGCGGGCGGTCGATTTGATGCGCGGGAAAGATCTGCGGGTCCGCGTCTGCGAGCCTTGTTTTGTGGATACGGCTGGGGAGAAGTTGCGTGGCTGACGGAACATTCGCGGCGCTGTCCGCCTTTCACAACATCGCGGGCGCCGGACGCTACGGTAACCCCGAAGGTCCGCCGGGCGTTCGGGCGCGTTTGCTGTCGCCGCTGTCGATCGCGCTGATCGCGCCAGTGCCGGGCGCGCAGGACGCGTGTCTAGGCGCGCTCGCCGCCGCGTTCTGCGCTGATCGGGCGAAACTCGCAATGCGCCGTTCGGCGCCGGGCGTCGCTGGTGCCAGGCTTTCCTGGGCCGGACCCGGCCGGTTCGTCGCAACGCTCCCCGAGGAGACCGATATCGAAGCGCGGTTGCGCGCGGTCTGCGGCGAATCCGCCGCTATCGTCGACCAATCCGACGGCCGCTTCGTATTGCGGCTCGACGGACCGCGCGTGCGCGAGACGCTGGCCAAGGGCGTGTCGATCGACCTGCATCCGAAAGTCTTCGGCGCCGACGACACGGCGTTGGTCCAGATCGCGCATCTTCAAACGCAATTGACCGCGATCGACCCGACGCAGGAATTCGAGCTGATGTGTCCCCGGGCCGCCGCCGGTGACATATGGCATTGGCTCGCCGAATCTGCGGCCGAGCACGGTGTTGAACTGGAGCCCATCGCGTGATCCCCCCTTATACGCTCACCCTCTCCTGCCCGGACCGTCCCGGCATCGTCGCGGCGGTCGCCTCGCTTCTGTTGGAGCAAGGCTTCAACATCGTCGACGCGCAGCAATTCGACGATCCGGAAACCGGGCGGTTCTTCATGCGCGTCGTGTTCGCGCCGTTCGGAGAAGGCAAGGCGCTTGCGGACTTCGAACTTATTGCCGAGCGCTTCGCCATGGAATGGCGCCTTCGCGGCGCAGGCGACAGGCCGCGGGTCCTCATTCTCGTTTCGAAATTCGACCATTGTCTCGTCGATCTGCTCTACCGAACGCGAATCGGCGAACTCGAGATGGACATCGTTGGCGTCGTCGCCAACCATCCGCGCGAGGCCTACTCGCGAATCGATCTCGGTTCCGTACCGTTCCACTATCTGCCCGTCACGAGGGATACCAAACTCGAGCAGGAGACACGGCTCGTCCAACTGGTGGGCGAAACCCGCGCGGACCTGGTCGTGCTCGCGCGCTACATGCAGGTCCTGTCGGACGGGCTCGTCGGGAAACTGCCGGGCAAGTGCGTCAATATCCACCACTCGTTTCTGCCCGGCTTCAAGGGTGCCAAACCCTACCACCAGGCGCACGAGCGGGGCGTCAAGCTGATCGGCGCCACGGCGCATTTCGTGACTTCCGAACTCGACGAAGGGCCGATCATCGAGCAGGACGTGGAGCGGATCACGCACCGCGACACGCCGGAGGACCTCGTGCGCAAAGGGCGCGACATCGAACGCCGCGTGCTCGCAGCAGCGGTGCGTTCCATCGTCGAAAATCGCGTGCTGCTCAACGGCCGCAAAACTGTCGTGTTCCGATGAACGCCCGCGTCGTCCGCAGAAGCCGCTAGGCGCGCCCGATGAACCAGCGCCGAAAGAAATCGAGCCCCCGCAACTTGCCCTTCGATTTGCGCGCGCTTCAGATCTACGAGGCGGTGTGCAATACCGGCTCGATGACCGAGGCGGCGCGCCATTTCCGGATGACGCAGCCCGCCGTCTCGCACGCGATCGGAACGCTGGAACGGGCGCTCGGCGTGAAGCTGATCGACCGGAAGCTTCGCCCGCTTGGCGTCACGCCGGCGGGTGCGGCCCTGCGGCGCCGGGCCGAGCGGATTCTGGAGGAAGCGCTGCAGACGGTTCCCGCAGTGCTCAAGTCGGCGCGTACGAAATTGCCTCATGTCCGTCTTGGCATCGTCCATTCGCTCGCCGCTTCGCTCGGCCCGGCGCTGGTGAAGTCGCTGAGCGACGCGGCCGCGCACACGGCGTTGCTTTCCGACCTCGCGGCCGGTCTCAGCGAAGGCCTGCTGCGCCGGCACGTCGATATCATCGTGTCGTCGGAGGATTTGCAGGATCTGGACGGCATCGAACGCCATTCGATTCTGGTCGAGCCGTTTTTGGTCATCGTGCCGCGCGGGCACGAGCGGCTTGGACGCGTGGGCCCGGCCGCGCTCGCGCGCGAAATGCCTTTCCTGCGCTATTCCGGGCGCTCGCAAACCGGGCTTTTGATCGAACGCCACCTGCGGCGGCTCGGGCTCGACATTCCGCGCTACATGGAGTTCGACCTCAGTTCCGCGCTCGTCGCCGCCGTCGCCGAGGGACACGGATGGGCGCTGACGACACCCATATGCCTGCACGAAGCGCGGGTTCGCCCGGAGCTCGTGGTGCCATTGCCGCTCGCAGCACCGGGCCTTACCCGGCGCATCACGCTTATTGCGCATCGCGGCGAACTCGGCGATCTGCCGCGCGCGCTCGCCGAACGCGCGCGGCGTGTCGCAGAGACCCGCCTGCTGCCCGACATCCGGGCACTCGTTCCGTGGCTCGGCAACGCCATCGAAATTGATCCGAGGACGACATGAAGATCGAAAGCATCGAGGCAATTCCCGTCAGCATCCCCACGACGCGCACCTGCACCTGGGCATTCGGCCGGTCCTACGGGCACACGCGCACCGTCGTCAGGGTCCGTACCGAAGACGGGCTCACCGGCTGGGGCGAGGCGCCGGGCGACGGGTCGGCCGCTGTCATCGCCAAGCGGCTGGCGCCGCGCCTTACGGGTACGAGCGCGTTCGAACGCGAGACGGCGCTGCGCCTGTGTCTCGGCGAACACCGGGATTTCGGCTATCTCGCCGATCCGGCGGGCGCGCTCGCCTTCGCGGGAATCGAGATCGCGCTGTGGGATCTCCTCGGCAAAGCAACGGGCCAGCCGGTCTTCCGCCTTCTCGGCGGCCCCGTCCGCGAGCGGGCGCCGTTCGTGTCCTACGCTTACACGGTGGCGCTCGAAGAAGGACACGCGCTGGCCGACGTCCCCGGCATCATGGCTGGCATCGCCCAACGCTCAATCGCCGCATCCGGCGCCCGCGCGTTCGAATTCAAGGTCGGGCGTCATCCGGTTGAAACGGATATTGAGACCGTACACGCGGTGCGCGCCGCACTCGGCCCCGGGATCGACCTCGCCGTCGACGCCAATCTCGGGATGGGGATCGACAAAGCGCGCCGCTTTCTGGCGGGTGCGGGGCGCGAACTTGTGGACGTCGAGGAGCCCGTCGCGCGGCTCGACGACATGCAGCGCCTACGCACCGATTTCGGCGTGCCGATTTCGACGCATTGCACAGATATCGAGAAGATCAAACACTATCCGGGCATCGACAATCTGGTCGGCGACCTCAATGTCGACGGCGGCTTGGGCGGATGCATGCGCGCGGCCACGATCGCCGCATCGATCGGCAAGCGGTTCTGGCTACGCTCGAACGGTGAGACGGGCATCGGTTGGGCCGCCTTGTGCCATTTCGGCATCGCCTGTCCCGAGGCGGACAGGCCCGCCCAGTCGCTCATCGATTGGTGCGAGGACGATTTGATTGAAGGCCCCGTTTGGCACGTCCGCGAAGGCGGCGTCCGCCCGCCCGAAGAGCCCGGACTGGGCATCGAAATCGATGAAGACGCGTTCGCGCGCTACGCCGAACGCTACCGGCAAAAAGGCCCCTTCACGCGCTTCGACGCGCCCTGACGGAGAACGACATGACCCACGAGACGGTGGCGATTACCGAAGTCGAGCGCCTTTCTTGTCTGGCACTGGTTCGAGCGGGAACGTCGCCCGAAAACGCCCGCTCCGTCGCGGCATCGGTCGCGCTTGCCGAGTTGCAGGGAATTTCGAGCCACGGGCTTCTCCGGCTCGGCACCTACTGCGACCACGCCGCTTCCGGAAAGGTCGATGGCAAAGCGAAGCCCGAACTGTCCAAGCCGCGCCCCGGTCTGGTTGTGGCCGACGCCAAAACGGGCTTCGCACATCCAGCGATCGACCTAGGCGTTCCAGTGCTTGTAGAAGCGGCGCGCGCGAATGGAACTGCGCTACTGTGCGTCACGAATTCCTATAATTGCGGCATCGTCGGCGATCATGTCGCGCGAATCGCGCGCGAGGGACTCGTGGCGCTCGGCTTCGTCAACGCGCCCGCGTCGATAGCACCCTGGGGCGGCCACAAAGCGCTGTTCGGCACGAACCCAGTGGCCTTCGCAACACCGCGCGCCGGCGGCGAACCGTTAGTCCTCGATCAATCGTCGAGCGTCGTGGCGCGCGGCGAGATCATGCTGCGGGCGAAGTCCGGCGAGCCGATCCCCGAGGGCTGGGCGCTCGACTCGCACGGCAATCCTACCCGCGATGCAGCGGTGGCGCTCAAAGGAAGCCTGCTTCCAGCAGGCGGACACAAAGGGTCGGGTCAAGCCTTGATGGTCGAGATCCTCGCCGCAGCACTGACGGGCGCGCATTTCGGTTTTGAGGCATCCTCGTTCGCCACACCGGACGGCGGCCCACCGCGAACGGGTCAGGCGTTCTTCGCGATCGATCCAGCGGCGTTCGGCCCGGGTTTCGGCGAGCGCGTGGCTGCTCTGATCGCGCGCATGATGGAACAGCCGGGCGTCCGCTTGCCGGGTGCCAAACGCGCCAGCGCGGCCGCGACGGCAAGGACGCACGGGATTCGCCTCACCGCTGCCAACCTGGCGGACTTGCGCCAACGGGCAGGCGAATGACCTTCGCACGTGAGCTCGGCGCTTTCGTAGCGCGCCTTACGGTCGCGGCACTGCCTGACGACGTCGACCGAGAAGCGCGACGTTGCGTGCTCGATACACTTGGAGTCGCGATTGCCGGCGCACGTCATCCAATGCTGAAGGCCGTAAGCAACACGGCTCGTGAAATTTACGGCACCGGGGCCTGCCGCACGGTCGTCGCGGGTTGCGATCTGACACCGGCGGGTGCGGCGTTCGTAAACGGAACCGCCGCGCATGCGTGGGATTTCGACGACACTTGCTACGCTGGCATCGTCCACGCAAGCGCGGTCGTGCTTCCCGCCATCACCGCATTTGCGGAGTCGCACAATCCCGTGGACGGCGATTTGCGTGTGGCCTATGTCGCAGGCGTAGAGACGATCTACGCGCTCGGCGAATCGCTTAGCAACGCCGTCTATTTCGATGGGTGGTGGGCGACCGGCCTGTTCGGTTCGATCGGCGCTGCCGCGGGTGCTGCGCGCATTCTCGGACTTGATGCGCTGGGCTGCGCAACGGCTATCGCGCATGCCGCGACTGCCGCGGCTGGGCTTCGTGCTGTCTTGGGGACGGCTGCCAAGCCGCTCGGCTGCGGTTATGCTGCACGAATCGGGGTCGAAGCGGCATCGCTTGCGGCGGCCGGCCTCGACGCGCCGCTCGACATTTTCGAACATCGGTTTGGCTTTGCCGCGACGCGCGGCCATACGATGGCTCCCATAACCCTGCCAGGCGGGGTGTGGCGCATGCTTTCCCCCGGCGCCGCAAGAAAGATTTTTCCCGCCTGCTCTGCCGTGCAAGCGGCCGGCGAAGCGCTTCTTGAACTCAGACGCGAATACATGATCGAGGCGGAAGCGATCACCGCCATCGAGTGCGCCACCACCCGCTTGGTGGTTGAATCTCTCCTCTACGAAAGGCCTGACACCACGGCGCAAGCGCAGTTTTCGATGCAAGCGGTCCTCGCCTGCCTTGTCGATACGGGCCTTTTCGGCATTCAGGAACTTGCCGAAAAGGCCTGGCAATCGCCGCGCGCCGGCGCGCAGCTCTCCAAAATCCGCATGTTTCACGCACCCCGCCTGTTCGACGACGTAAACGAACCGGAAGGCGCGGAGGTGACCGTCATATTGGCAAACGGTCAACGCTTGTCGCGGCGGCTTGGAAATGCGACGGGCACGCCAGGACGCCCGATGACCGACGAACAGCAGGCCGAGAAATTCGCCGCCTGCGTTATGCCGATTCTAGGCGCCAACGGCGCAGAAGCGCTCCGGCGCCACGTGCTTCAAGGCGATGGTACGACACGCTGGCGGTAGGCACCGTTTTCCCGAATGAATATCCACTACGATGGACTTAGTCGCTTGTTTGATTAACCCGCATTATTCAGTGTCGCAATTGACGTCCAAGAAATCGAACAGCACAAAGTCATCTAAAATTTGGCTTGGGGCCCTCATTGTCCGGTAATCCAAAAGCTCTCACTTTCGTCGTCGTTGGCGTGCCGTAGTGGATGTAGGTGAGAGTCGACCCACTCGGCGGAAATCGATGGAATCAACCGTTCGAATCCTGAGATGCGCCGACGATAATTTTCAATAGCCCGAGTATTCTTGTATCGGCGGTCGCAATTTCCTTTGACCCGCGCTGCCATCAGCTAACGTCAGACTCACAACCCGCATCTCCAACTTCCCCAATTGCCCTCGCAAGGAGGCGCAACATGACTCCCCCTCGCCCTGTATCCGGCGCCGATGACCTGCGCCCGCCCGCCTTACCAGTGGTCCTCGATGACCTGTTCAAGGAGTACCCCGACATCTGCAAGGACGTGTTCCAGATCGCCTGCCTAGCCAGCGATACAGCCGCCGCTTCTGTAGCCGCGTGGCACTTCGTCCAGCTTGGCGAAGCTGACACGCGCGATGCCGTACTTCAGTTCGTCATCGAGAGCATCGGCTTCGCCGACGTCGAGCTGGTCGACCGCATGCGTCGCATCTGGGGCGCCGTCCGCCCGCAGGGCCCATGGGCGCCACCGCTCGAATGGCCAGATATCGTCGAGACAATCCAGATACTGATCACCGCGCCGACGGGCACGGTCGCAACCGATCTGCTCGCCTACGGCATCTACCCGTTCGAGCGCCCGTCGCGCATCAAGGCCATGTGGGACGCGCCGCTCGAACTCCGCGCACAGACCCTCGCCGACACGACCAAGCCGCTGGTCACCCGCCTTGCGGCGGCACTGGCCATGACCGAGGGGATCGACGCGCGCTGGTCGCATTGTGAAGAGGCAGACGGCGGCGCGGCCGAGCTATTGATCTCGACCCTGACTACCCTCACGACCCCTGCACCGCTGATCGACGGCATCGAGTACGCCATCCGGGGCGAGTACAGCTTCCCGGCTCTTGCCCATGCCCTCGTCCACGGCGAACTGACAGCCGTCTCGTCGGCTCCACGCCCTATCATCCTCGACCAGAGCTTCCCGAAGCTGAGCGAGAGCATCCGGACGGCATGGGCGGCACCGATTGAGCATGGGGTTGCAGGCCTGCCGACTGTCCTAGGCCTGCCGCTGCACGCCTTCCACTGGCGCACCGACGTCGGGCTTGCGGCCATCCAGATCGCGCTAAAGACCGATCCGGACCTCGTCTCTCGCCTTGCTGCGCTATCGCCAGCCGACCCAGCCGAGGTCGTCGATACGGTAATAGCCCGGGCGACCCGCCGACTGGCGACCCGGGACGTCGCTGTCCCGTCGATCCCCTTCGCCGCCGAGATGGGCGACCTCGGGCTGTTCTGCCGGGTCGGCGTCGCGCCGCACGAGGTCGCCACTGTCATCGGACTGGTCCGCCCGATCCTGCCCGCCGTCGCCAGGGCCATTACGAGCCGTCTGGTCGTGCTTCATTGACCGGACCGGGAAGCCCTCGATGACGCCCCCCGCCACCGAATACGCGTTCGAGGGCGAAATCCGGTCCCCGATCGCGTTCACGTACACGTCCGTCCGGCAGCAGCGGCAGGCGTTCCTCGTCTACCGCTATACGCCGCACTGGACCTTCTGGAGCCCCTCGACCGGCCTCCTGACCGCTGCCCCAAGCAAGATCGAATACGCCTTGAGCGTCCGCATCTCGGCCGCACAGGCCAAGGCGGCTGGCCTCGGCAAAGGGCCCATCAGGCTCCCGGTCCTCGATCTGCAGGCCGCCCTGACCGCCAATCCGACCATGCGCGACACGATCGAGTTCGTGATCGATGTCGATGCCCGGCGGCGCGACGGCATCGCGCGGCGCGCAAACGGCGTTCCCGGCCCCACCCCCGACAACTGGCTCTAACCCAACCCACGAAGGAGAAAGACATGGCACTCGTCCTAAACGCGACGGTCGGCAGCAAGTTCCTGATCGGCGAGAACTGGATCAAGGTGAAGCGCGTCGAAAGCCCGACGAGCGTGCGCATCGTCACCGACGACGGCACCCGCTACGTCCTCGAAGGCGACGACGAGACAGAGGTGTTCCGGAACGTCTGGATCGGCATCGCCGACACGGACGCTACACGTCAGTTGCGCCTGACCTTCGACGCGCCCCTGAAGGTGAAGATCCTGCGCAGCGAACTGGTGAAGTAACTGCTGGAACTGGAACACGCCGACGCCCGGATACCGCCTGCGAACCAGATCGAGCTACTTCTTGCGCCCCGGACAGCGCGCGAACGGCCTGCACGGCACTGACGAGACTCACCGGATCGGCCCCCAAGGCCTCGGCAAATCGAATGAACTCAGCGGCGTCGACCGTCAGCTTGGGAACGTGCGCCGCATCGAACGTTGGCACGAAGAGACCGAGTAGCCGCGACACGGCCACGAACCAGTTCGTCTCGATCTGCCGCAGGTAGGGCGACGGCGTCTGGGCGTGCCGCTAGCCGTAAGGCGCTCGCTGGCCGGAATTCGGTGGTACCGCTCCAAAATCGTCGTCGTGTCGGCCGAGCCCACCGTTCAGACGACGATCCTCGTCGCGAACGCCGAGTGCAGTCGGCTGTTCCGGCGTCGTTTTACAGATTTTTAACCGCCCAAATGGGGGCGGTACGGAACTGAAACCATCATGGCCATCGCCTCCGCGGGGGCGTTCGATTTCAACGGCATGACTGTGCCTTCGAACTCGAAGACAGAGGCCAACATGAAACCCGCACCCACGATCTTCTCGGAAGCCCGCGCCGCACTGGGCCGCCCGACGAACCCGACCTACCCGCGTACGAAGGGAAACCGGACGGCGGCCGCCTCGTCACCCGACGCCATCACGGTGGCCGAGGCAGCCTTCCGCTTCTGCGTGTCGACACGCACGGTGCGTCGGATGATCGCACACAACCGCCTGCGCGTTGTCCGTATCGGTAGCGCCGTGCGCATCCCGATCGCCGAAATCGTACGCGTCCTGGCGCCGCACGATCTCGATTTCGCCAAGGTCGACTAACCCGATGATGTTCAACGATACCTGCATTTGGCACCACCAGAGTTCGACAAACTCCTGTGGTACAGTATTGCAGGTTGTCACCTCCAGACACCCCCTGACCGCGAGAGACACTCATGGACATGTCAAAGGCTCCCCCAATACTCCCGAAGCCCGCCAAGCTGCTTGCCGTCTGCAAGCCGATCACCTTCGCCGACGTCATCGCCCGGGTTGCCGACAGCAATAAGGTCGGCGAAGAGTTACGAGCGCGCCTCATCTCCGCCATTCGTACCGCCGGCAAGCTACTGTCCCAGGTCGAGGGTGTCCTCGTTGAGCTGCCCCTGACCGCTATTGTGGCCGATCCCGACGCGATCAAGAACAGGCTCAAGTTGATCAAGGCCGGGTCGGTCGGGCTCTCGGTTCGCTACCTTGCCAATCTGCGGTCTCTCGTTCAGCGCGCCATCAGGATCGCCGGTCCCGTATCGCCCCGCAAGTCGTCGATCCTCCCCGCTTGGCACGCGCTGGTTCAGCAACTCCCACCCCATGCCTGCTGGCGCGGCCTGACCGTGACCTTGCGGCGCCTCTCCGCGAAGAACGTTTCGCCCGGCACCGTGACCCAGGCGGCGATCGCGGCAGCTATTGCCGACGAGGTCGTCGCCCTACCCGCGAGCGAAGCACGCCGGGTCCGTAACAAGATCGTCGCATTGTGGCATTCGGCGTATTCGAAGCTGCCCGCATGGCCGATGCTGGAGATGAATGTCGAGCGTCGCGAGCGCTGGTCGGCAATAACATGGGACGACCTGCCCAAGCTGCGTATCGAGGTCGACGCGTACTTAGTCAAGCGTTCGCCCGAGAAGAGCCGCTCGCTCGGAGCGTTGCCGAAGCTGAAGCCCAAATCGGCCGATAAGTCGCGCGACCATTTCCGCTATATCGCCTCCGAGCTGATCGAGGCGGGTATTGTGCCCGACCAGATCGACCTCGCCTTCATCGTCCGCCCGGAGAATGTCGAAATCGCCACCGAGCGGATGCGCGAGCGTCTCGGTCAGGATGCAAGCTCGGGGTTGGCCAACCGGATCGCGACTATTAAGGCAGCTGCGCGGCACCTCAAGCTCCTGCTCAAGTCCGACCTCGATCTACTCGAGACGTTCCGCAGAAACTGTGCCCCCGAAAACGACGGCCAAACCGACAAGAACGCGGCCCGGATGGATCAATTCGACGACCTCGACCTTTGCCGCCGCTTCGTCTGTTTGGCCGACAAACTCTGGCGCGAGGCTATGGCGAAGCGTGGCACCCGCGCCGGTGCCCGGCTTGCCGTCCTCGCGATCGCGTTCGAGATCGCGCTGCGCACCGCTGCGCGCGGCGGGAACGTTTCCAGCATTGAGTACAAACGTCACTTTCACAAATCGGGTAACGGCTTCCTGCTCCGTATCCCGAAGGGCGAGGTGAAGAACCGAAGGGCCATTGAGTGGCGCGTCACGCCAAAGGTGATCGCAATGCTGGACGACTACTTCAAACATCATCATCGGATACTCGCGCCGGACGGCTCGGACTGGCTGTTCCCGAATGAGGCCGATCCGACGCGGCAACGCCCGGACGGCAGCCTGATGAACGCGCTCTCGATTGAAATCCGTCGTCGCCTGCAGATCGACTTCTCGGGACACACGTTCCGTCATCTCGTCGCCAAGCTGCTCATACGAGCGGATCCGGCATACGCACCACTCGCACGCCGCGTTCTCGGTCATAGCCCTAACTCGAGCGCAACCGGGCAATACATGCCGTCACTCGACCCAGGCACCTCGATGATTTGGGACGATACCATCGACAACGCCGGCCGTGATGTTCGCCGCCAAGCCCCACGCCGCCAGCTCAAGCCGAGCAGCGTTACCCCCAGCCCGTTCTAGGAGGCGTGCATGGCAGCCAAGCAGCCGAGGTCCCTAATAGTAGCCGAGTGGCCGGTCGACGACCGCGAACGGTGGATTGCGGCCGAAAACGGCAAGTGCACCCTGGGCTCGAAGGTTAGCGCGAACAAGTGGGTGGCATCGACCAAGGCGAATGCGTTTCGTGCCTGGGGAACGTACTTGGTCTTTCTTTCCGTCGGTGGCCGTCTCGACATGACCCAGAAACTGGAGAACCGCATCAGGCCCGAATGGGTTCACGCCTTCGGAGAGGATCAGGTCAAGATCAACTCGCTCGCGACAGCGGCACTTCGCATCAACGCGCTGTTGAACTTTCTCCGCGCCACCGCCCCCGATACCGACATCGAGTGGCTTCGCGGCCTCAATCGCGCGTACCAGCGCGACTGCAACGATGAGGGCCCGAGCAGGCCGGAACCCCCGATGCCTTCCGATCTGTACGGGGTCGGCGTCACTCTCATGGATAATGCCGACCTCAGCCTGCATGCGGACCCACTCAAAGCGGCCAAAGACCATCGCGACGGCCTGTTGATCGCCTTGATGGCCATGCGTTCTGTACGCCGCCGCCCTTGGGTCGAGATGGATGTGGGTACGAACCTCGTCGCAGTCGGCGAAGGGTATTCAATACGTCTGTTCAAGGTGAACTCGAAGACCAAGGATCAGTACAGGGCACCCGTCCCCAAAAACCTCGGCCCCCGCGTTCGAAGACACCTCGAGGTATACCGGCCCATCCTGGTCGAGGCGTACCGGTTATTTTCGAACAAGGCGACCATGGCCGTGTTCGTCACGCCTGAAGTCGGGCGCATGAGCGGCTCGATCGTTCACCGGCAGGTCACGCGCTGGACGAAGCACTATCTCGGACGTGCGGTTTCGCCGCAGGAGTTCCGCCGGGCCACGACGACCGAAGCCTCGCGAATCCACCCGAACCTCGCCTTCACGGCGGCGAAGATTAACGGACACCGAGGCCTTGGAGTGGGCGAAAAGCACTACGACGAGGCCAGCAACGCGGTCGCTATTGATCTCTATGGGGAAAAGCTCGACCGCCTCAGCGCATATGAGCCGGACGATGAACCGGAAGGCGGAGGCGCATGCTTCTGATGTCGTCGCCCGATCAACCTCACGTCTTATCTTCCAACGAAATCGGTCACAGCTGCATATTTGGTGGCGACCATCGTCTTCGCGAGCGGCACGGCCACCGCCCCGTCGCGGCTTCTGAAACACCTTCAACACCTTACGGCCGCCGGTATCCGGTTTCAGGATCACCGCCAGTGGGCATGCGGTACCTCGTGCAATCAATTGCAAAGCAGCCCGGTGGCATCCGAAGCCCAGACTTCACGTCTCGCCCGTCAGACCCCTTGCTTAGTGCGCAACTATCTGGTCGATGGAAGACCAGCCCACCCAGATGCACACGCCCGACCCGGCCGCCGAAAGCGACCCGGCGACGACGTGCGCGTCGAATGCGCCGGTTCGTCACCGCCACGAATGCAACGGGCTGGCCATCGACCACGACCTGCCCGACCAACTCCCGATCCTGCCCGCCGAGATCTACCTCTTTCGCCTCTACTTCGCCGACCTCCTCGATGAAGCCCTGAAAGCCCCGACATGACCGAGACCGCCCTCCGCGCCGCCGC
>JBIKWI010000044.1:0-20966 GCA_044356395.1 Tagaea sp. | reverse complement strand
GCGCGCACTCGCGCAGGCCGGCATCCCGGCCGACAAGATCGATCTCGTCATCGTCGCGACGACGACCCCCGACAACACGTTTCCCGCGACCGCGACCGCCGTGCAGGCGAAGCTCGGCATGAACGGCCACGGCTTCGCCTTCGACGTGCAGGCGGTGTGCTCGGGTTTCGTCTATGCGATGTCGATCGCCGACAATTTCATCCGCGTCGGGCAGGTCCGGAACGCGCTGGTGATCGGGGCCGAGACTTTCACGCGCATCCTCGACTGGCAGGACAGGACCACCTGCGTGCTGTTCGGCGACGGGGCAGGGGCCGTCGTGCTGCGCGCCGAAGATGTGCCGGACGACGCGACGGGCCGCGGCATCCTGTCGAGCCATCTGCATTCGGACGGCCGCTACAAGGACGCGCTGTTCGTCACCGGCGGCCCCGGCTCGAACCGCGAGGTCGGCGTCGTGCGGATGAACGGGCAGGAAGTGTTCCGGCACGCCGTCGTCAAGCTGGCCGAAGTGGTCGAGGAAGCGCTTGGCGCCAACGGCCTCACCGGCAAGGACATCGACTGGCTGGTTCCGCACCAGGCCAACCAGCGCATCATCGACGGAATGGCCAAGAAGCTCGGGCTTGGCCCCGAGCGCGTCGTGTCGACCGTCGCGCGCCACGCCAACACCTCGGCCGCCTCGATCCCGCTGGCGCTGGCCGAAGCGGTCGGCGACGGACGGATCAAGCAAGGCCAGCTCGTGCTGCTCGAAGCGATCGGCGGCGGCCTGACCTGGGGCGCCAGCGTCATCCGCTGGTAGCTCGAGATACCGCAGGGATCGATTCAACTCCGGCTGCCATCCCTTTGTATTTGACCGGTTTCGGTCCGTGGGCTAGCATTTCCGCGAAGTCAATTTTGGCCGGGGGATTGCTATGTCGGAGACCACGGTTACGCGCGCCGACCTTTCGGAAGCCGTTTACCAGGAAGTCGGTCTTTCGAGGAATGATTCGGCAACGCTCGTCGAGACTGTCCTCGGCGAAATCGTCGATGCGTTGACGCGCGGCGAAACCGTCAAGATTTCGTCATTCGGCAGCTTCTCGGTCCGCCAGAAGGGCAAGCGCGTCGGGCGCAACCCGAAGACCGGCGAGGAAGTGCCGATCCTTCCGCGCCGCGTCCTCGTGTTCCGGGCGTCGCATGTGCTCAAGAACAAGATCAACCGCACGATGACGAAGGCAAGTCAGGCGGCCCCGGCGATCGCCGCACCGGCGGCTCCGCCCAAGACGCCGGCGCAGCCGGGTTCCACGCCGACCAAGGGCTAAGGCCCGATGGCCGAGCCTTTCGCCGAAAGCGTGCCCGTCCTGCGGCGGGGCGGCAAGTCGGCCGATGCCTTCCGGACGATCAGCGAAGTCGCCGGCGATCTCGACGTTCCGCAGCATGTCCTGCGCTTCTGGGAGACGCGCTTCGCGCAGATCAAGCCGCTGAAGCGCGCCGGCGGCCGGCGCTATTACCGCCCCGAAGACGTCGAACTGCTCCGCCGGATACGCGAGCTTCTCTACAAGCACGGCTACACGATCAAGGGCGTCCAGCGCCTGCTGAAGGACCACGGGCTTGCCGAAATGCCGGTGCCCGGCCCGGCGGCTGCCCCGGCACCATCGACCGTCGCCAGGCCCGCCGTCGTCGCGCCGCCGGTGCCGGTCGCCATTGCGATGCCGGCACCTACGCCTGTAGCCGCACCGCCAGCGGCCCGCGGCGTCGATCGTTCGACGATCCAGTCCGTCGTCGACGAGCTTGAAGCGCTTCGCACGCTTCTGAGGTCCCGGCCGCGCTGATCCATCTGCTAACCGGGCATTAACCAGTCCGTGGCAGGATAGCCGGAACTTTAGATAAATTCGGCGTACCTCACGCGGACGTTTCGCAAGGAATCCCAAGGCAGCTTCATGGCCGAACCGGCAGCAGCAGCGGAAGGTGAAGTCGAGGGCGCGGAAGCACCCAAGAAGAAGCTTTCCGGCAAGAAGCTCATCATCATCGTCGTACCGATCCTGCTTCTCCTGGCGGGCGGCGGTGCCGCCTATTTCCTCGGCTTTTTTGGCGCCAAGCCGGAGGAGGGCGAGGTCGTGGCCGAAAAGGTCGAGCCGCCCCCGAAGACGACGATCTACGCCATGCCGGACGTGCTCGTGAATCTCAACACGCCACCCAATGCCCGCGGCGCTTTCGTCAAGCTCACTTCGACGGTCGAGATCGTCGAGGCCGATGTGCCGGCGTACGAGGAATCCTTGCCGCGCGTGATCGACACCTTGATCACCTATCTTCGCGAACTGCGGCCGGAAGATCTGCGTGGATCGGCCGGCCTCACCCGGCTGCGCGAGGAATTGCTGGTGCGAATCAAGGTTTCGGCGGCGCCGGCGCGGGTCAGCGACGTCCTTTTCCGCGAAATTTTGGTGCAATAGTTTTTTGATTTACTGATTGCTCATTAATTGGTTACCCGTGAATTCTCATGTGGTTTCGAGACGACGATAACCGCTTGTTAACCTTCGCTTGGCATATTATTCGGAAGTTTAGATAAATCCGGCCAAGATTCGACGGGCCGGATTGAAGGATGCCAATGGCGGACGACGAACCGAAAGATGGCGGCGAAGAGGGGGCACCGGCGGACGGTGCGGAACCCAAGAAGAAGCTGCTTTCCGGAAAGCTGCTGATCATCATTGGCGCTGCCGTCGTGCTTTTGCTCGGCGGCGGCGTCGGCGCGTATTTCTTCCTCTTTTCCGGTCCGAAACCCGAAGGGCAGGTGGCGGAGACGCCGCATGTCGAACCCGAACCCACGGGCCCGCAGAAGATCGTCTATTACAACCTGCCCGACCTGCTCGTGAACCTGAACGCGGGTGCCGGGCGGCGCACGTCGTTCCTGAAACTGACGCTGTCGGTCGAGTTGAAGAGCATGGACGATGCGGGGGTCTTCGAGGCGAACCTTCCGCGCATCGTCGACAACTTCCAGATCTATCTGCGCGAACTGCGTCCGGAAGACCTTCGCGGGTCGTCGGGCTTCCTGAAACTGCGCGAGGAACTGCTGACCCGCGTGCAGCTTTCGGCGGCTCCGGCCCGCGTGAACGATCTGCTGTTCAAGGAAATGCTCGTCCAGTGAAGCGCCGCTAGCGAAGAAAGTCCGAAAGGCGAAGACGATGGCCGACCCGAACAACATGTCCGACGAAGAGAAGATGGCCGCCGAATGGGCGTCCATGGAGGGCGGCGGCGACCAGGGCGGCGGTGGCGGCGATGCGACCGCGCGCGTGCTGAACCAGGACGAGATCGACTCCCTTCTCGGCTTCGATGCCGGCGGCGGCGGCGACGGCGGCACGTCGGGCATGCAGGCGATCATCAACAGCGCGCTCGTTTCCTACGAGCGTCTGCCGATGCTCGAGATCGTGTTCGACCGTCTGGTGCGAATGCTGACGACGAGCCTGCGCAATTTCACGTCCGACAACGTCGAAGTATCGCTCGACGTCATCACCTCGACCCGTTTCGGCGACTACGTGAACTCGATTCCGCTGCCCGCGATGCTCGCCGTGTTCAAGGCCGAGCAATGGGACAATTTCGGCCTGCTGACGGTCGACTCGGCGCTCATCTACTCGATCGTCGACGTGCTGCTCGGCGGCCGTCGCGGCACGGCCGCGATGCGCATCGAAGGCCGGCCCTACACGACCATCGAGCGCAACCTCGTCGAGCGCCTCGTCGCCGTCGTGCTCGGCGACCTGTCGGCGTCGTTCGATCCGATCAGCAAGGTCAATTTCCGGTTCGAGCGACTGGAAACGAACCCGCGCTTCGCGACCATCGCGCGTCCGGCGAACGCCGCCATCATCGCGAAGCTGCGCATCGACATGGAAGACCGCGGCGGCCGTCTCGAACTTCTGCTGCCCTACGCCACGCTCGAACCCGTCCGCGAAATGCTGCTGCAGCAGTTCATGGGCGAGAAGTTCGGCCGGGACTCGATCTGGGAAGGCCACCTTGCCACCGAACTCTGGGCGACCGACGTGGACATCCATGCCGTCGTCGACGAGCAGGTGATGACGCTGCAGGACGTGCTCGACTTCAAGGTCGGCACGCGCCTGATGCTCAACGCGACGCCCGAAAGCGAGATCAAGGTTCTGTGCGGACCGGAAAGCCTGTTCAAGGGCCGGATGGGGCGGCGCGGCCAGAACGTCGCCGTGATGATCGAACGCAAGATCAACAAGTACGAGGAATCGTGATGGGCCTGGAACTGGCGCTCAACGGCGTTCTCGCCGTCCTGATGGTGGCGGTGATCGTCTACGCGATGCTGCTCAACAAGCGCCTCGGCAACTGGCGCGAGGGCAAGGCCGAACTGCAGCGCGCGACGTCCGAATTCGTCAAGGCGGCGACGCGCGCCGAAGAGGCGATCGCCGAACTCAAGGCCGCCAGCGAAGCTTCGGGGCGACTGCTCGAAGACCAGACGCGCAAGGCGCTCTCGCTCAAGGACGACCTCGAGATCCTCGTGCATCGCGCCGAACCGACGGCCGACCGGCTTTCCGATTCGCTGCGCCCGCGTGCGGTCGCCCAGGTTCCGGCGCCGCCGGCCGTGCGCGAACGCGAGTTTGCCGGGGTGCCCGCACGTACCCGCGACGAAATGCCGCCGGTGCGCGCGGCCGAACCGCCGCTCGAGCGCGGGCCGACCCGTTCGCTCGCCGAACAGGAACTGCTTCGCGCGATCGCCGACCGTCGCAAGGGCGGGGCACAGGCCGGAGCGCGCGCGTGAGAAAAGTGATCGACCGCATCCGGCTGCTGCCTGTCCTCGTCGTCGTGGCGGCGCTGCTGCTGCTGTTGCGTCTTGGCGACCTCGGCGTCGCGGTCGCCCAGCAGACGCCGTCGGCAAGGCCGGTACCGGCCGCCCCGCAGCCGGGTCCGCGCCCGGTCCAGCTCGCGCAGGCACCTGCGCCGGCACCCGCTGCCGCGCCGGCACCGGCCGCCGCGCCCGAGCCCGCGCGCCAGCCGCCGGGACGCTCCGACGCCGAAGGCGAACGCACGTTCAGCCCCGGCGAAATCGAGGCGCTCGAGGATCTTTCGAAGCGCCGCGAGGAGATCGACAAGCGTCAGGCCGAACTCGACCAGCGCGATGCCATTCTCCAGGCCGCCGAACGCCGCATACAGCAGCAGGTCGAGGAGTTGAAGGCTCTTCAGGCTGCCGTCGAGAGCGCCATCGCCAAGTATGACGAGCAGGAGCAGGCACGCCGGACCAGTCTGGTTCGCATGTTCCAGAACATGAAACCGACCGAGGCGGCACGAATCTTCGAGCAGATGGAAATGCCGACGCTCGTCGAGATCGTCGAGGCGATGAACGAGCGCCGCGCGGCACCGATCCTCGCCCAGATGAATCCGATTAGGGCGCAGCAGGTTACCGCCGAACTTGCCCGGCGCAAACAGCCCGAGAACACGTCACCGTCCCGCATTCCGGCGCGGGCCGGCTGACGAACAGTTCTTTACCGGTTCGTCGGGCTCGATTAGTAACCTCTTAACGCTGCGGGTTTATGGATAGCGTCCGCGCTCGCGTTCGGGACCCCGGCGCGGACAAACTTGGACAAGGTTCGGGAGAAGCACGATGGCCGTCGATCTGCGCATGAACGTTCTCATTGTCGACGACTACAAGACGATGCTCAGGATCGTGAAGAACCTGCTGAACCAGATCGGGTTCACGAATGTCGACGAGGCCGAGGACGGTTCTGCCGCACTCCAGAAGGTGAAGGCCAAGGACTACGGGCTGATCATTTCCGACTGGAACATGCAGCCGATGACCGGCCTGCAGCTTCTCCAGGAAGTCCGCGCCGATGCCAAGCTCAAGCACATCCCGTTCATCATGGTCACCGCCGAGAGCAAGACCGAGAACGTGATCGCGGCCAAGCAGGCGGGGGTCAACAACTACATCGTCAAGCCGTTCAACGCGGCGACGCTCAAAGGCAAGATCGCCACCGTTCTCGGCGACTTCTGATCCCGCTGAACGAAAAGGGGGCCCCGTGGCCGCACGCAAGTCGACCCGACGCCGGCGCGCCGCCCCGCCGAAGCCCAAGGCGCGCAAGGCCGCGAAGGCGAAGCCTGCGCGCGCCGCGAAAGTCCGCAAGCCTGCCCGCAAAGCCGCACGCAAGCAGGTACGGCGCGCCGCGACAACGAAGGTCTCGGTGTCGGTCGGCAGTGTCGCGGTCGGCGTCGAGCATCTGGCGCGGATCATCGCGGAAGCCAAGCGCGACCTTGCGGCACTCGGCGCGCAGGATATCCGTGCCAAGCATCTGCCGACCGCCGGCGACGAGCTGACCGCGATCGTCGGCGCGACGGAGCGCGCCACGAACGCGATCCTCGATGCGGTCGAGCGTATCGAGAAATCCGCGAATGCTGCGGGCGGGGATCCTGCCGCGGCGATCCTTTCGGATGTCACCGCGATCTACGAGGCGTGCAATTTCCAGGACATTACCGGACAGCGGATTTCCAAGGTCGTCTCCGTCCTCAAGGAGGTCGACCGGACCGTCGCAAGCCTTCTCGAATCTCTCGATCTGCCGCCGGTCGTGCTCAACGCCGGCATGTCCGCGACGGCGGCCAAGTCGGGTGAGGCGGCCCTGCTGAACGGCCCCCAGATGCCGGATGCGGCACCGAACCAGGCCGATATCGACGCGCTGTTCGACAAGACATAGCCCCAGAGCGTAGAATCCGTGTCGATTCGGGCACTTAGCCCGAGCGGAACGATTCCTGGTGTAAAATGCCGGGGTTCGGCTTCGCACGAAGCCTATGGGATGCATCCGCGTGGCGATGTCGGCGCGAACGCACAGGGCTGGACTTTCTGACACGCCGCGGCTGGTGATCTGGACAGCCGCGCTGCTGCTTGCGTTCGCAACGTACGATGATGTTCCGGCTGCGGCGCAGGGCGTGCCTTGGTCGTCGTTTCCGGCAACGCCTGCGGTGCCCGCGGCAACGCCCCCCGAGGTCGCCGCTCCCGCCTCGCCGCCCGCAGCATCGCCGCCGCCATTCCGCCCGTCGCAGACGCTACCCCAGTCGCCGACGGGTGCGGCACCATGGGCAACCGCACCGACAACGCCGCCGCCGGCCGCTGCGGCGACGCCAGCCGCACAGGTGGCACCGCCGCCAACCGTCGCCGGCGCTGCCGCAGCGCCGTCGGTACCGTCCGGGCCGAGCGTCGCCGTGCGCTTCGGCAACAACCAGGGTTTCGATCGGGCCGTCTTCGACTGGCCCGAGGATCTCGACTATCGCGTCGAACAGAAGGGTCGCGACGTCAGCGTGACGTTCGGGTCGCCCGTCGGCCTCAACCAGACGCAGATCGCGACGGGCCTGCGCAACTCGGCAGCCAACGTGCGCGCGGCACGCAACGGCGACCGGGCCACGCTCGATTTCACGCTCAACGAGAATGTCGGCCTGCGGCATTTCCGTGCAGGCCCGCGTCTGGTGTTCGATTTCGTGCGCGACGGTTCGATCACGACGGACCAGCCGACGTCGCAGCAGGTCCAGCTCCCCACGCCCGCACAGGCGCAGGCGCGCCAGGAACAGGCGCAGCAAGCGCAGCAGCCGGGTGGCGCGCGCCCTGCCGCGGCAGGGCCTGCCGGTGCAGGCGGACCCCCGCCGGTTTCCGGGGCGGCCGGCCCCGGCGGCCGTCCGCCGACGCCCGATTTCCAGGCCCTCACGCAGCAGGCGCAGGCACTGGGGCTGGGCCAGCCGGCCGGGCCGGCCGGCGTTGCGGGACCTGCCAATGCCGCGGCCCTGCGCGGCCGCATACCCGTCGAAATCGTGCGCGAGGAGAACTTCCAGTCGCTGCGCTTCGGCTTCGTCGAGCCGATCGGGGCGGCGGTTTTCGGCCGGGGCCAGAATCTCTGGATCGCTTTCGAGCGTCCGGTGGACATCGACCTTGCGCCGATGCGCGACGGCGCCCAGATCCGCGACCTGCTCGGCGAGGTCGAGATCGTGGAAAGCCAGGGCACGGTGCTGCGCATGACTCCGCGCGGCGGCGCCAACAGCGTCGTGCGGCGCGACGGCACCGCGTGGATCGTCGAACTCGGCCGTTTGCCGCGCAAGCCGGAAAAGCCGCTCGACATCGTGATCCGGAATCCCGATACGCCCGCCGACGCGCGCGTGTCGATCGAGCTGCCGGGGGCCCAAACCGTGCTGCGGCTGCGCGATCCCGAGATCGGCGACGAGCTTGCCGTCGTGCCGACGGCCGTCGCGGGGCTCGGGCTTTCCGACACGCGGCGCTATGCCCAGTTCCAGATCCTGGCGAGCGTGCAGGGGGCCGTCGTGCGGCCCGACGACGACAGCGTCGCCGTCCGTCCGCTGGGTACCGGCGTCGAAATCTCCTCGTCGCGTGCCTTGTTCGTCACCGCGCCGACCGCGATCGGCACGCCGGGTGCCCCGCCGCTGCGCCAGGGAGCGCTTCTCGACCTCGCCGCCTGGCAGCGCGGCGGTCCGGCGAAGTTCAATGAAGACCTTCCGGCGATGGAACGCGCGATCACGGTCGCGCGGCCCGGCGACGCGCGCAACGCCGCACGCCTCGATCTGGCACGTTTCCTCTTCGCGCACGGGCTGTTTCCGGAAACCAACGCGATCATGCGCCTGATCGGCGAAGAGCGTCCGCAACTGCTCGACGGCCCGCAGAACCGCGCGATGCGCGGCGTGGCCGAACTCTACAGCGGCAATCTCGACGAGGCGGCCCGCTGGCTCAACCATTCGAGCCTCGATCAGGAAGGCGAAGCCGCCCTGTGGCGCGGCGCGCTCGCGATGTCGCAGAACGATCCGCAGGCGGCCCTGCTCCAGTTCGACCGGGCAACGGACAATTCCGACCGCTTCCCGCCGGTTTTCGCGAACCGGCTGGGGCTGGCGATCGCCGAGGCGCGGCTCGCGGGCAACGAGCTCGAACCGGCGCAGCGCCGCGTCGACCAGGTGATCGCGAACAACCCCAGCCGCGGCGACCGCGCGCGGGCGGACTATCTGCGCGGCCGCATCGCGCTCGAGCGCGGCGACGAGCGGGCCGCACTTGCCGCATGGCGCACGCTCGATCTCGGGACCGTCACCAAGGCGCGCATCCAGGCCGAACTCGCGCGCATCGAGCTCCAGTCGAACAAGGGCGACCTCTCGCCGCAGGAAACCGTGGCGGCCCTCGAGCGGCTGCGTTTCGCATGGCGCGGCGACGAGCTCGAGTTCGACATCCAGCGCCGGCTCGGCCGCGCGCAGCTTGCCGCCGGGGATTTCCGCGTCGGCGTGCAGACGCTGCGCGAAGCCGCCACGCGCTTTCCGCAGGCGCGCGATCGCGGCGAGCTGGAAGGGGACGTGCGACGCGAGTTCCGCAAGCTGTTCCTTGAAGGCACCGCCGACCGGCTGTCGCCGGTCGCGGCGATCGGCCTGTTCGAGGACTATCGCGAACTCGTGCCCAACGGTCCCGAAGGCGACGAGATGGTGCGCAAGCTCGTCGAGCGGATGGTGGCGGTCGACCTGCTCGACCGGGCTGCCGGCCTGCTCGACCACCAGATGCGCAACCGCCTGCAGGGCCAGCCCCGCGCCGAGGTGGGGGCGCGGCTGGCTGCGATCCGGCTGCTCGACCGCAAGGCGCAGGCGGCAATCGAAGCGCTCGATGCTTCCGAAGTGCCCGGCATGACGGAAGACATGCGCCGCGAGCGCGCGCGACTGGCTGCGCGTGCTCTGGCCGATCTCGGCCGGGCTCCCGAAGCGCTCGCGCGTCTCGAAGGCGATCCGGCGCCGGACGCCGACCTGCTGCGCGCCGAAATCGCGCTGCGCACGCGCGCCTGGGCACCGGCGGCGCAGGCACTCGAACGGCTGGTCGGAAATCCGCCGACGGGTACCACGCCGATCGAGGACAACCGCGCGCGCCAGACGCTCCATCTGGCGGTGGCGCTGGCGCTGGCAAGCGACGATGCCGGTACCGCGCGCCTGCGCGAACGCTTCGGGCCGGCGATGGGCCGGTCGCCCTATGCCGAGGTGTTCCGCGTGCTGACGGCCGACAAGGCGGGGGCAACGCCGGATATCGCGTCGATCGCCGCGCGGGTGTCGTCGCTGGCGCCTTTCGAGTCGTTCCTGTCGGGCTACCGGCAGCGGCTGGCGCCGCCGGCCGCTGCCGCCGCCCGGGGCTGAGCCGCAGCCGCCGAAAAGCGCTGGATTACGTCTCCCCGTTTTTTCCACTTGCATATGAGAACAAAGCTGGTACTGTCCGGATCTCGACGCGGCACCAATGGGTTCCGCGTCGAGGTATTGAAGGGAACAAATGAGGTACTTGGGATATCGGGGATTTTTCCGGGACGTTATTCAGCCAATGGTCAAACGGCGATTTCCACAGGCGTTGGCCGCGTGGGGCGCCCCTGATAAGGAGAGCGGAACATGTCGACGGTAACTGCGTTGCGATCGGCCCCCCGGGAGCCGAACGAGAAGGACAGCATGGACAAGAACAAGGCGCTTGAGGCGGCCCTGAGCCAGATCGAAAGGTCGTTCGGCAAGGGCTCCATCATGAAGCTCGGCTCGCGCGACCAGACGGTGGCGGCGGAGGTCATCTCGACCGGCTCGCTGTCGCTGGACATCGCACTGGGCATCGGCGGGCTGCCCAAGGGCCGCATCGTCGAGATCTACGGGCCGGAAAGCTCGGGCAAGACGACGCTGGCGCTGCACGCGATCGCGGAATCCCAGAAGGCCGGCGGCACCTGCGCCTTCGTCGACGCCGAACATGCGCTCGACCCGTCCTATGCCCGCAAGCTGGGCGTGGACGTGGACAACCTCCTCATCTCCCAGCCCGACGCCGGCGAACAGGCGCTCGAGATCGCCGACACGCTGGTGCGCTCGGGTGCGGTCGACGTGCTCGTGGTCGACTCGGTCGCCGCCCTCGTGCCGCGCGCCGAACTCGAAGGCGAGATGGGCGACAGCCACATGGGCCTGCATGCCCGCCTGATGAGCCAGGCGCTGCGCAAGCTCACCGGCTCGATCTCGCGCTCGAACACGCTCGTCATCTTCATCAACCAGATCCGCATGAAGATCGGCGTCATGTTCGGCAATCCCGAGACGACGACGGGCGGCAACGCCCTCAAGTTCTACGCCTCGGTGCGCCTCGACATCCGCCGCATCGGCGCCATCAAGGACCGCGAGACCGTCGTGGGCAACCAGACGCGCGTCAAGGTCGTGAAGAACAAGATGGCCCCGCCGTTCAAGGTCGTCGAATTCGACATCATGTACGGCGAGGGCGTGTCGAAGACCGGCGAGCTCATCGACCTTGGCGTCAAGGCCGGGGTCGTCGAGAAGTCGGGCGCCTGGTTCTCCTACGACGGCACGCGCATCGGCCAGGGTCGCGAGAACGCGCGCGCCTACCTCAAGGAGCATCCCGAGGCGGCCGCCGCGATCGAGGCCGCCATCCGGGGCAACTCGGGCACCGTGGCCAGCGCCATGATGGCCGAACCCGGCGGCGGCGAAAGCTGATTTCCAGCCCGGACGGGCAAGGGGAGAGTGGCCCCGAACCCGTCCGGTCCAGACCCCTGTTTCCGATCCAGTTTCCGATTTGAGCGAATGCGGCCCCGGATCTCCTATCGATCCCGGGTCAAGTGCGGGTCGGCCGTCGCGTAAGCCCGAAGTGCTGCGACCGCCGGCCCGTTTTTATGCGTCCTGCCCCAACTGGACACTCCCGCCCGTCGAAGCTACATCTAGGCCCCTTTTCGGCCCGGCGGCCCTTGGCCGCCGGCGCCGGCACGACCGAGCCTAGAGAGCGAGCCTGACATGACGAGTGCGAGCGACGTCCGCAAGACCTTCCTCGACTATTTCGCGAAGAACGGCCACCAAGTCGTGGCTTCCTCGCCGCTCGTGCCGCGCAACGACCCGACGCTGATGTTCACCAACGCGGGCATGGTGCAGTTCAAGAACGTCTTCACCGGCCAGGAGAAGCGCCCCTACGTGCGCGCGGCCACCTCGCAGAAATGCGTGCGCGCCGGCGGCAAGCACAACGATCTCGAGAATGTCGGCTACACCGCGCGCCACCACACCTTCTTCGAGATGCTCGGCAATTTCTCGTTCGGCGATTATTTCAAGGAACAGGCGATCGAGCATGCCTGGACGCTGATCACGAAAGAATACGGGCTTCCGAAGGACAAGCTGTGCGTCACCGTCTATCACGACGACGACGCGGCGGCAGGCCTCTGGAAGAAGATCGCGGGCCTGTCCGAGGACAAGATCATCCGCATCGCCACGTCCGACAATTTCTGGGCGATGGGCGACACCGGGCCGTGCGGCCCGTGCTCCGAGATCTTCTACGATCACGGCCCGAAGATCGCCGGCGGCCCGCCCGGTTCGCCCGACGCCGACGGCGACCGCTTCATCGAGATCTGGAATCTGGTCTTCATGCAGTTCGAGCAGATCTCGCCCAGCGAGCGCGTGTCGCTGCCCAAGCCGTCGATCGACACGGGCATGGGGCTCGAGCGCATCACCGCCGTGCTTCAGGGCAAGCACGACAACTACGACATCGACCTGATGCGCCGGATCATCCTCGCCTCGGCCGATGCCTCGAACGTGGCGGCCGACGGGGCGCATGCGGTGTCGCACCGCGTCATCGCCGACCATCTGCGCTCGGCCTGCTTCCTGATCGCCGACGGCGTGCTGCCGTCGAACGAGGGGCGCGGCTACGTGCTGCGCCGGATCATGCGCCGCGCGATGCGCCACGCGCACATCATCGGCTGCAAGGAGCCGCTGCTGTTCAAGCTGGTGGCCACGCTCGTCGACGCGATGGGCCAGGCCTATCCCGAACTCGTGCGCGCGTCGGCGCTGGCGACCGAGACGCTGAAGCTCGAGGAGACGCGCTTCAAGGCGATGCTCGACCGCGGCCTGAAGCTGCTCGACGAATCCTCGGGCGGCCTCGGCAAGGGCGACAAGCTCGCGGGCGACGTCGCGTTCAAGCTCTACGATACCTACGGCTTCCCGCTCGACCTCACGCAGGACGTGCTGCGCGCGCGCGGCGTGGGGGTGGACACCGACGGTTTCTCGGCCGCGATGGACAAGGCCAAGGAGGAGGCGCGCCGCTCGTGGGCGGGCTCGGGCGAGAAAGCGGGCGACCGCGTCTGGTTCGAACTTCGCGAGAAGGTCGGGGCGAGCGAATTCCTCGGCTACGAGACCGAGAGTGCCGAAGGCAAGATCGCGGCCCTCGTCGTCGACGGCAAGGAAGTGGCGGGCGCCAGAGCCGGCGACAAGATCGCCCTGATCGTCAACCAGACGCCGTTCTACGGCGAGTCCGGCGGCCAGACCGGCGATGCCGGCGCCATGTTCACGGCCGGCGGCGCCGAGATCGCGATCGACGACACGCAGAAGATGGCCGGCGACATGCACGTCCACATGGGCCGCGTGACGAAGGGCGCCATCAAGGTCGGCGACTTCGTCGAGATGCGCATCGATGTCGACCGCCGCGACCGCACGCGCGCCAACCATTCGGCCACGCACCTGCTGCACGAAGCGCTGCGCCGCCGCCTGGGCGATCACGTCACGCAGAAGGGCTCGCTCGTGGCCCCCGACCGGCTGCGCTTCGACATTTCCCAACCCACGCCGCTGACCGCCGACGACATCGCGGCCGTCGAGGCCGACGTGAACCGGCGCGTGCTCGAAAACCAGGACGTGTCGACGCGCCTGATGACGCCGGAAGCCGCCGTCGAAGCGGGGGCCCTTGCCCTTTTCGGCGAGAAGTACGGCGAAGAGGTGCGCGTCGTCGCGATGGGCTATCCGCGCGGCAATGCCGACGCGAAGCCCTTCTCGACCGAGCTTTGCGGCGGCACGCATGTGCGGCGCACGGGCGACATCGGCCTGTTCAAGATCGTTTCGGAAGGTGCCGTCGCCGCCGGCGTGCGCCGAATCGAGGCCGTGACGGGCGAGGGGGCCCGCGCCTATCTCGCCGAGCAGGCGCGCCTGCTGTTCGAGGCGGCGAGCATCGCCAAGACCGTGCCCGCCGACGTGCCCGCGCGCATCGGTGCTTTGATCGAAGAGCGACGCAAGCTGGAGAAGGAACTTTCCGACGCGCGCCGCGCGCTTGCGGTCGGCAGCGGCGGCGCTTCTGCCGGCGGCGGTGCCGAGCAGGCGGGCGCGTTCAAGTTCGCCGGGCGCAAGCTCGACAACACGCCGGCGCGTGAACTGAAGGCCACGGCCGACGAGATCAAGAAGCAGATCGGCTCGGGCGTGATCGCCCTCATCGCGACGGAAGACGGCAAGGCGTCCATCGTCGTCGCGGTGACCGAGGATCTGGCCGGCAAGGTCAGCGCGGTCGATCTCGTCAAGCTCGGCGTTGCCGAACTTGGCGGCAAGGGCGGCGGCGGTCGGCCGGACATGGCGCAGGGCGGTGGTCCGGATGCCGCCAAGGCGGATGCCGCACTTGCCGCAATCAAGGCCGCACTTGCCGCGAAGGCCGCCGCCTAGACCTTGCGCACGACCTTCGGGCGCCGGGCGGAAATGATGCCGGAGTTGATGCCGCCCCACGAGAGTTCGCCGTTGAGGCGGCCGAACTCGATCTTCGGGCAGCGATCCATCACGACGTCGAGGCCCGCGGCCTTGGCTTTCGCGGCGGCTTCGTCGTTGCGCACGCCAAGCTGCATCCACAGCGTCTTCGCCTTGATCGCGATCGCCTCGTCGGTGACCGGGCCGACATGCTCGGATGCGCGGAAAACGTCGACCATGTCGATCGGCACGTCGATCTCCTTGAGCGACGCGCGCACCTTTTCGCCGAGCAGTTCCTGACCCGCAGATGCCGGATTGACCGGGATCACGCGATAGCCCTTCGCCTGCAGGTACTTCATCGCGAAGAAGCTGGGCCGCGTCCAGTTGGTGCTGGCACCGACCATCGCGATGACCTTCGTGCGGCGCAGGATCGTACGGATGAAGGCGTCGTCGTAGTGCAGCTGTTCCAATTCAGCACCCTTGCCAGGTCGGCTTGCGCTTCTCGATGAAGGCGTCGATACCTTCTTCGGCATCGCGCGCGAGCATGTTGCGCGTCATCGCCTCGCTTGCATAGGCGTAGGCGTCGTCGAGGCCCATCTCGGCCTGCGCATAGAACGCTTCCTTGCCGATGGCCAGCGTCAGCGGCGACTTCGACGCGATCTGGACGGCCAGCGCCTGCGCGGCGTCGGCGAGCGTGGCTTCCGGCACGACGCGGTTGACGAGGCCAAGCGCCTTTGCGGAAGCCGCATCGACCATATCGCCGGTCAGCAGCATTTCCATTGCCGCCTTGCGTCCGACCGCGCGCGTCAGCGCCACCATCGGCGTCGAGCAGAACAGGCCGATATTCACGCCCGGTGTCGCGAAGCGCGCATTGTCGGCGGCGACCGCCAGGTCGCATGTCGCGACGAGCTGGCAGCCGGCGGCACTTGCGACGCCATGCACGCGCGCGATCACGGGCTTGGGCAGGCGGACAATGGCTTTCATCATGCGCGAGCACTGCTCGAACAACGCGACGTAGGCCGCGCGGCCCGGATTTGCGCGGACTTCCTTGAGATCGTGGCCGGCACAGAAGGCGGGGCCGGCACCGGCGATCACGACTGCCTTGACCGACCTGTCTTCGCGCAACTCCGCCAGTGCAGCTTCCAGCGCCGTCATCAGTCCGACGGAAAGCGCGTTTCGAGCCTGCGGACGATTCAGCGTCAGCGTCGCGACGCCATCCTTGTCGGCGCGCAGCAGGACGTCTGGGGAAGAAGCGGAATCCGGCATCGTCTCGGACCTTGAGGGGCGGGGTTGCGCGCAGGGGTGCTTGTCGGGCACTTTGCGGCGGTTCGGGTCTCCAATCAAGATCGGGCGCGAAGTGAGCCGCATCACCAAAGCCGAAATCGCCGAGATCGTCGCCGAGGCGCTGCCGTTCGCCGCATCGCTGGATCCGAAGATCGTCAAGCTGAAGGCCGGCGACGTGACGGTCCGCATGCCATTCCGGCGCGACTTCATCCGGCCGGGCGGGACCATCGCCGGGCCGCTGATGATGGGGCTCGCCGACTTCACGATGTACGTTTGCGTAATGAGCCTGATCGGCCGGGTCGAGCTTGCGGTGACGACCAGTCTCAACATCAATTTCCTGCGCAAGCCCGCACAGCGCGACATGCTGGCACACGGCACGATGCTCAAGCTCGGCAAGCGGCTTGCCGTGATGGAGGTCAGCCTCCATTCGGTTGGCGACAAGGAACCGGTCGCGCATGTGACCGGGACCTACTCGATTCCGCCACGTGGCTGAGAATTCGGAAGCAAAGCAGGGGTTTATTTAACGGTATTATTTTACCTCTATTGTAAACATATTGATTTAGTTCGCTGATTAGACGTTGACTTGAGCGTCTTGGAAACCGATATTCGCGCGCTCCCGGTCGCCCCCTGCGGCGGGCGGGAAAAGACATTCGAACCTTCAAACAAGCGAGCCAACCATGTCGACCCCGAATCTCACGGTCGCAGAGGCGCACAAGAGCAAGAAGTGGATCCTGATCGACGCCGAAGGCGTCGTGCTGGGCCGTCTCGCCTCGTTCGTCGCGATGCGCCTCAAGGGCAAGCACAAGCCTTCGTTCTCGCCGCACCTCGATGCGGGCGACTTCGTCGTCGTGATCAACGCCGAGAAGGTGCGCATGACCGGCCGCAAGCTGGAGAACGAGGTCCACTACTGGCACACCGGCCATCCGGGCGGCGTGAAGCAGATCTCGCCCAAGCAGACGCTGGCCTCCAAGCACCCCGAGCGCCTTCTCGAGCGCGCGATCGAGCGTATGATGAAGAAGGACAGCCCGCTGGCCCGTCGCCAGATGACGCACCTGAAGATCTACGCCGGCACCAGCCATCCCCACGATGCCCAGAACCCGACCAAGGTCGACTTCGCGGCGATGAATCCGAAGAACAAGAGGAGCGCCTGAGCATGGCCGAACCCCGTACCGATCGCGCGGAAAAGCCGAAGGCGAAGCCCGCCAGCCGCACGCTCGCCGACCTGTCGATGGCCTCGGCCGTCGCCGCGGCGCAGCCGACCACGACCCAGGCCGCCCCGGAGCGCGACAAGTTCGGCCGCTCCTACGCGACCGGCAAGCGCAAGAACGCCGTCGCCCGCGTGTGGCTGAAAGCCGGTTCCGGCAAGATGATCGTCAACGGCAAGGAACTGAATGCGTACTTCGCGCGTCCGGCCCTGCGCATGATGATCAACCAGCCGTTCACGGTCGCCGCGCGCGTCGGCCAGTTCGATCTTTGGTGCACGGTCACCGGCGGCGGGCTTTCGGGCCAGGCCGGTGCGGTGCGTCACGGCCTGTCGAAGGCGATGACCTACTACGAACCCGAGCTGCGTCCGGCCCTCAAGCATGCCGGCTTCCTCACCCGCGACAGCCGCGTGGTCGAGCGCAAGAAGTACGGTCGCCATAAGGCGCGCCGCAGCCACCAGTTCTCGAAGCGCTAACCGAAACTCCCAATTCCGCCTCCGGGCGGTCCGGAGTGGAGAAGGGCGCCCTCACCGGCGCCCTTCTTGTTTCAGGGGTCACGAATGGTCGAAATCGGGAAGTACGATCCGACGGATCACGCATCGACCGCCGCAATGGTCGTCGAGATCCAGAGCCGCGAGTTCGGGGTGCCGATCACGTACGAGCAGCAGCCCGACCTGCTCGATCCGGCTGCGTTCTTCCGCAAGGGCGCGGGCGAGTTCTGGGTCGCGCGCGCGGCCGACGGCGCGGTCGTCGGCACGATCGGCCTCGTCGAGTTCGCGCCGGGCGAAGGGGCGTTGCGCAAGATGTTCGTGCGCGCCGACCATCGAGGGTCCGCGCACGGCGTGGCCCAGCGACTGCTCGACATCCTGATTTCGCATTCGCGCGACCACGGCCTGAAGGCCGTCTGGCTCGGGACCACCGCGCTTTTCAAGGCGGCCCACCGGTTCTACGAGAAGAACGGCTTCGACCTTGTCGCCGAGGCCGATCTGCCTGCCACGTTCCCCCGGATGAAGCCCGATACGCGGTTCTACCGGATCGGGCTTTGATGTATTCTGGAATCGAGGAGTGAGTTCGATGGACAGCGCGACCTTGACCCGCACGATCTTCATCGATGGCGAAGCCGGCACGACCGGTCTCGGCATCGCGCAGCGCCTTGCCGGCCTCGCCGGCGTGGCCGTGCGCTCGATCGCTCCCGAGCGCCGCAAGGACCCGGAAGCGCGCCGCGAGATCATGGCGTCGGTCGACCTCGTCGTGCTGTGCCTGCCGGATGCGGCGGCCAAGGAGTCGGTGGCGCTGGCCGATACGCTGGGTGCCAAGTCGCCCAAGATCGTCGATGCGAGCACCGCGCATCGGGTCGCGCCCGACTGGACCTACGGCTTTCCCGAGATGACGCCCGATCAGGCCGACAACGTTCGCAAGGCCACGCGCGTCGCCAATCCGGGCTGCTATCCCACGGGCGGCATCGCGCTGATCCGGCCGCTCGTCGATGCAGGCGTGATTCCTGCCGACTGGCCTGTCGCGGTCAATGCCGTCAGCGGCTATTCGGGTGGCGGCAAGTCGATGATCGCCGAGTACGAGGCGCGCACGGCCCCCGATTTCGAACTTTACGGGCTTGGTCTCGAGCACAAGCACGTGCCCGAATTGCAGCTCTATTCGAAGCTGGCCCGCAGGCCGATCTTCGTGCCGTCGGTGGGCGATTTCCGGCAGGGCATGCTCGTCAGCGTTCCGCTGCATCTCGAAGCACTTCCGGGCAAGCCCAAGGCTGCCGATATTCAGGCGGTCCTCGAGAAGCGCTATGCCGGCAGCAAGCTTGTGTCCGTCGCCGCACCCGAGGCGTCGGGCAAGCTCGAGCCGCAGGCGCTCAACGGGACGGACCGGATGGAGCTGCGCGTCTTCGCCAACGATAAGCATCGCCAGGCGGTGCTGGTCGCGCGCCTGGACAATCTCGGCAAGGGTGCGTCGGGTGCGGCCGTGCAGAACATCTCGCTGATGCTGGGCCTCTCGTGATCGTCCGGCGCTACCGCGACTGGACGCCGAAGATCGATCCGTCCGCCTTCGTCGCCGACAACGCCGCGGTCATCGGCAATGTCGAGATCGGGCCGCGTTGCGGCATCTGGTACGGCGTGACCGTGCGCGGCGACGTGCACGAGATCCGCATCGGCTCGGAGACGAACATCCAGGACGGCTCCGTCATCCACTGCTCGAAAGGCAAGTTCGGGACCTATATCGGCAGCCGCGTGACGGTCGGCCATCTGGCGCTGCTGCACGGCTGCATCATCGAGGACGGCGCCTTCATCGGCATGAAGGCCTGCGTGATGGACGGTGCCGTCGTCGAAAGCGGAGCGGTCGTCGCGGCCGGTGCGTTGGTCACGCCGGGCAAGCGCGTCAAGAAGGGCGAGATGTGGGCGGGCAGCCCCGCGAAGCTGATGCGGGCCGTGACACCCGAGGAATTCGCCGGCTTTGCCGATGCCGCCCGGCGCTATGCCGATCTGGCGGACGAGTATCTGGGCATTCGCTGAATCGGATCCCGCTAGGTCTGGCGGCGTTCCTTGACTTGCCCGCCTGCAACGATCAGCGCCTTCTGCAGATCCCGGTCCGAAAAGGGCTTCCGCAGGAACAGGACGCCATTCGGGCCCTTGGCATGAGCGGACGATGCCGCACCGGTCGCCAGGATGATCGGTATTCCACGGGCCAGGAGTGCCGCGACGAGCGGATCGCTGTTCCCATCCGCAAGCGTCGCGTCGACGATCGCGATATCGACGGTGCCTGTCTCGACGAATGCAAGCGCATCGCTTACCTGCATGGCGGTACCGGCCACCGCGCAGCCGAAGCCCTCGACGGTCGCCTCCAGCGCGAACAGGATCAGCGGGTCGTCTTCCGCAAGGAGGATGCGCAGGCCGTCGAGGACGTCCGTGGTCATGGGGATGCCGCTTCTTCGGGAGCCGAGGCCTTCCGCGTGTAGACGATGGTGACCCGCATGCCCATTCCCGGACTCGAATCGACCCGGATGTCCGCCTTCGCGTTTTCCCGCAGCGAGCGGACGATCAGCGCGCCGAGCTTTCCGCGCTTCGGCCACTCGATGCCGGCAGGAAGGCCGACGCCATCGTCGGCGATGACGACACGGCAGCCATTCGGATCGACAAGACTGTGCAGCGTGATCGTGCCGCCGGTCCGGCCGACAAACGCGTATTTGAGGGAATTCGTCAGAAGCTCGTTGACCACCAGCCCTGTCGGCAACGCGACATTCACCGAAACGGTATATGAGTCGACCTTCAGGTCCAGCCGGATGCCTTCCACGGCGTGCGCGTGCATCACCGACGAAACGATGTCGCCCAGATAGACTCCGAGGTCGACTTCGTCGCCTTTGCCGTGATCCGACAGCATCTTGTAGATGAGCTGGATCGAATCGATCCGGCCGGCCAGCCGGTCGAACGGCGATGTCCCGATGCGGCCTTCGGCATTGCGCGCTTCGATCCGGATCAGGGCCGTGATCATCTGCAGGTTGTTCTTCACGCGATGCTGGAATTCGAGAAGCAGCGTGTCTTTCTCGCGGATGCGCTGTTCGAGATCGCGGCGTTCCTCATGTCCGTGCGCGCCGACATCGACCAGTGCCGCAAGCCGGAATGCCGGGACGCCGGCATCGTCTTCGATGAGGTTGGAGTAGGCATCGACGATGGCGGTCCCGAGTTTCGTTTCGGCGTCGGTCCCTTCGCCTTCGCTTTGCCCGCGTATGACGCTCCAGCTTTTCCCCACGATTTCGCTCAACAGCTGTCCGGAAAGTCGCTCGAACTCCGGATTGGCATAGACGATGCGCTCGGACTTCTTCGCCTCCGACACGATGATCGCGATCGGTATCTGGTCGAGGAACAGCCTGAACTGCTCGCTCTCGAGGGCGCTGGCAAGATCCGGCGTGGCCATGAGGGATTCGACCCGGTCTTGCGTCGCGTCATCCGCGGTCTTGTCGTCGTTCGAACTCATTCCCGGTTGCCCTCGATGCCGCGCCTGAAGCGTCCGACGCGAATGTGCGCGTTCCGGACTTCGGGAATTCGATGCGGC
>JBIKWI010000197.1:0-6179 GCA_044356395.1 Tagaea sp. | reverse complement strand
GCCCGGCCCAGAAACGACATCAGCATCCCGGTCTCGATGCGTGTCGAACGCCCGGACGGCTCGTTCGGCGGCATCGTCGCTGCGCGTCTCGATCCCGCCCGTTTCGCGCAGTTCTTTTCCAAGCTCGACGCCGATGCGATCAGTCTCGTCGATGGCGAGGGGCATCTGCATGCCCGATATCCCGAGATCGACCTCCTTGCCGCGAATCCGAGTCCGCCGCCGGACGCCGACCTTGTCGGTGCTGCCCGCTTCCAGATCACGCGGACCACCGCCGAGACGCGCCTGTTCAGCGCCGCGCGCGTACCCGGCACCGAACTTTTCGTCCTTGCCAGCAATCCGCGCAGCGCCATCCTCGACCGGTGGTTCGAGCGCGCGACCGGTCCCGTATTGGCTGCCGTCGTCGCCGGCCTCGTGGCGCTTGCCGTCGCCGCGGCCCTGAGCCGGCGGTCCCGCCAGATGGCGAGTCTCGCCGCGAGGCACGAAGCGGACGAGAAGGCCGCCCGGCAGGAGGCGATCCATTTCCGCGACGTCGCGCGCAACAAGTCGGACTTCCTGGCGCATCTGGGCCACGAGATCCGCACGCCGCTCAACGCCATCATCGGATTCTCCGAGATCATCGCGGCAGACGCGATGAAGCTGGGCGGTCCCGCACGCTATCGCGACTATGCCGGCGACATCCGCTTCAGCGCCGAACATCTGCTCGAAGTGATCAACCGCATCCTCGACATGTCGAAGATCGAGGCCGGAAAATGGCGGCTGGACGTCGGCCGGGTCGATGCGGCGTCGCTGCTTTCGACCGTCCGGCATCTGGCCGAGCAGCGCGCGACGAAAGAGGGCGTGACGCTCGAGATCGCCGATGGCGGTGCCGGAATCGAATTCGCCGGCGACGAGCGCGTGCTGGTTCAGCTGCTGCTGAACCTGACGATCAACGCGATCAAGTTCGCGGGCGAGGACCGGCGCGTCCTGCTGGGCTGCGTGCGCCGCGCGGACGGCGCCGTCGAGTTCCGCGTGACGGACCGCGGTCGGGGCATGTCGCCCGAAGACGCCGCCCGCGCCCTGCGTCCGTTCGAGACGGCACACGACGAGGAAGCGCGCCGGCGCTCCGATACGGGCCTCGGCCTGCCGCTCGCCCGAATGTTCGCCGAGTTGCACGATGGCATGCTGACGATCGACACCGCACCGGGGAAGGGCACCGTCGTGCGCGTCGTCCTGCCGCCTACGACGCCCGAAGCGTCGCGCGCCTAGAGCGCTTCGCCCCGCATCAGGCGCGGCAGCGTGCCGAGCGTGCCCATCGCGTCCTGCATGAACACGCGCTTGAGCGGTGCGATCCGGTCGACGACGGCAAGGCCGATGTCGCGCGCGAGCTTCAGGGGCGCCACGTCGTTCGAGAACAGCCGCAGCAGGCCGTCGGTCACGGCCGACAGGCCGACCGTGTCCACGCCGCGCCAGCGCGCATAGCGCTCGAGCGTGTCGCCCGCCCCGATATCGAGCCCCAGCCGGGTCGAATCCGCGAGCACCTCGGCCAGGGCCGCCACGTCGCGCAGGCCCAGATTGAGGCCTTGGCCCGCGATCGGATGGATGCCGTGGAGCGCGTCGCCCGCCAGCGCCAGACGCGGCCCGATGGCGCTTTGCGCCTGCACGAACGTCAGCGGATAGACCCAGCGCCCGCCGGCGACGCCGATGCGCCCGAGGCCCCAGCCGAAGCGCTCGTGGATCTCGTCGACGAACTCGTCCTCGGGCAGGCCCGCGAACAAGGCCGCGAGCTCGGCGCGCTCGGTCCATACGATGGACGACAGATGCGTGCCGTCGGGCGCGTCGGGCAGCGGCAGCACGGCGAAGGGGCCTGCGGGCAGGAAGCGTTCGTTGGCGATGCCGCGATGCGGCTTCTCGTGGCTGATCGCGCACACGATGGCGTGCTGCTCGTAGTCCCAGCGAAGTGCGCCGATGCCCGCGCGCGCGCGTGTGGGCGAGGGGCGCCCGTCGCAGGCCACGGCAAGCTTCGCCTCGATGCTTGCGCCGGAGGCAAGGCGCACCTGCGCGCGCGCCGTATCGGCCGAAACGTCGGCGACCGTGTCGGGGGCGACGAGCGTCACGCGACGCTCCTGCGCGAGGCACGCATAGAGTGCGCGGCGCACGTGGCGGTTCTCGACGATGTAGCCGAACGGCTCGCTGCCGATCTCGCGGTGGTCGTAGTGCAGGAACAGGCTCGAATCGCCGTCCGACACGCGGATGTCGAGGATCGGTTCGGCATGCGGGGCAAGATAGGGCCACAGGCCGATGCCCTGCAGCACGCGCGCGGAACCAAGGGCGATCGCCGAAGCGCGCCCGTCGAACGCGTCGACGGTCTTGGTCGACGGATCGTCGCTGTCCACGACGACCGCGCCGAGCCCGGCGCGTGCGAGGGCGAGAGCCAACGACAGGCCGACCAGACCGCCGCCGACGATCGCCACATCGGCTTCGAGGGCGGGGGGCCGAGGGGTGGATTTTTCCATGCCGGAAAAGCTAGGGCAGCCGGCCCGGACGGTCCAGTCCGGCCTTGCTGCGGATGCGAACGATAAAGGTTGCGCCACCTTTCCGCAGTGCGGCATGCTTCTTGAAACCATTCTTGCGTGTAGGGGGCCTGCCGACGGCCGGTCCCCCGGATCGCACAGCACTTACGAGAGAGGAAATTCGGTCATGAAGATGGTTATGGCGGTCATCAAGCCCTTCAAGCTCGACGAGGTCCGCGAAGCCCTCACCGCACTGGGCGTCCAGGGGCTCACCGTGACCGAAGTCAAAGGCTTCGGGCGCCAGAAGGGGCAGACCGAGATCTATCGCGGTGCCGAATATTCGGTCAATTTCCTGCCGAAGGTGAAGATCGAGGTCGCGGTTGCCGACCCGATGGTCGAGCGCGTCGTCGAGGCGATCCAGAAAGCCGCCAATACCGGCAAGATCGGCGACGGAAAGATCTTCGTCCTCGAAGTGAGCCATGCCGTGCGCATCCGCACCGGCGAGACCAATGTCGAGGCGCTTTAGGGTCAGATTGCCCTAAAAATAGACAGCAAATCCGCCTAAAATAAAGGCAGGTCTTGTTCGAGCGAACGAGACCAAGAGTAACCTGTGTCTGCAGAACGGTGCGTCTGACCCCGAAATCCGAATGGAATCAATGGCTATTGCATTGCAGCATACCCGCGATCCGATGGCACGATTCTTGACTATCTAGGACCATTCTTCGCGAGGGGGACGTATCCCCGAGCGCAACCTTCCCGGTGCCCGCCGGGACAGCCAGGAGACGACGACAAATGACGAAACTGGAAAAGCTCGCGCGCCTGGGTGCGCTGGCGGTGGTGGGAGCGGTGGGGCTGGTCGGTCCCGCGTTCGCCGAAGAAGCGGCGACGCCGAAGATCGACACCGGCGACACCGCATGGATGCTCACCTCGACCGCCCTGGTCCTCCTGATGACGATCCCGGGCCTGGCGCTGTTCTACGCCGGTATGGTGCGCAAGAAGAACGTTCTCGCCACCATGATGCAGTCCTTCTCGATCACGGCGCTGGTGACCGTGCTGTGGATGGTCGTGGGCTACTCGCTGGCCTTCGGCGAGGGCGGTGCCTATGTCGGCGACTTCTCGCGCTTCTTCCTCGCGGGCATGGGCTATGCCGAGCCCTTCACGCTGGGCACGGGCGACTCGGCCGTCGCGTTCACGATCCCCGAGGTCGTGTTCATGATGTTCCAAATGACCTTCGCGATCATCACGCCGGCGCTGATCTGCGGCGCGTTCGCCGACCGCATGAAGTTCTCGGCGATGCTGTGGTTCGTCGGGCTGTGGTCGATCCTGATCTACGCGCCGGTCGCGCATGCGGTCTGGCATCCCAACGGCGTCTTCTTCGCCCTGGGCGCGCTCGACTTCGCCGGCGGCACGGTCGTGCACATCAACGCGGGCATCGCGGGTCTCGTCGCCGCGATCGTGCTGGGCAAGCGCCGCGGCTACGGCACCGAGAACTTCTCGCCGTACAACCTGGTCCTTGCCGTGATCGGCGCTTCCCTGCTGTGGGTCGGCTGGTTCGGCTTCAACGCGGGCTCGGCGGGTGCGGCCGGCGGGCGTGCGGGCATGGCGATGGCGGTGACGCAGATCGCCACGGCCGCCGCGGCGCTGGGCTGGATGTTCGCCGAGTGGGCGACGCGCGGCAAGCCGTCGGTGCTCGGCGTCATCTCGGGCGCGGTCGCCGGTCTCGTCGCGATCACGCCGGCCTCGGGCTTCGTGATGCCCGGCGGCTCGCTGGTCATCGGCATCGTCGCGGGCATCGTGTGCTTCTGGGCCTCGACCAGCCTCAAGAAGGCGCTGGGCTACGACGACTCGCTCGACGTGTTCGGCGTGCACTGCGTGGGCGGCATCGTCGGCGCGTTGCTGACGGGCGTGTTCGCGGTGGGCGCACTGTCGTCCTCGGCGGCACTTCCCGACGGTCTGCAGGGCGTGCTGGAAGGCAATCCCGGCCAGTTCCTCATCCAGGTCTACGCGGTCGTCGGCACCCTGCTCTTCTCGGGCATCGGGTCGTTCATCCTGCTCAAGATCGTCGACCTGATCGTGGGCCTGCGCGTCACGGACGAAGCCGAGCGCGACGGCCTCGACCTTTCGCTGCATGGCGAAAGCGTCCAGTAACTTCCTTCCGCTCCGGCGGCAGGACGGCGACGGGCCGGGGATTTCCCCGGCCCGTTCGCGTTCCGGGGCTAGCCTGCGACGGGCCGCTCGGACGACTGAAGGGCATGCAGCCGGGCATAGATGCCGCCTCTCGTCAGCAGATCGCCGTGCGTGCCGCTCTCGGCCACGCGGCCGCCCTCGATCACATAGATTATGTCGGCGTCCACCACCGTCGACAGGCGGTGGGCGACCACCACGGTCGTGCGCCCCTTCATCAGCGTGGCGAGCGAGGCCTGCACGACGCGTTCGGATTCGTTGTCGAGCGCGCTCGTCGCCTCGTCGAGCAGCAGGATGGGCGCGTTCTTCAGGAAGGCGCGCGCGATGGCGATGCGCTGGCGCTGGCCGCCCGACAGCTTGACGCCGCGCTCGCCCACGACGGTGTCGAACCCGTCGGGCAGCCCGTCGATGAATTCGAGGGCCCCGGCGAGACGGGCCGCCTCGCGGATCTCTGCCGCCGGCGCATCCGACCTTCCATAGGCGATGTTCATCGCGATCGTGTCGTGGAACAGCCCGGTTTCCTGCGTGACGAGCGCGATGTTCGCGCGCAGCGAGCTTAGGGTGAGTTCGCGCACGTCGTGGCCGTCGACGCGCACATGGCCGTCGTTGACGTCGTAGAAGCGCGGCAGCAGGTTGAGCAGCGTCGTCTTGCCGCCGCCGGACGGGCCGACCAGCGCCACGGTCTTTCCCGCCGGGACCACGAGATCGACGCCGTCGAGCGCGCGCCGCTCGGGCCGGTAGCCGAACACGACGTTCTCGAAGCGGATCTCGCCGCGCACGTTCGCGAGGACGGCCGCGCCCGGCCGGTCGACGATGGTGGGCTGCATGTCCTCGAGCGCGAACACGCGCGCGGCCGCCGACAGGCCTTCCTGCAGCGTCGAATTCAGGTTCGCGAGGCTCTTGACCGGCTGGTAGGCGAGCAGCAGCGCGGTGACGAACGAGAAGAACGTGCCCGGCGTGGTGGCCCCCTCGACGACGCGCGAGCCGCCGTAGAAGATCACGATCGCGATGGCGAACGAACCCAGCGTCTCCATGATCGGCGATGCGGCCGAGCGCGTGCGCGCCTGCTTCTGCGAGAGGGCGAAGATGCCTTCGACCGCGCGCCGGGCCTTGCCCGTCTCCTCGTCTTCCATGCGGTACGACTTGACGTGCCGGATGCCCTGGAACGCCTCGTCGAGCACGGTCATCAGCGTGCCGACCGTGTCCTGGATCGACGTCGTCGTCTTGCGCATGCGCTTGCCGAGCTTGACGATCGGCAGGATCGCGACGGGGAACACGACGAACGCGGCGATCGCCATCTGCCAGTCCTGATAGAACATCAGCGCCACGAGGAAGACGACGGTGAGCACGTCCTTCGAGATGCCGACGAGCGCCTGCGTGATGGCCTGGCGCATCAGGCCCACGTCGTGCGTCAGCCGGATCGCGAGCTTGGACGACGCGAAATCGTTGAAGAAGGCGAGGTCGGCGCGCACGGTGAGCGCGAAGAGCCGCACCTGCAGTTCGGCG
>JBIKWI010000002.1:0-68504 GCA_044356395.1 Tagaea sp. | reverse complement strand
CTCGTTCACCTATACCGTCTCGGACGGCAAGGGCGGCACGACGACCGGCACGATCGCCATCGACGTTGCTGCGGTCAACGATGGCCCGACGACGGCAGGCGGTGCGGCTTCGGGCAGTGAAGACGCGCCGATCACTGGCCAGCTCGCGGGTTCCGACATCGACGGCGACGCGCTGACCTTCTCGGTGCCCGTCTCGGGCGCGCCGCAGAACGGTTCGGTGACTGTCGCTGCGGACGGCTCGTACACCTACACGCCGAATGCGAACTTCAACGGCACGGACTCGTTCACCTACACCGTCTCCGACGGCAAGGGCGGGACGACGACCGGCACCATCAATATTGACGTCGCCTCGGTCAATGACGGTCCGACGACGACTGGCGGTTCGGCTTCGGGCGACGAGGACACGACGGTCACCGGACAGATCGCCGCCGCCGATGTCGATGGCGACGCGCTGAGCTTCGCGCTCGCCGCCGACGGCGCGCCCGCGAACGGCACGGTGACGGTCAACCCGGACGGCAGCTACAGCTACGTTCCGGCCGCGAACTTCAACGGGACGGACTCCTTCACCTACACCGTTTCCGACGGCAACGGCGGGACGACCACCGGCACGATCTCGGTCGCCGTCGGTGCGGTCAACGACGGGCCGGTCACGGCCGGCGGTGCGGCTACCGGCAGCGAAGACAACACGGTTTCCGGCCAGCTCCTGGCGACCGATGTCGACGGCGATGCGCTGGCCTTCACGGTGCCCGTCTCGGGCGCGCCGCAGCACGGTTCGGTCACGGTCGCGCCGGACGGCAGTTACACCTACACGCCGGAAGCGGACTTCAACGGCACGGATTCGTTCACCTACACCGTCTCGGACGGCAAGGGCGGTACTGCGACCGGCACGATCAGCATCGATGTGGGTGCCGTCAACGACGGCCCGGTCACGTCGGGCGCTTCGGTGTCGGGCAACGAGGACACGGCGATCGCCGGCGCGCTCTCGGCGAGCGACGTCGACGGCGATGCGCTTGCATTCGCCGCCGGCGATGGTCCTGCGCATGGCAGCGTGACGGTCAATGCGGACGGCACGTTCGTCTACGTACCCGGCCCGAACTACAACGGCACCGACTCCTTCACCTACACGGTCTCGGACGGTAACGGCGGCACGGCGACCGGCACGGTCGATATCGGCGTGGCCTCGGTCAATGATGGTCCGGTCGCGATGGATGCGACGGCGACGGGCAGCGAAGACGCGCCCCTCGCAGGCCAGCTTGCGGCAAGCGACGTCGACGGCGATGCGCTGACATTCGGCCTTGCGACTGGCCCGCAGAACGGCGCCGTCACCGTCAACGCGGACGGCAGCTTCACCTACGTGCCGGCTGCGAATTTCAACGGCACCGACACCTTTGTCTACAGCGTGTCGGACGGGCAGGGCGGCACGACGACGGCGCAGATCACCGTCGGTATCGCGTCGGTCAACGACAACCCGATCACGGCCGGCGGCCAGGCTTCGGGTGCGGAAGACACCGCAATCGTCGGCATGCTGGCGGCAAGCGACGTCGACGGCGATGCCCTGGACTTCGCGCTCGCGTCCGGCCCGCAGAACGGCACCGTCACGGTCAACGCCGACGGCAGCTACAGCTTCGTGCCGGATGCCGACTTCAACGGTACCGACAGCTTCACCTATACGGTTTCGGACGGGCAGGGCGGTACGGCGACCGGTACGGTCGACGTGTCGGTCGGTGCGGTCAATGACGGTCCGACAACGACAAACGGTTCGGCGACGGGCACGGAAGACGTCACGGTCACCGGCCAGATCGTCGCCAGCGACATCGACGGCGACACGCTGAGCTATTCGGTTCCCGCGAACGGCGGCCCGGCGAACGGCACGGTCGCAATTGCAGCCGACGGTTCCTACACGTACACGCCGAACGCCAACTTCAACGGCACGGACTCGTTCACCTACACCGTCTCGGACGGCAAGGGCGGGACGGCGACGGGCACGATCTCGGTTGCGGTCGGTGCGGTCAATGACGGTCCGACGACGACGAACGGTTCGGCGACGGGCACGGAAGACGGCACGGTCACCGGCCAGATCGTCGCCAGCGACATCGACGGCGACACGCTGAGCTATTCGGTTCCCGCGAACGGCGGCCCGGCGAACGGCACGGTCGCAATTGCAGCCGACGGTTCCTACACGTACACGCCGAACGCCAACTTCAACGGCACGGACTCGTTCACCTACACCGTCTCGGACGGCAAGGGCGGGACGACGACGGGCACGATCTCGGTTGCGGTCGGTGCGGTCAATGACGGTCCGACGACGACGAACGGTTCGGCGACAGGCACGGAAGACGGTACGGTCACCGGCCAGATCGTCGCCAGCGACATCGACGGCGACACGCTGAGCTACGCGATCCCGGCGAACGGCGGCCCGGCGAACGGCACTGTTTCCATCGCGGCCGACGGATCCTACACGTACACGCCGAAAGCCAACTTCAACGGCACGGACTCGTTCACCTACACCGTCTCGGACGGCAAGGGCGGGACGACGACGGGCACGATCTCGGTCGCGGTCGGTGCCGTCAATGACGGTCCGTCGACGACGAACGGTTCGGCGACGGGCACGGAAGACGGCACGGTCACCGGCCAGATCGTCGCCAGCGACATCGACGGCGATACGCTGAGCTACGCGATCCCGGCGAACGGCGGCCCTGCCAACGGCACGGTCGCAATCGCAGCCGACGGTTCCTACACCTACACGCCGAACGCCAACTTCAACGGCACGGACTCGTTCACCTACATCGTCTCGGACGGCAAGGGCGGGACGACGACGGGCACGATCGACATCGACGTGGCCGCGGTCAACGACCTGCCGCAGACGGCGGGCGGTACTGCGGAAGGCAGCGAAGACAATGCCGTTGCCGGCCAGTTGGCCGCGACGGATGCCGATGGCGATGCGCTGAGCTACGCGGTGGCACCGGACGGCGAGCCCGCGAACGGCACGGTGACGCTGAATCTGGACGGCTCTTACACGTACACGCCGAATGCCGACTTCAACGGGTCGGACTCGTTCACGTATACGGTGTCCGACGGCAAGGGCGGCTTCGCGACCGGCACGGTCGAGGTCGAGATCGGTGCCGTGAATGACGGGCCGACGACGCCGGGCGGTTCGTCCACCGGCAACGAGGACGGCACGATCGCCGGCCAGATCGTCGCCAGCGACGTGGACGGCGATGCACTGGACTTCGGCCTGGCGGCGAATGGCGGCCCTGCGAACGGCACGGTCTCCATCGCGCCCGACGGCAGCTATACCTATACGCCGAACGCCAACTTCAACGGCACGGACTCGTTCACCTACACCGTCTCGGACGGCAAGGGCGGGACGACGACCGGCACGATCGCGCTTGAGGTCGCCTCCGTGAACGACGGGCCGACGACGACGAGCGGTTCCGCGACCGGCACGGAAGACGGCATCGTCACCGGCCAGATCGCCGCCAGCGACGTCGACGGCGACACGCTGAGTTATGCGGTCCCGGCGAACGGCGGCCCTGCCAACGGCACGGTCTCCATCGCGCCCGACGGCAGCTACACCTACACGCCGAACGCCAACTTCAACGGCACGGATACGTTCACCTATACCGTCTCGGACGGCAACGGCGGCACGGCGACCGGCACGATATCTGTCGTGGTCGGCGGCACGAACGACGGACCGACCACGAGCGACGCGACGGCGAGCGGCAACGAGGACGGCACCGTCATGGGCCAGATCGTCGCCAGCGATATCGACGGCGACGTGCTGAGCTACGCGATCCCGGCGAACGGCGGCCCTGCCAACGGTACGGTCTCCATCGCGCCCGACGGCAGCTACACCTACACGCCGAACGCCAACTTCAACGGCACGGACTCGTTCACCTACACCGTCTCGGACGGCAAGGGCGGGACGGCGACCGGCACGATCAGCGTCTCGGTCGGTGCGGTCAATGACGGGCCGACCACGGCGGGCGGTACCGCCGACGGAATGGAAGACGGCACGGTCACGGGGCAGCTCGTCGCGAGCGACATCGAAGGCGATGCGCTGACGTTCGGCCTGGCGGCGAACGGCGGGCCTGCGAACGGCACGGTCTCGATCGCGCCCGACGGCAGCTACACCTATACGCCGGCCGCCGACTTCAACGGCACCGACAGCTTCACCTACACCGTTTCCGACGGCAACGGCGGCACGACGACCGGCACGATCTCGGTCTCGGTCGGTGCGGTCAACGACACGCCGGTCGGCGTCGACGCGGCGGATGCGGGCGACGAGGACACGGCCATCGCGGGCCAGCTCGCCGCGACCGATGCCGACGGCGACGCGCTCGCCTATTCGCTCGAGAACGGGCCGGCGCACGGCACCGTCACGCTGAACCTCGACGGTTCCTACACCTACACGCCGGATGCGGACTATTTCGGCGCGGACTCGTTCACCTACACCGTCTCGGACGGCAAGGGCGGCTTCGCGACCGGCTCGGTCGACCTTTCGGTCGCGTCGGTCAACGACACGCCGGTTCCTGCGGACGAAGCGGCGGCGACGGTGGAGGAAACGGCGATCGCCGGCCAGCTCTCCGCGACCGATGCCGACGGCGACTCCCTCAGCTACGCGCTTGCCGACAATGGCGGCCCGGCGCACGGCACCGTCACGCTCAATCTCGACGGTTCCTACACCTACATGCCGGCCGCCGACTTCAGCGGCACGGACTCGTTCACCTACACCGTGTCGGACGGCAAGGGCGGTTTCGCGACGGGCACCGTCGCGTTGTCGGTCGCCGGCATCAACGACGGTCCGGTCGCCGTCGCCGGTACGGCATCGGGCGACGAGGATACGGCCATCGTCGGCCAACTCGTCGCGAGCGATGCCGACGGCGACACGCTGAGCTTCACCGTGGCGCCCAACGGCGCGCCGGCGCACGGTTCGGTCGTCATCGGCCTTGACGGCACCTACACCTACACGCCGGGTGCCAATTACTTCGGCAGCGACACGTTCAGCTACACCGTCTCGGACGGCAACGGCGGCACGTCGACGGCGACGATCACGGTCGGCATCGCCTCGGTCAACGACGCGCCGTCCGGCGAAACCGCGACCATCCAGGCAGGCGAAGACAGCGTGACGACCGGCCAGCTTGCCGTGACCGACGTCGACGGCGATACGCTCGCCTACGCGCTCGTGCCCGGCCAGGGGCCCGCGCACGGCACGCTTACGCTGCAACCCGACGGCTCGTTCACCTATACGCCGGCCGCCAATTTCGTCGGTGCCGACAGCTTCAGCTACACGGTCACCGACGGCAAGTCGCCGCCGGTCACGGTGGTGCAGCAGATCGGCGTGACGAACCTGAACGATCCGCCGGTCGCGGCGGTCGCGGCGTATCTCTCGCGCCAGGACGTCCCGCTCACCGGCCAGCTCGTCGCGAGCGACATCGACGGCGATGCGCTGACCTTCTCGGTCGCGAACAACGGCGGCCCGTCGAACGGCGACCTTCAGATCAATCCGGACGGCACGTTCGTCTACACGCCCGGCTTCAACTACATGGGGCCGGAAACGTTCACCTTCAGCGTGTCCGATGGCCGCGGCGGCACCGCGTCGGCCACCGTCGCGATCCTGATCAACGAGACCAACGACGCGCCGGGCGCGCAGGCGACCCAGTTCGCGCTCGCCGAGGACACGGTCCTTGCCGGCAACATCCAGGCGCGCGACGTCGAGGGCGACCAGTTCACGGTCAGCCTCGCGGACGGGCAGGGCCCGCAGCACGGCGTCGTGACGGTCGAGCCCGACGGCCGCTTCGTCTATACGCCGGACGCCAACTACAACGGCCCCGACAGCTTCGTCGTGCGCATGCTCGACCAGTACGGCGCCGCGTCGACCCAGACCATCACGCTGGCCGTGGCACCCGTCCACGACACGCCGACGGCGGCCAACCTCGTCGCCGCGACGCTCGAAGACACGCCGCTCAACATGCCGTGGGCGACGATCAATCCCGACGGCACGTCGCTTCAGTATCGCGTCGTCTCGGCGCCGGCGCTCGGCACCTTCACGATCAACGGCGAAGCCGGGTTCACCTACGTCTCGGGCCCCGACATCAGCGGCCAGGACCACGTGGTCTACGAGGTCAGCAACGACGGCTTCCGGACGTGGACGTCCGGCACGATCGACATCGGCATCGCGCCGGTCAACGATGCGCCGCGTCCGCTGATCGACACCTTCTTCACGGTCGAGGACCAGTGGGTCCGGATCGTTCTCGAGGCCTACGACATCGAGGGCGATGCGGTCGCGAACTTCGCGATCGTCGGCAATCCCGCGCACGGCACGCTGACCGATCTCGGCAGCGGGCAGTACGGCTACGTGCCCGATTCCGACTGGTACGGCACCGACACGTTCCGCTATTCGATCACCGACGAGCACGGCGCTTCGGCCGAGTACACCGCGACGGTCGGCATTTCGCCCATCGGCAACGAGCCGGTCGTCCAGTCGGTCGAGTACACCGGCCTGCAGGACCAGTACGTCTACGGCACCGTGCCGATGTACGATCCCGATACGCCCCTCTGGCAGTACTACCTGCTCGATCCGGTCGTCACGCAGGGCCAGGGCGGCGGCCTCTTCGAACTCATCAATACCAACACCGGCGAATTCGTGTTCCGGCCGACGCTGCACTGGTCGGGTACGTTCCAGGTCGAGCTGCGCGCGGTCGATAGAGACGGCAACGTCTCCGAACAGCCGGCCTACATCACGATCACGCTCGAGGCGGTCAACTACGCGCCTTCGGTCGTGGGCGACTACGCGCTCGGCACCAACGGCTATTCGCCGATGAACACGCCCCTTTCGGGCAACCTCGCCGCACTCGGTTCCGATATCGAGACCGCGCAGGCCGATCTCGTGTGGAGCGTGGCGCAGCAGGCGGCGCATGGCACCGTCACGATCGACGCCAACGGCGACTACGTCTACACGCCGAACAACGGCTACACGGGCTGGGATTCGTTCCAGTACCAGGTCACCGACGCCAACGGCGTCGTTTCCAACGCCGGAACGGCGTCGGTCCACATGAACCTCGTGGCACTGCCCACCGTGTGGGGCGACCAGCCGGAATTCGACGCCGTGCGCTCGGGCGTGCCGATTTCCGGCCAGATCAGCGCCACGGACGGGAACGGCCCGCTGCAGTTCTACGCGATCGGCGATGCGGCCAATTCGGGCCGCCTGACGCTGAATGTCGACGGGACGTTCACCTACAACCCGCCGATCACGTTCTCGGGTCAGGACAGCTTCATGATCCAGACCTTCGATCCGATCGACGGAACGAGTTCGGAGAAGATCTACAGCTTCGGCGTCGCCGCGAACAACGGACCGACGGCGCTGGACGAGCATATCGCGGTCGAAGGCGGGTCTGCCGCGGCCGGCCAGCTCGACGCGTTCGATCCGGACGGCGATGCGCTGTCGTTCGGCATGGCGAGTGGTCCGGCGCACGGCGCCCTGCAGGTCGCCCAGGACGGCACCTATGTCTACGTGCCCGCCAACGGCTTCTCCGGCACCGACAGCTTCAGCTACTACGTCACCGACGCGCTCGGCTACTCGACGACGGCCATCGCGACGATCGAGATCGCACCCGCACCGACCGTCCACGACACGTCGCCCGGCCAGGTCACCGTCACGATGGGGGCGGGCGTCGACGTGGTCATGGCCTCGGCCGCGAGCGACACGCCTGACGTGGTGGTGGGCTTCGACCAGACGGAAGACCGCATCGACTTCACGGCTGTATTCGGCGGCACGGTACCGTCCGACTGGGCGGCGCATCTGACGCTCGAGAACACGGCGGCGGGCGCCTATATCGGCGTCGACAACGCGGCACCGGGCGCCCCGGAATGGTCGCTGCTGCTGGCGAACACGACCGTCAACAGCCTCGACGACCTGCTGCTGACGGCGAGCCAGAACCAGGTCTGAGCCGGGCCTGCGATACCTCGCGTCCGGCGGACGGATCCGGCCCTAGCCGGCTTTCGTGGGTTTCTCGGGGGCGGGCTTGCGCTCGGCGGCGATGTCGCCGAGCTGGCGCAGGTTCGCGAACGACACGAGATGGAGATAGACGAGCCCGAGCCCGCCCGAGCGGCGCAGCTCGAGGAACTTGTCGTCGGGCAGTTCGTTGAGCTTGCGCTCGTCGACCACGCCGAAGCCCTGGAATCCGATGCGCTCGCCCCCCGGCAGGCCGACCTCGATCCGCCGTTCGATCAGCAGGCCGAGCTTTTCGAGAAGCAGGACGATCTGCGCCGTGCGCACCTGATCGCGGTGGATGTCGGCCCCGAGCTGCAGCATCCGGTCGAGATATTTCGAGCGCTTTCCGTCCTCGAAGAAGCGCAGCGGCGCCTTGTCGGAAACCAGTTCGCTGCCTTCGTCGACGCACAGGATCAGGCGGTCGCCGTCGGGCGACTGGGCGATCAGGAAGGGATAGCGGCGCAGGTAGGCGGGCATGTAGCTGCCCGGGCGCCACGTGCCCTTGCCGTCGACGAACAGGTTCTCGTCGGGCCGCAGCCCGACGAGGATCGCCGCCATCGGCGTAGGTTTGGTGACGAACACAATGGGATAGTCGCGCGCCGCCGTGGGGAACTCCGCGCCGGTAATCGGGATCGCGCGCGACTTGGCCGCGAAAGTGTACGAACGCAGGTCGGCGATTCCCCATTCGGCATGGCGCGCGGGCTCGATCGGCCGGACCCGCTGGTAGAGCGGCGGCAGGCCGGAATTCTCGGGGGCGGGTGCAGGTGCGGGTGCTGCGGGGCGAGCGGTCGGCTTCTTCGGATCTGGCATCGGTCCCACGGGGTTCGCGTTGTCTGGCGTCGGTCCTCTGGGGGCGGTCGGTCAGCGCTCCGTCAGCGCCCTGTCCGTCGCCTTGAGGATCGGCTTCAGAAGATACTGCAAGACGGTCCGCTGGCCAGTAACGATATCGACCATCGCGGTCATTCCCGACGAAATCGGCAGCGGCCGTTCGGCATCGCCCAGGCTCATCCGGTCGGCCCGGACCCGCACGATGAACCACGGCTCGCCGCGCTCGTCCGGGATCGTGTCGGCGCTGATCCGGGCGACCGTCGCGTGGATGCCGCCATAGATCGAGAAGTCGTAGGCCGTGATCTTCACAAGCGCGGTCTGGCCGACATGTACGAAGGCGATGTCGCTGGGCCGGATGCGGGCCTCGACGAGAAGTTCGTCCTCGCTCGGCACGATCTCCATGATGACGCTGCCCGGTTCGAGCACGCCGCCGATGGTGCGCTGCGCGATCTGCTTGACGGTACCCGACGTGGGCGCGCGCACGTCGCGCCGCGCCACCCGGTCGGCCATCGAGCGTAGGATCTCCGCCGTCGTGGCCAGTTCCGAGCCGCGCTGGGCAAGCTCGACCGACGCCTCGCGGCGGTAGGCGCGCTCGCGCTCCGCTAGGCGTGCCTCGATCTCGGCGATCGCCGCGCGCGAGCCGGGGATGGCCAGGCGTGCGGCACGAAGCTGGCCGTCGATCTCGTTCGACTGGCGCTGCAGGCGGATCAGGTCGAGCTGCGAGCGGTAGCCGCGTTCGGCCACCTCGCGCACGATCTCGAGTTCCCTGTTCGAAAGTTCATGGCTGCGAGTCAGCCAGTTCTCGCGGTCCTGGAAGGTGCGGAGTTCCTGCTGGCGCTGGGTGAGCAGGCGCAGCAGGCCTTCCCGCGCGGACTCCAGCTCCTGACGTCGGCTCTGGAACAGGCCGCGCTCGGCTTCGACAAATGCCTTGCCGTCGAGGAGCGTCTCGTCGGTGAACTCGGGGGCGGGCGACCCGGTGATCTCGGCCTTGAGGCGGCTGACGGCCGCCGACAGGGCGAGATAGCGCTGGCGGTTCTGCTGGAACTCGGACGCGAACGCCACGTCGTCGATGCGCGCGACGATCTGGCCTTCGGCGACCTTGTCGCCTTCGCCGACCAGAAGCTGGCTCAGGATCCCGCCTTCGAGGTTCTGGACGCGCTGGACCTGAAGCGACGGCACGACCTTGCCAAGGCCGCTCGCGTATGTGTCGACGCGACCGACGCTGGCCCAAACGATCGCCGCCGCCATGAAGGCCGCGACGAGTACGAAGAACAACGCGCCCCAGGCCGGCGGCGAAATGCGCGTGCCGGCAAGGCGGTCGGGGACCGCGGCCTGGCGGCGAGCGAGGGCGGGCGACTTGTTGGCCATCAGTCGACCCGCTCGACGCTGCGCGAAGCGCCGCCCTGCGGGCGGCGGCGGCCGAGCGCTTCGAGGACCCTCTCGCGCGGCCCGTCGGCGATGATGCGGCCGCGGTCGATGACGATGAGCCGCGTGACAAGCGTAAGCATCGACGGCCGGTGCGCGACGAGCACGAGCGTGCGGCCTTCGAGCATCTCCTCGAGGCGGATCTTCATCGCCTGTTCGGAGCCCTGGTCCATGGCGCTCGTCGGCTCATCCATCGCGAGGATCCGGGGACGGGGGAGCACGGCGCGGGCCATCGCGATCGCCTGGCGCTGTCCGCCGGAAAGGCGCTCGCCGCGCTCGCCGACGGCCCAGTCGTAGCCCTCGGGATGCTGGCGCACGAACTCGTCGACGCCGGCGAGCTGTGCGGCTTCGAGGATTTCCTTGTCCTCGGCATAGGGCACGCCGACCGCGATGTTGTCGCGCACGGAGCCCGCGAACAGGATCACGTCCTGCGGGACCGCGCCGATGTGCTTGCGCAGGTCGTCCGGATCGAGCTGGCGGATGTCGGCCCCGCCGACCATGATCTGGCCTTCCTTGGCGCGGTACAGGCCGAGCAGCAGCTTCAGGATCGAGCTCTTGCCCGAGCCGATCGGACCGACGATGCCCACGCGCTCGCCCGCGCGGATCGTGAAGCTGACGTTGCGCAGCACCTCGTTGCCCTGGCCCGGATAGGCGAACGAGACGTTGCGGAATTCGATCTCGCCGGTCAGGTTCTCGCGTTCCAGATAGCGCCGGCGCGCGTCGCCTTCCTTGGGCAGCGCCATTATCCCGTCGAGCGTGTCGAGCGAGGCCTGGCTCTGCTTGAGGCGGGTGAGGATGCCGGCGATCTGCCCCAGCGGCGCCATCGCGCGGCCGGCCAGCATCGTGCAGGCGATCAGGGCGCCGGTGGTCAGCATGTTCTCGGTGAACAGGTAGACGCCGTGCATGATGATGAGCATCGTCACGAGGTTCTGCGCCAGCATCGAGAAGTTGATGGCGAGCGACGAATAGACCTTCGAGGTGACGGCCGCACCCGCCGACGCTTCGACCGAGGCTTCCCAGCGGTTCTGCATGCGGTCGCCCGCACCCACGGTCTTGATCGTCTCGAGGCCCGCGACGGTCTCGACGAGGACGGCGTGACGGATCGCACCCAGCGCCATGGCCTGCTTGACGACGCGTTCGAGCGGGATCTGGATCGCGAGGCCCACGAGCAGCACGATCGGGAACGCGAACAGCGGCGTGAGCACGAGCCAGCCGCCGATGAACCAGATGCCCGCGAGGAACATCACGACGAAGGGCAGGTCGACGAGTGTGGTGACCGTCGCCGAAGAGAAGAATTCGCGCAGCGTCTCGAATTCGCGCAGGTTGTTGGCGAATCCGCCGGCCGAAGACGGGCGGCTCTCGAGCCGGATGCGGATGACCTGGTCGAAGATGCGCGAGGCGAGCAGGGCGTCGACCCGCTTGCCGGCGAAGTCGACGAAATAGCCGCGCAGCATGCGGATCGCGAAATCGAACAGGTAGACGAGCAGGATGCCGGTCGACATGACCCACAGCGTCTCGATCGCGGCGTTGGGCACGACGCGGTCGTAGACCGTCATCGAATAGAGCGGGGCCAGCATGGCCAGCACGTTGATCAGGATCGAGCCGAGCACGACATGGATGTACGAAGGCCAGGCGAGGAACAGCGCCTGCCAGAACCAGCGCTTCCTCTTGGGCTTCTCGATCTCGTCGGCCGGATCGGTCTGTGCGGCTTCGCGGCGCGGCTGCACGAAGATGGCCGCCCCGGCGTAAAGCGCGTTGAGTTCGGCCATGTCGAGCCATTCGCTGCGCCCCGTCGCGGGTGCCAGAACGCGCAGCGATTCCGGCCGCGCTTCGGTCGCGATCGCCGCCTGCGCGCCTTTCAGCATCAGCACCACGGGCATCGGCTGGCGCGGCACGGCCTCGACCATGATGGTCCGCGCTTCGGCCTCGAGCCCCATCTTGGCGCAGGCATCGACGAAGGCGCCCGGCGTTTCGGGCGGTGCCGGCATGTTCTCGGCGGCGTCCGCGAGGTCGAAATGCCGGATCATGTGCGCGAAGCATTGCGCAAGCGATCCGCGTGGCGGGTCGACGCAGGGCTGGCTGCCGATGGACGGCGGGATCTGGCTGGCACTGGCAGGCAATTCGCGGACTCCCGGAATGCGCGGGGACCTCCGTCGAGCCCCACGTTTCCAACTGTGGATAACTAGAGCAATAAAGTTAAAGGTTCCCTAAAATTTGAATTGTTTGCGTCAATAAACGTATTATTATGATGATATAACAAGATATTATATTCCAATATTAAAGTGAATTCGACGCTTCGTTTCTGCATTGCCGGACTGACCGTTGAATCCCCGACGGGGCACTGGCAAGAGTTGACCGATGCGCCTTCCCGATACCTTTCCCTCCGACCTCGTCGTGCTGGTCGCCGACGACGACGCCTTTGCCCGGACCCTGATCCGGAAGATTCTCGAAGGGATCGGCATCGGCAACGTGCTGCTCGCGGCGGACGGCGAAGAGGCGCTGGCGATCTTCGCCTCCGGCACGGCGAAGATCGACGCGGTCGTCTCGGACCTGCACATGCCCAAGCGCAACGGCTTCGAGCTGTTCGAGGCGATCCGCGCGATCGATCCGGACGTGCCGTTCCTGCTCGTCACCGGGGACGCGCGCGAGCGCGCGGTCGCCGAAGCACGCGCCCGCGACATCTCGGCCTATGTCGTCAAGCCGCTGTCGCCGGCCCAGCTTCTCGAGAAGCTGGCCGGCACGCTCCAGCGCGACCCCGGATACGCGAACCGCATCTGGCTGCGGACCGGGGAGGGTACCGCGTTCCGGCGCGAGGCGTCCGAGCGCATGCAAGCCGTGTTCGACATCTGGCGCATCGGGCGGACCGACGGCACGATCCCGCCGCCCGCGATGCTGAAGGGCTGGGGCATCGAGCGCCAGGCGCCGTTCGACCGGACGGTCTTCGTCGTCGACGTCGTGCCGCCCGCATCGAGGCTCCGCTATTCCTACGTCGGTGCCGACATCCTCGCGAAGTTCGCGCACGATCCGATCGGCGAGCATGTCGACGAGCAGTCCTATTTGCACCGGCGCTACGCCCTGCCGGCCTACGAGCGCGTGCTGACGCAGCGCGTGCCGCACTATCGGGCCGTCAAGGGCATCGAGGGTTTCCTGCTGCTCCGGTACCGCCGGCTGATGCTTCCCTTCGGGGACGCCTCGGGCGTGCAGGCCGTGCTCGGCTGCGTGGACATCCTGTGAGCGCGCCGGAAAGCCTCGATCCGGCGTCCGTCGGAGACGAGCGGCTGCGTCGCCTGCTGGCCTATTGGGAAAAGTGCCGGGCCGGGCGCGAGATGCCGCGGCGTGCCGACATCGATCCGATCGACTTCGCGTATCTTCTGGGGAACGTGGCGCTCGTCGAGATCCACGACGATCCGCGCGTCTATCGCTGGCGGCTCGTCGGCACATGGTGGCGCGAGAAGTTCGGCGTCGAGGCGACGGGCATGTGGGTCGACGAATGGCCTTTCGAGAAGCAGCGCCAGGCCGTGCGCACCGCCTACGACCGCGTCGTCGCCGCGCGCCGCCCGCTGGTCTTCGCGCGCACGCTGCATCTCGACGGAAGGCGGATCGCCAGCGAGACGCTGATGCTGCCGCTGTCGGAGAACGGGACCGGCGTGTCGATGATCGTCGTGGCGCTCGTCGAGATCTAGAACACCGACCAGCCGGTCCGCCGCGACAGGCTTTCCAGCGCCAGCGCCCCCACCAGCGAGTTTCCCGAGGCGTTGAGGCCCGGTGACCATACCGCGATCGCCGCCCGGCGCGGCGCGATCGCGAGGATGCCGCCGCCCACGCCGCTCTTGCCCGGCAGGCCGACGCGGAACGCGAAGTCGCCCGACGCGTCGTAGTGGCCGCAGGTCATCATGATCGCGTTGATGCGCCGCGCCTCGTCCGGTCCCACGACGCGCCGGCCGCCGACCGGATCGATGCCGCCGTTGGCCAGGAACAGCCCGGCATGGGCGAGCTGGCGGCAGCTCATCGCGAGCGCGCACTGGTTGAAATAGGTCTCGAGCACGTTGCCCACGGGGTTCGCGATGTTGCCGAAGGCGCGGATGAAGTTGGCGAGGCTGGCGTTGCGGAAGCCGGTCTCCGCTTCCGAGCGCGCGACCTCGCGGTCGACGCTGACGCCGGCATCGTCGGCAAGCTCGCGCAGATACGTCAGGATCTCGGCGACCGCGATCTCCGGCCGCCGCCCGGCGAGGATCGCGTCGGTGACGACGAGCGCGCCGGCATTGATCAGCGGGTTGCGCGGGATGCCCTGTTCGCGTTCGAGCTGGACGATCGAGTTGAACGGCGAACCCGACGGCTCGCGCCCGACCCTGCGCCAGAGCGCGTCGCCCACGCGGCCGAGCGCCAGCGTCAGCGTAAAGACCTTGGACACGCTCTGGATCGAGAACGGGACGTCCGCATCTCCGGCCGCGGCGGTCTCGCCGTCGCAGGTCGAGATGGCGATGCCGAAATGGCGCGGATCGACGCGGGCGAGGGCCGGGATGTAGTCGGCGACCTTGCCGCTGCCGAACTGCGGCGCGATGTCTTCGCGCACGGACGCGACGAGGCCCGCCAGATCGTGTTTGCCCGTCACGCCGTCACCTCCCCCGAAGTCGCGACAAGACTTGCAGCTTCCGCCGCCAAAGTCGATGCTTGGGTGAACCGGCGCGAAGCCGGAGCATTGGGGGATGTCGATGACGTATTGCCTTGGGATCCTGCTGCCGGCGGGGCTCGTGCTCGCCTCGGACTCGCGTTCGAATGCCGGCGTCGACCAGGTGGCGCTGGTCAAGAAGCTCGCCATTTTCGAAGTGCCCGGCCGGCGCGTCATCGCGATCCTGTCGGCGGGAAACCTCGCCACGACGCAGGCCGTCGTCAGCGCGTTCCGCGAGACGGCGGGGACCGGCCTCTACGGCCAGGACCTCCACGGCGCCAACACCATGTTCGACGTGGCGATGATGGTCGGGGCCAAGCTGCGCGAGGTGATCGGACGCGACGGCAGTTTCGTGCAGCCCTTCGGCGATCCGAACGGCAACTTCCTCGTCGGCGGCCAGATCGCCGGCGAGCCGCCGCGCCTGTTCCACATCTATTCGGCCGGCAACTTCGTCGAGGCGTCGGACCGCTCGCGCTTCCTCCAGCTCGGCGAGACCAAGTACGGCAAGCCGATCCTCGACCGCGCGCTCACCGGGAACAGCACGCTCGACGAGGCGGCGAAGCTCTCGCTGCTGTCCTTCGACGCCACGATGCGCAGCAACCTCTCGGTCGACGCGCCCATCGACCTGCTGCGCTACGCCGCCGACAGTTTCTCGGCGAAGAACTTCGCCACGCTCGAGAAGGACGATCCCTACTGGATGGAACTGCGCAAGCGCTATTCCGACGGCCTGTCGAGCCTCGTGGCGAGCATTCCGCCGCCGCCGGTCTGGGGCTGATCCTTCAGGCTTCAACGAGCGCCACCTGGCGCGCGAGGCAGGCGGCGAGATCGTAGTTCCCGACGGCCGTCCTGCGGGCCTCCGCGCGAAGGGCACGCTGGGCGCCGGGATCGCGCAGAGCACGCGCGAGCGTGCCGGCAAGCGCTTCGGCATCGAAGAAATCGACGAGCCGGCCGTTGACGCCGTCGCGGATCACTTCCTCGACCGGCCCGGTGCGCGAGCCCACGACGAGGCAGCCGGCGGCCATCGCCTCGACCATCGACCACGACAGCACGAACGGATAGGTGAGGTAGACGTGCGCGGCCGAGACCTGCAGCACGCGCAGGAAGGTCGGATAGGGGACCGTGCCGAGGAAATGGACGCGGCCCGGATCGATGCGGCCGGCGACCTCGTCGAAGAAGCGCTTTCGGTACGATATGCCGTCCTTCGGTGCGGCCCCGTAGCTGACGCCATCGCCGCCGACGACGAGGACATGCGCGTCGGGCATCTCCGCCAGCAGGCGCGGCAACGCGCGCATGAACACGTGGTAGCCGCGGTAGGGCTCGAGATTGCGGCTGACGAACGTGACGACCGGATCGCCCGCGCGGAACGTGTGGCCGCCATGTTCGAGCGTCGCCGCCGGATCGGGCCGCACGGTGCCGGTATCCACGCCGTCGAAGCACACCTCGATGCGGTCGCGATAGACCGCCGGGAACGTGTCGCGCTGCCATCGCGTCGGGGCGACGGCGCTGTCCATCGCGTCGAGCGACAGGAGCTGGGCGGCCCGCTTGGAGCGCGCGTGCGCGCGGGCACCCACGCTGTCGGGTGCGAATTCCGGGTCGAAGCCGGTGTCGCCGCCGCGCGTGGGATAGAAGAATTCGAGATAGAGATGCAGGCGCGCGTCGGGCAGCACGTCCTTGACGAACATCGCCTCGCCCCAGCCGGGATTGGCGCACACGATGTCGGGCACGAAGCCGCCGGCCGCCATCCTGCCGATGGCCTGCGCGCAGGCCTCGCCGCGCAGGATCTTGGTCTCGAAATCCTGTGCCCACGGGTGCGCCTCGCGCATCGTGCCGCGTGTGGGCGCATAGGTTTCCGACACGACGCCGTCGAGCGGCGCGTTCCGGCGGATCGACAGGGAACGCACGCGGTGCCCGCGCGCGGCAAGCGCCGGGGCGAGCTGCCGGTACTGGCCGGGGAAGTTCTGGTGCAGGAAAAGGATGTTCGCGGGCTTCATCGGCCGCTTCCCGATCTACGCGGATTCGCACCGCCAGAGGGCGGCCAAACAACCTTATAATTCAAAGTAGATATAGATCGCAAGTATCTGTAAAAATTGGCGTTCCCTAGGGGATTCGAACCCCTGTATCCACCGTGAAAGGGTGGTGTCCTAGGCCTCTAGACGAAGGGAACGTCGGCCGTTGCCGGCATCGAAAGCGGGCTGCTTGTACCGGGGTCGGACCGGCAAATCAAGCCTCGAAGGCGGCCTTCGCGGCGGCGATCGGCAGGCGCACGCAGTCGTGGCGGCTCTTGTGCCGGCCCACGGGGGCGAAGACCTGCCAGCCGGCCGCGTCGGTTCCGCCGGCAAGAACGGCATCCAGTCCGCCCGCCGCGCTCTCGACCGTCGCCTTCGTTCCGCCTTCGAGGATGGCGGCCAGCGTGGCGGCCGACGCGCGGCACAAGGCGCAGCCGCGTACGAAATGGCGGACCTTGTCGATGCGCCCGTCCGACAGCGCGAAATCGAGCGTCACCCGGTCGCCGCACAGCGGGTTGTCGAGCGTGGCGGTGCGGTCGGGCGCTTCGAGCCTTCCTTCGCGCGCGGTGTCCTTGGCGCGTGCCAGGATCTCGTCGTGATAGAGCGCGTCGCTCACAGAAGCACGCGCCTTGCTTCGGCAAGCCCTTCGAAGAAACGGTCGATGTCGGAATCGTCGCTGTAGAGGGCGAGCGAGGCGCGCGTCGTGCCGGCAAGGTCGAAGCGCGCGTGCAGCGGCTGCGCGCAGTGGTGCCCGCCGCGCAGCGCCACGCCCTTGCCGTCCATGATCTGGCAGACGTCGTGCGGGTGGGCCCCCGCCATGTCGAACGACACGACCGGGGCACGCGCCTGCAGGCCCGAAGGTCCGAGGATGCGGATGCCCGGTGTGGCCTGCAGCCCGTCGAGCAGGCGCTGGGCAAGGCGGGCTTCTTGCGCCGCGATCGCGGTCCAGGGCAGGCCCGAAAGCCAGTCGCATGCCGCACCCAGGCCGATGGCGGCCCCGATGGGCGGCGTGCCCGCTTCGAATTTCGCCGGCGGCTTTGCCCACGTACTCCCCGAAAGCTCGACACGCGCGATCATCTCACCCCCGCCCATGAAGGGCGGCATCGCGTCGAGGAGTTCGGCCTTGGCCCACAGCACGCCGATCCCGTGCGGCGCGTACAGCTTGTGGCCGCTGAAGGCGTAGAAATCGACGCCGAGGGCGGGGAGATCGACGGGGCCGTGCGGAACGCGCTGCGCCCCGTCGAGCAGCACGCGTGCGCCCGCCGCATGCGCCGCCGCGACGACCGGGGCGGGATCGAGCACGGCACCCGTGACATTCGACACGTGCGCCAGCGCCACCAGCTTCGTGCGCGGACCGAGCAGGGCGGGCAGGGCGGAAACGTCGATGCGGCCTTCGTCGGTGACGGGAAGGAACCGCAGGACAATGCCGCCGCGCGCCGCCAGCATCTGCCACGGCACGATGTTGGAATGGTGTTCGAGACCGCTCAGCACGATCTCGTCGCCCGGTGCGAGCGTCGCGCCGAACGAATGCGCCACGAGATTGATCGACCCTGTCGTGCCGCCGGTGAACACGATCTCGTCGGCGGGCACCGAAAGGTACGAGGCGACCCGGACGCGCGCCTGCGCGTAGGCTTCCGTCGCCGCCTCGGCAAGCCGGTGGACGCCGCGCTTGACGTTGGCGCGGTGCGCGGTTTCGAAATCGCGCACCGCCCCCAGCACGCCGAACGGCATCTGCGCGCTTGCCGCACTGTCGAGATACGCGATCCCGTCGCCCAGGATCGGGAACTGGCGACGAAGCGCGGACGTCATGCGCGCTTCTCCTGGGCCGCGCGGAACGCGGCAAGCGCTTCGGGCGTGTCGAGGTCGACGAGGACGGCGTCGTCGTCCATCTCGACCTCGCAGACCTTGTCCTCGTGCCGCCGGACCAGCGAGCGGGCCCCCTGGTCGCCGTCCAGCGCCATCATCTCGTCGAAGAAGCGCCGTGCCCACAGGACCGGATTGCCGCGCTTTCCGGTGTGCGTGGCCACGCAGATCGCGCGGTCCTCGTGCGGGGCGAAGGCCGCGACGAGCCTGTCGACATGCGCTGCCGTCACCTGCGGCATGTCGCCCAGCAGCACGACGACGCCGTCGCAGTCGGCGGACACGGCGCCGAGGCCCGCGCGCAGCGACGTGGCGAGGCCTTGCGCGAAATCCCGGTTCTCGACGATGCGCACCTTGCGCCCGGCAAGGCCGGCGCGCGCGCGCGCCGCCTCGTTGCCGATCACCACGACCGTTTCCACGCAGGCGGAGCCCGTCGCCGCCTCGACCGCGCGGTCGAGCAGGCTGAGCCCGTCGATCTCGACGAACAGCTTGTTGGCGGGCGCCATGCGCGACGACTTCCCGGCCGCCAGCACGATCGCGCAGATGCGCGGTGCCGTGGGCGCCGCCGTGCCGGCGCGCGGTGCCGGGCGCGGGATTTCGGCCAGAAGCCCGCCGACGCCGAGCGAAGCGACGGCCGCGCCGTCGACGGCGATGCCGGCGGCATGGCGCTGCAGGATCCAGTCGAACCCGTTCAGCTTGGGCGAACGCGCGCAGCCCGGCAGGCCGATCACGCGCTGCGTGCCGATGGAAGCGAGGAGCAGGAGATTGCCGGGATCGACCGGCATGCCGAAACGTTCGATCTTCCCGCCCGCCGCCTCGATCGCGGCCGGGATCACGTCGCGCCGGTCGACGACGGCCGAAGCGCCCAGGACGAGGATCGGATCGAAGCCCTGTCCGGCAAGTTCGCGCAGGCGCGCCGCCACGGCACCCACCGCATGATCGCAGGTCTTCGCGACCGCAAGTTCGCCGCCCAGTGCGGCAAGCCGCGCGCGGGTCGCGGCCTCGGTGTTCTCGAGGATCGAGGGTTTCAGGCCGGGCAGCGTGGTCTGGAGGAGGGCCGCGCGCCGTGCGCAATAGGGGGCGAGCGACACGGCCTTCGACGCCGCGGCCAGCGCCAGGCACTTGCGCAAGGCGGCACGCGGGGCCGCGAACGGGATGATCTTGATGGTCGCCAGCATGCCACGCGCAGGCACGGGCGCGAAGTCGTCGAGCGTGGCGACGGTGATCGCCTCGTCGACCGAATTGAGGGCCGCCACGAGGGCCGCATCGATGCGCGAGAGACCGCCCGCCCGCGCGAACAGGTTGCACCGCCCGGTGAACGGGGCAGCCACATCCACGCCTTCGCCGCCGATCGCCTTGGCGAGCGCGTGGGCCGCCTCGTTCTCCGGTACGTCGTCGGCTTCCAGACGGGCGGCGACCACCTCGCCGATCCCGGCGGCGCGAAGGGCCGCGACGTCTTCGGCCGACAGCACGCGGCCCTTGCGAAAGGCGATGCCGGGCAGCTTCAGCCCGTGCGCGAGGATCGCCCCTTCGACCTCGTCGATGCGGGTGGGGCCGAAACGCATCGCGTCATTCCCCGCGACGGATCTTGGTGATCTCGGCGACGATCGACACGGCGATCTCGGCCGGCGACAGGGCGCCGATGGCAAGCCCGACGGGCCCGCGGATGCGCGCGAGCTGGGCCTCGGTGAATCCGCGTTCCTTCAGCCGCTCGAGGCGCGCGGCATGCGTCTTGCGCGAACCGAGTGCGCCCACATAGAACGCGGGCGAGTTGAGGGCCGCTTCGAGTGCGGGATCGTCGATCTTGGGATCGTGCGTCAGCGTTACGATCGCCGTGCGCACGTCGGGCTTCAGGACCGCCATCGCCTCGTCCGGCCAGGCGGTCGAGATCTCGTAGCCTTCGAATTTCTGGGAGCCCGCGAAGGCGCGGCGCGGATCGACGAGCGTGGTGCCGTAGCCGGCAAGCGTGGCGATGCGCGCCAGCGGATCGGCAATGTGCACGGCCCCCACGACGATCAGGCGCGGCGGCGGATTGAAGGCATGGATGAAGACCGGGCCGGCCCCGGTCTGGAGCGTGCCGCTCTCGTCGCGCTTCAGCATGTCGGCGGCGCCCGCCAGCATGTCCACGTCGAGGCACAGCGGCCCCTCGCTCTCGGTCTCGAAGATCAGCTTCTGTTCGCCCGATTTCAGGTTCGTGGCGAGGGCCACCGGCCGCTTGGCGGCACGCGCCTTCTGGAGCGATTCGAGGATTTCCGGCTTCATGGCCTAGTCGAGCCTCTCGACATAGACCTGCACCTTGCCGCCGCACGCGAGGCCCACGTCCCAGGCCTGCTCGTTCGTCACGCCGAAATCGAGCAGCCGCGGCCGCCCGGTGCCGATGGCGTCGAGCGCTTCCTTGATGACTGCTCCTTCGATGCAGCCGCCGGACACCGAGCCGACGAACTTGCCCGTACCGTCGACGGCAAGCTGCGAGCCCACCGGTCGCGGGGAGGAACCCCATGTGGTGACGACGGTGGCGAGGGCGACCTTGCGACCTTCCCGGCGCCAGCCGGCGGCCTGATCGAGGACATCGTCGCTCATGCGGCCATTCCCTTCCATTCGAAGCGGCCCGTGCGCCGCGGACCCGGCGGGGCCGCGAGCGCCTCGACGAGGCCCGCGAGGCTGGCGAGGTTGTGCACCGGGCGGAACTCGTCGACATGCGGCAGGATGGCCCGCACGCCCAATGATTTGGGCTGGAATCCGCTGAAGCGCAAGAGCGGGTTGAGCCATACCAGACGCCCGGAAGACTTGGCGAGCCGCTCGACCTCGCGCGACAGTCCCTGGCCGCCCTCGCGGTCGAGCCCGTCGGTGACCAGCAGCACCGTCGGGCTGCGCGCCAGCACGCGCCGGCTCCAGTGCCAGTTGAACTCGTGCAGGCACGCACCGATGCGCGTCCCGCCGGACCAGTCGTCGACCAGTTCGCTCACTTTCGCCAGCGCAAGGTCGATGTCCTTGCGGCGCAGTGCGCGCGTCACGTTGGTCAGCCGCGTGCCGAACAGGAAGACGTGGACGCGCTCGCGGTCGTTGACCAGCAGATGGACGAAATGCAGGAAGACTCGCGCATAGCGTTCCATCGAGCCGGAGATGTCGAGCAGCACGACCAGCGGCGGGTGCTCGGTGCGCCGCTCCTTGAAGCGCAGATGCACGAGATCGCCGCCCGAGCGCAGCATCGCGCGCATCGTTGCGCGCGGATCGAGCCGCCTTCCGCCGGTGCCGATGCGGAAGCGGCGTGTCGCGCGCTCGGGGAAGGGGGCCGCGAAGTGCCGCAGGGCGCGCGTGGCGGCGGCCATCTCCTCCGCGCTCATCTGCTCGAAATCCTTTTTCTGCAGAAGCTCGCTGTCCGACCACGTCATCGCGGCGTCGAAGTCGGTGCGGTCTTCCGGCGTGCCGTCGCTGCCGGCGGGCGGCGGGCGGTGGAAGGCTTCGGCCACGCGGCGCAGCGTCGGGTCCTTGGGCTCGTCCGCATCGGGGTCGACCGCACTGGGTAGCAGCATGCCCATCGCGCGTTCGAGCAGCTTGGGATCGCGCCAGAACAGCCGGAACGCCTGGTCGAAGATCTCGTGCTGTTCGCGCCGGTTGACCAGCGTGGCGTGCAGTGCCCAGTAGAGGTCGACCTTGCGCGAAAGACCCGCCGCCTCGACCGCGCGCGCCGCCTCGATCCCGCGGCCCGGCCCGACCGGCAGGCCGGCGGCGCGCAACAGGCGCGTGAAGCGCACGACGTTTTCCAGCAGCGTTCCCGCCTCGCTCATGCGCCGGCTCCGGCCTCCACCTCTTTGAGGAGTTTCAGGGCCGTCGTGCCGCGGATCTTGGCGATGTCGTCCTGATACTTGAGCAACGCGCCCAGCGTGTCGTCGATCGTGGCGGGGTCGAGGGCGATGCGGTCCAGCGCCACGAGCGCGTTGGTCCAGTCGAGCGTTTCGGCCACGCCCGGCAGCTTGAACAGTTCCTCGCCGCGCAGCTTCTGCACGAACGCGACGACCTGCGCCGACAGCGCTTCGCCCACGCCCGGGCACTTGGTGCGCACGATGGCGAGTTCGCGCTCGGCGGTCGGAAAATCGACCCAGGCGTAGAAGCAGCGGCGCTTGAGCGCGTCGTGGACCTCGCGCGTGCGGTTGGACGTGACGATGGCGAGCGGCGGGGCGGGGGCCTTGATCGTGCCCAGCTCCGGGATCGTCACCTGCCAGTCGCCGAGCACTTCCAGCAGATAGGCCTCGAACGGCTCGTCCGCGCGGTCGAGCTCGTCGATCAGCAGGACCGGCGGGCCGGCGGGATCGGGCGACAGCGCTTCGAGCAGCGGGCGGCGGATCAGGAAGCGCTCGGAGAAGATCGCCTCGTCGAGAGTCTGGCGGCTGGTTCCGGCCGCTTCCGCCAGCCGGATCTCCATCATCTGGCGTGGGTAGTTCCACTCATAGACGGCCGTGCTCGCGTCGAGCCCCTCGTAGCACTGCAGGCGGATGAGGCGCCGGCCGAGGGCGGCGGCCAGGACCTTGGCGATCTCGGTCTTGCCGGTGCCCGGCTCGCCCTCCAGGAACAGCGGTCTTCCCAGCTTCAGCGACAGATAGAGCGCCGTCGCGAGGCTCCGGTCGGCGATATAGCGATGTTCGGCGAGCAGGGCGAGCGTGGCATCGACGCTTGCCGGCAGGGTCGGCTTCGGATTCATGTGATCTTCTTGGGGTCAGGGATCGTATCAGGAACGAAGGAACAGAATGGCATGACCGTACGGGCTTTCGGAAGGGTGGCGTTTGCGGCGCTGTGCGCCGCCTTCCTGTCCGCGTGCTCGGGGCTCGGGCTGCTCGACGCGCTCACGCCGACCGACGGCTACGTGGCGAGCCGGGACATCGCCTACGGTCCCGATCCGCGCCAGAAGCTGGACGTCTACGCGCCGGAAGGGGCTTCGGGCGCGCCCGTCGCGATCTTCTGGTACGGCGGGTCGTGGGCGTCGGGCAGCAAGGCGCAGTACCGGTTCGTGGCCGAAGCGCTGGTGCGCCGCGGTTTCGTCGTGGTGCTGCCCGACTATCGGCTCACCCCGTCGGTCCGCTTCCCCGAATTCGTCGACGATGCGGCCGCAGCCGTCGACTGGACGCTGGCCAATGTCCGGCACCACGGCGGCAAGGATGCGCGCGTGCTGCTGATCGGCCACTCGGCCGGGGCCTACAACGCGACGATGGCGGTGCTGGGGCGCAAGGTGCCGCCGGCGCGCATCGCGGGCGTCGTCGCGATCTCCGGCCCCGCCGATTTCGATCCCAAGCGGGGGCGCGCCCTGCTGGCCGCCTTCGGCCATGTCGCCGACAATGCGGCGACGCAGCCGCTCGCCCTCGCGAAAGCCGGGCCGACGCGCGATCTTCCGCCCTTCCTGCTGCTGCACGGCGAGACCGACGTGGTGGTTTCGTCGCGCCAGTCGGCCGCACTCGCCGCCGCGATCCGCGCGGGCGGCGGGAAGGCGCGCGACATCCTCTATCCCGCGACCGGCCATGCCGACATCATGCTCGGCCTGACCACGAACTTCGCGGGCGATCTCCGGATGATGGACGACATCTCGGACTTCCTCGCCTCGGCACTTGATCGACCGGCGGCATATCGTAGATAGTAATAATCTATTTCCCACCGATTCGAGGACGGCATCCCCCATGTCGAACTCCGTCAACACCAACATCGGCGCGATCGCCGCCCTGGCTTCGCTGCGCACGACGGATGCCGTGCTCGGCGATGCCGAGAAACGGGTCCAGACCGGGTACCGCGTCGCGGATGCGCGCGACGACGCCTCGGTCTTCTCGGTGGCCCAGGGCATTCGCGGCAACCTCCAGGCCTTCCAGGCCGTGCAGGCCTCGCTTGCCAACGGGGTGGGGCTCGGCGGGGTCACGCAGTCGGCGCTGACGGGCATCTCGAACCTGCTCAACAACATGCAGGCGAAAGTGACCCAGCTTGCCGACGGCTCGATCAGCGCTTCCCAGCGCAGCATCTACACCGCCGATGTCATCGCGATGGAAGGCCAGCTCGGCAATTTCATCGCGCAGGCGAACTACAACGGCGCCAACCTGCTGTCGCTCGCCTCGACCTCGAAGACGTTTCTCGCCGATGCCGACGCATCGTCGATCACGATGTCGGCGCAGTCGAGCGTCGGGGCCTACCATACGACGCTGGTCGGGACCGACTACTTCACGACGGCTTCGCTTGCCGTGATCGGGCTGGGCTGCCTCGCGACGTTCGCGCAGGTCGTCGCGACCTCGCTGGCGCAGAACGCTTCGGACACGCGCACGCTGCGCCTGCAGGGCCAGTTCGTCGCGAACATGTCCGATGCGTCGACGCTGGGCCTCGGCGCGCTCGTCGACGCTGATCTCGGCAAGGCGGCAGCCGCCTCGCAGGCGCTTCAGGTCAAGAAGCAGCTCGGGGTGCAGGCGCTGTCGATCGCCAATTCAGATCCGCAGGCGATCCTGGGCTTCCTGCGCTGACGCCGCGTCAGCCGGCGGCGGCCAGCGCCCGCTTTGCCATCACGCCGATCAGGTGGGCGCGATATTCCGGCCCCGCGTGGATGTCGCCGTTGAGACCGGAGGCCTGGACCTTCAGCCCCTCGATCGCCGACGCCGACCACGACTTGGCGAGTGCGGCTTCGGCTTCCTTCCAGCGGAACACGGCTGCGGCCGCACCGGTGACGGCGACGCGGGCTCCGGCCGGGCCCTTGGCGACGAACACGCCGACCAGCGCGTAGCGCGAGGCGGGCTGGCCGAACTTCATGTAGGCGGCCTTCTCGGCCACCGGGAAGCTCACCGACACGATCAGCTCGCCGGGCTTGAGGGCGGTCTCGAACATGCCCTTGAAGAACTCGTCGGCGGGGATCTCGCGCTTGTCCGTCTTGATCGTGGCGCCGAGGGCAAGGCACGCCGCCGGATAGTCGGCCGCCGGATCGTTGTTGGCGATGGAGCCGCCGATCGTGCCGCGGTTGCGCACCTGCGGATCGCCGATCCCGTCGGCGAGGGCGGCGAGGGCGGGCAGGGCCTTCTTCACGTCGGCCGAGCTCGCGACGTCGACGTGGCGCGTCATCGCGCCGATCGTGACCTTGCCGCCCGACACGGAGATGCCCGTGAGGTCCTTGATCGCCGACAGGTCGACGACGGCGCTGGGCCTGGCGAGACGCTGCTTGAGCGTCGGGATCAGCGTCTGGCCGCCGGCCATCGCCTTGGCGTCGCCGTCGGCCCCGAGCAGCTTGACGGCGTCGGCGACGGAAGCGGGCTTGTGATAGGCGAAATCGTACATGGGGTTTCTCCGTGCTCGGATTACTCGGCGGCCATGCGGCTGCCGGAATTGCAGATCGCCCAGACCTTCTGGGGCGTGGCGGGCATGTCGATGTGGCGCACGCCGTAGTCCTTCAGCGCGTCGACGACCGCGTTGATGACCGCCGGCGGCGAGCCGATGGCGCCGACTTCGCCGACACCTTTGACGCCAAGAGGATTGTGCGTGCACAGCGTGACCGACGTGGCGACCTTGAACGAGGGCAGGTCGTCCGCGCGCGGCATCGTGTAGTCCATGTACGAGCCCGAGCGCAGCTGGCCCACGTCGTCGTAGTTGCAGTTCTCGAGCAGCGCCTGGCCGATGCCCTGCGCCACGCCGCCATGGACCTGGCCTTCGACGATCATCGGGTTGATGACACGGCCCACGTCGTCGACGGCGGTGAAATTGACGACCTTCGTGACGCCGGTGTCCGGATCGATCTCGACCTCGCAGATGTGCGCCCCGCCGGGGAAGGTGAAGTTCTTCGGATCGTAGAACGCCGTCTCGTCGAGGCCGGGCTCGAGCGTTTCGAGCGGGAAATTGTGGGGCACGTAGGCCGTGAGTGCTATCTCGCCGAACGCCTTGGACTTGTCCGTGCCGGCGACCGAGAACTTGCCGTCCTTGAACTCGATGTCGGCCTCGGCGGCTTCCATCAGGTGGGCGGCGATCTTCTTGGCCTTGTCGACGATCTTGTCGAGCGCCTTGACCACCGCCGTCCCGCCGACCGCGAGCGAACGCGAGCCGTAGGTGCCCATGCCGAACGGGATCTTGTCGGTGTCGCCGTGGACGACCTCGATCTGGCCGATGTCGATCCCGAGCCGCTCGGCGATGAGCTGGGCGTAGGTCGTCTCGTGGCCCTGGCCGTGGCTGTGGCAGCCGGTGAAGAGTGTCACCGATCCGGTCGGATGGACGCGCACCTGCGCGCATTCGAACAGGCCCGCGCGCGCACCCAGTGCGCCCGCGATGTTGGACGGCGCGATGCCGCACGCTTCCACATAGGTCGAGATGCCGATGCCGCGCAGCTTGCCGCGCTTCTTGGCTTCCGCCCGGCGCGCCTCGAAGCCCGAATAGTCCGAGAGCTTCATGGCACCGTCGAGCGTGGCGAAATAGTCGCCGCTGTCGTACTGCAGGGCGACCGGCGTCTGGTAGGGGAACGCGTCGGTCGGAATGAAGTTGCGCTTGCGGATCTCGACGCGGTCCATCCCCATCTCGGCCGCCGCGATGTCGACGAGGCGCTCGATCAGGAACGCCGCCTCGGGGCGGCCGGCCCCGCGATAGGCGTCGACGGGCACGGTGTTGGTGAAGATCGCCTTCACTTCCGCATAGATGGCCGGCGTGGTGTACACGCCCGCGAGCAGCGTGGCGTAGAGATAGGTGGGGATCGCGGGCGCGAAGGTCGAGAGATACGCACCCATGTTCGAAAGCGTCGAGACCTTGAGCGCCAGGAACTTGCCGTCCTTGTCGAGGGCGAGTTCGGCGTGGCTCACATGGTCGCGGCCATGCGCGTCGGACAGGAACGATTCGCTGCGTTCGGCGGTCCACTTTACCGGCCGGCCGACCTTGGCCGCCGCCCAGGTGACGAGCGCTTCCTCGGCATAGTGGTAGATCTTCGAGCCGAATCCGCCGCCAACGTCGGGCGCGAACACGCGAAGCTTGCTCTCCGGGATGTGCAGCACGAAGGCGCCCATCAGCAGGCGGATCACGTGCGGGTTCTGGCTGGTGGTGAAGAGCGTGTAGTCGCCCGTGGCGCGGTCGAACTCGCCGATGGCCGCGCGCGGCTCCATCGCGTTGGCAATCAGGCGGTTGTTGACGAGGTCGATCTTCGCGACCTTGTGCGCCTTCTTGAAGGCGGCGGCGACCGCGTCGGCATCGCCGATATGCCAGTCGAAGCTGATGTTGCCGTTGGGGCCGCCGTCGTTGACGACGGGGGCACCGGGCTTGATCGCGTCGCGCACCTGCGAGATCGCGGGCAGTTCGGAAAGCTCGACCTTGATCAGCTCGGCCGCATCCTTGGCCTGCTCGAGCGTCTCGGCGATCACGGCGGCGATGGGATCGCCGACATGGCGCACCTTGCCTTGCGCCAGCACGGGGTGCGGCGGCTCGTGCATCGGCGAGCCGTCCTTGTTCTTGATGCCCCAGCCGCAGGGCAGGCCGCCCACGTTGTCGGCCGCGAGATCGGCCCCGGTGAACACGGCGACCACGCCGGGCGCCTTCGACGCCTTCGACGTGTCGATCTTGCCGAGCTTCGCGTGCGCGCTCTGCGAACGCAGGATGTAGACGTGGGTCTGGTTCGGGCGGTCGATGTCGTCGGTGTAGTTGCCGCGACCCGTCAGGAACCTGAAGTCTTCCTTGCGGCGAACCGGAGCGCCGATCCCGTCGACTGCCATGGTAATTCCTCCCGTAAAGCGTTTCGCGTTTTCGCGATTGTGCTTACTTTGCGGCCGCCATCGCCTTGGCGCCGGCCTGAACCGACTTCACGATGTTGTGGTAGCCCGTGCAGCGGCAGATGTTGCCTTCGAGCCATTCGCGCACGTCGTGCTCGCTGGGGTCCGGATTGTGCTTGGCCAGCTCGATGGCGCTCATCACCATGCCCGGCGTGCAGAAGCCGCACTGCAGGCCGTGATGCTCCTTGAAGGCGGCCTGCATGGGGTGGAGGTCGTTGCCGGTGGCGAGGCCCTCGATGGTCGTGATCTTGGCGCCTTCGGCCTGGACCGCGAGCATCGTGCAGCTCTTGACCGACTTGCCGTCGACATGGACGACGCAGGCCCCGCACTGGCTGGTGTCGCAGCCCACATGCGTTCCGGTCATTCCGAGCTTGTCGCGCAGCATCTGCACGAGCAGCGTGCGGCTCTCGACCTCGGCCGACACGTTCTTGCCGTTCACGGTCATGGAAACCTTGGGCATCGTCTCTCCCCTTCGTCTGGATATCGGGCGGGCGCCCAGCCGGGCCGACCGCATTGATTGGGCGCGAGTTTCACGCCCGCCGCTGTAGGACGTCAAGCCAAACCGGTGTGACGGTTCAGCCCCCGAGCACCAGCCACAGCAAAACGCCGACCGCGACCACGAGGGCGGCGATCCAGACCGTCTGCGGCAGGCCGCCGGCATCGGCGGCCGGAGCGGGAACCGGGGCTTCCTGTGCAGGTGCGGGAACGGTACCGGCATCGGCAGCGGCTGCCGGAACCGCGACGACCTCGGCGAACTTGCCGAAGAATTCGTCGGCGAGCTTCTTGGCCGTTGCGTCGATCAGGCGCGAGCCGAGCTGCGCCATCTTGCCGCCGACCTGGCTGTCGGCCGTGTAGCGCAGGATCGTGCCGCCCGATCCGTCGTCTTCGAGCGTGACGACCGCCGAACCCTTGCCGAAGCCTGCCACGCCGCCCTGGCCCTCGCCGGCGATCTTGTAGCCGTTGGGCGGGTCGAGATCGGAAAGCGTGACCTTCCCGGTGAACTTCGCCGTCATCGGACCGATCTTGAGGCCGACCTTGGCCGAAAGCTCGGTATCGGAATTCTTGACCAGCTCGTCGCATCCCGGAATGCACTGCTTGAGGATCTCGGGATCGTTGAGACCGGCCCAGACGGTCTCGCGGGGCAGGGGAAGGCGATATTCGCCGCTCAGATTCATTTCACGCTCGCCGGTTGGATTTGTCTGGGAAGGACGGTGTTAAGCAAAAAAACGTGGAAATTCCATACGATTTTACCATATTAGGCGCAACGAAGTCGGCGCCCCCGGATTGCCGACGTGGAAGATCAAACAATAGCGCGTTTCGCGCCGTCAAAGGGAGCAAGAGAACCGCATGTCCAAGATCACGATCAGCCGCCGAACCGCCCTCGCACTGGGGGCCGGCGCCGCATTCGCCGCATCCGCCCCGGCGATCGCCCAAGGCCGCCGGCGCATTACCGTCGTCACCGGCGGGACCGGCGGCGTCTTCTATCCCTATGGCGGCGGCCTCGCCAAGCTGTTCTCCGAGAAAATGGCGAACACGCAGGCGACGGGCCAGGTCACCGGCGGTTCGATCGACAACATCAAGCTGCTTCATTCGGGCGACGCCGAACTCGGCTTCTCGACGATGGACAGCGCCTACGACGCCTACATGGGCGTCGAGGCCTATGCCAAGGACGGCAAGCAGGACGTCCGCGTGATGGCGCTGCTCTACGATTCGTTCTTCCATGTCGTCGCCAGCCAGTCGTCGGGTGTCACCAACATCGCCAGCATGAAGGGCAAGCGCATCGGCGTCGGCTCGGTCGGCTCGGCGACTGAATCGATCACCGACCGCGTGCTCGAGGCCGGCGGCCTCGACTTCAAGCGCGACATCACGCGCGACAATCTCGGCGTGGCGGAATCCGCCGGCGCCATCAAGGACGGCAAGATCGCCGCCTTCTTCTGGATCGGCGGCATCCCGACGGCCGCCGTGCGCGAACTGGCCACCGGCGGCCAGCCGCCCATCCGTTTCGTGCCCACCACGCGCGAACTGGCGGTCCTCGACGCCAAGTGGCCCAACCTCTACCGCCCGATCACGCTGCCGGCGAACGCCTATGCCAACCAGCCGGAAGCGGTGTCGGGCCTTGGCGTCGCCAACGTGCTGGTCGTGTCTTCGAAGGCGCCGGCGGCCCTCGTGACCGCGATGCTGGAGGCGATGTTCGACAACCTCGCCGAGGTGCAGGCGATCCATCCCGAAGCGCGCCGCCTGACGCTGGCGGGTGCGGCGGGCAAGGCCGCGATCCCCTACCACCCGGCGGCCGAGGCCTATTTCAGGGCCAAGGGCGTGATGAGCTGATCGAAGCCGGATCGGTTTCGGCAAGGGGCCCGGACGGCGACGTCCGGGCCTTTTGCTTATCCGGCCTGCGAACGGCTAGAGTGCGTCGGCGTCAAGCGGCCCCGTCGAGCGGCCGCAGCGCGACAGGGGACAGGGGCGGCATGGCGAACTCCGCAGGACTGGATAAGGTCGAACTGACCGCCGAGGAACTCGAGCGGCTGTCCTCGGACAGCGAGGGCGGGCCAGCACAGCGCCTGTCGGGCTGGCTGGGCTGGCTGACCGGGGCCGTGGCGTTCGGGCTTGGCGGCTATTCGCTGTTCTGGACCCAGTTCGCGGTCAACACGACCTTCTACCGCTCGAGCTTCCTGGCGGTGGCGCTGGCGCTGATCCTGATCCTCTACCCGCTCGTGCGCGTCGATGCGAGCTTGCGCCGCGCCACGATCGAGGAATGGTGCGTTGCCGCCCTCGGTCTCGGCGCCATGCTCGCGCTCTACACCGAAGGGCGCATCTTCGAGCGCGCTCCGTTCGCCGGCGGCATGCTGGTGATCGTGGCGCTGTCCTTCGCCGCCTATCCGCTGATCGTGTCGAACCGCTTCCTCGCGCGCACGCAGCTCGTCGACTGGATCTTCGTCGCGTTCGCGATCTGGACGGCGTGGTACCTTGCGGCGAACGTGGACGAGTACAAGTCGCGCCCCACGCGCCCGTCCGCCGACGAACTTGTGCTCGGCGCAACGCTCGCCCTGCTGATCCTCGAATGCACGCGCCGCACGATCGGCTGGATCCTGCCCTTCGTCACGATCCTGGTCCTGATCTACGGCTATTTCGGTCCCTACATCCCCGAGCCGTTCGACCATCGCGGCTTCTCGCTCAACCGCATCATCGGCCAGAACTACCTGACGCTCGAGGGCATCTTCGCCACGCCGATGGACGTGGCGGCGACCTTCATCATCCTGTTCACGCTCTACGGCGCCGTGCTCGACCGGGGCGGGGCGGGCAAGTTCTTCATCGACTGGGCGTTCGCGCTCTTCGGCAAGAAGCCGTCGGCCTCGGCACCGGGGCGCGCGGTCGTGGCGTCGGGCTTCCTGCTCGGGACCGTGTCGGGATCCGGCGTGGCAACGACCGTGACGGTCGCCTCGCTCGCCTGGCCGATGCTGAAGAAGGCCGGATATCCCGCGACCGTCGCCGGCGGCATGCTGTCGGCGGCGGGCATCGGCGCCACGCTGTCGCCGCCCACGCTGGGGGCGGCGGCCTTCATCATCGCCGAATATCTCGACATCGACTACCTGATCGTCCTCGTCTACGCGACGATCCCGACGCTGCTCTACTACGTGTCGTGCTGGCTGATGACCGAGGCGGATTCCCGTCGCCTCAAGATCGCGCCGATGAAGACGTCGGATGCCTCGCTGTGGGCGCTCACGCTGGGGCACGGCTACCATTTCCTGTCGCTGGCGGCGATCGCGTTTTTCCTCGTGCTCGGCTTCACCTCGTTCCTCGCGGTCTTCTGGTCGATCGCCATCGCGTTCGGCCTGTCGATGATCCGCGAGGACAGCCGGCTTGTGACCGTGCCGGCCTTCTTCGCCGGCGTGGCGGCGGCGGCCGCGGCCTGGGGCTTCGGCGTGTCGGACATGCCCGAGGCGATGGGCCTGCACGAACTGTTCGACGGGCGCATCTCGGCTTCGATCTTCTGGGGCATGGTGGCGGCGATCGCGGTTTCGGGCGCGCAGGCGCTTGCCGCCGCGCGCGCGGGCCGCGAACCCGATCCGGCCGCCACGCGCATGATCGAAGCACTGGTCGACGGCACGCGCTCGACCCTCGGCATCGTCGCGACGTGCGCGTGCGCCGGTCTCATCGTCGGCATCGTCAACCTCACGGGGCTCGGCCTGACGCTGTCGTCGATAATCGTGGCGCTGGGCGGCGGCGAGCGTCTGCCGGTCATCGCATTGGCGGCCCTCGCCATGTGGGTGCTCGGCCTCGCGGTCCCGGTCACGGCGAGCTACATCATCGCGGCCGTGATGCTCGTGCCCGCACTCGCCAAGGTCGGCATCCCGGCACCGGCCGCGCACATGTTCATGTTCTACTATGCCGTGCTCGCCGACGTTTCGCCGCCCACGGCCCTGGCACCGTTCGCCGCGTCGGCGATCACCGGCGGGCGGCCGTTCCCCACGATGATGCAGGCATGGAAATACACGCTGCCGGCGTTCGTCGTGCCGATCATGTTCTGCCTGACGCCCGAAGGCCTCCAGCTGCTGATGCTCACGCCCGACGCGAAATGGCCGGCGAGCTTCGGCGACTGGTGGGGCATCGCCGAGACGACGCTGACCTCGTGCCTGGCGCTCGTCGGGCTGTGCACCGGCATCACCGGCTATGCCCGCGCGCACGCAAACGCGATCGAGCGCGTGCTGTGCCTCGTCGGCGGCATCCTGCTGATCGCCGCCGACACGACCGCCGACATCGCGGGTGCGGTGCTGCTGGCGGTCGGGCTGGGGCTGCACTGGATGCGCACGCGAAGGGTGGCGGCGGCCTAGGGGGCTCGCCGCTTCGTTCTGCGAGGGCCGCGAATTCGTGAACCCGGGGCACGGATGATGTGCCGCGCGGCGGGCTAGTCGTATGTACGTGCGCTGTTAGAAGGGCACGTAACCGACGAAGGAGAATCCGACATGCCGCTCGCCCGCATCGCCGTCCCGCACCATCTGCCGGCGGAGAAAGTCCGCGCCCTCGCCGACGCGGTCCATCGCGGCCTTGTCGGCACCTGCAACGTACCGGAGAAGGACCGCTTCCAGCTCGTGACGCGCTTCGCGGACGGCATGATGATCCTCGATCCGACATTTCCAGACGTCGCGCGCACGCGGGATGCATGCGTTGTCGAGATCGCGTTCCTGAAGGGCCGCACGCGCGAGCAGAAGCGCCTGCTGTTCCGCGCGATCGCCGACGGTGCCGTGGCGGCCGGCTTCGCCGGCGACGACATCTTCGTGGCATTGGTCGAGAACGGCGCCGAAGACTGGTCGCTGGGCCACGGCGTGGCCTATGCGGATGTCGCGCATCGTTGATCGATTGCCTACGATTGTGCGCATTCCTATTTCAGCAAACATACCTATGATGCAGAACAGGGCGCAAGCCTGTGCTGTTTGACATCGTGAATGGGGAACCTGGGTCGCGCGGTCGAGGCGGTTGCGGAACTGCGCCCGTCGGACGGCACGTCGCACGTCACGCGCGCGGACGTTACCTTCTTTCCATTTCAAAGGCTTAAATAGGTTACCGTAACCTGTCGTAACCTATTTCCGGCGCTGGAAGGCGGCCCAGATCTGCGGGCCGGCGAGGGCGAGCAGGGCGATGGCGATCAGCGTGGCCGACAGCGGGCGGGTGAGGAACACGGTCCAGTCGCCTTGGCTGATTGTCAGCGCGCGGCGCAGCTCCTGCTCGGCCAGCGGTCCGAGGATCATGCCGATGATGACGGGTGCGGAGGGGAAGTCGAACCGGCGCATCGCGTAGCCGATCAGGCCGACCGCGTAGAGCAACACGAGGTCGATCACGCTCTGGCTGATGCCGTAGGTGCCGATCGTCGCGAAAACGAGGATGCCGCCATAGAGCCACGGCTTGGGGATTGCGAGGATCTTCACCCACAGCGGCACCAGCGGCAGGTTCATCACCAGCAGCATCACGTTGGCGATGTAGAGCGAGGCGATCAGGCCCCACACGAGCGTGGCCTGGTTCTGGAACAGCAGCGGGCCGGGCTGGATGCCGTAGCTCTGGAAGGCCGACAGCATGATCGCGGCAGTGGCCGACGTGGGCAGGCCGAGCGTGAGCATGGGAACCAGCACGCCGGCGGCCGACGCGTTGTTGGCGGCCTCGGGACCGGCGACGCCTTCGATGGCGCCGTGGCCGAACTCCTCGGGCTTCACCGACAGCTTCTTCTCCAGATAGTACGAAAGGAAAGTCGGGATTTCCGCACCGCCCGCCGGCAGCGCGCCGATGGAAAAGCCGAGGCCTGTGCCGCGGAACCAAGGCTTCCAGCTGCGCTTCCACTCTTCCTTGGTCATCCACAGCGAGCCGGACAGCGCCAGCAGCTCGTCCTTGCCGTGCGCATGGCGCGAGGCGAGCCACAGCGTCTCGCCGACCGCGAACAGGCCCACGGCCACGACGATCACGTTGATGCCGTCGAGCAGTTCGAGCAGGCCGAACGTGAAGCGCGGCTGGCCGGTCTGCAGGTCGATGCCGATGAGACCGAGCCAGATACCGAAGAACAGCGACACGAGGCCGCGCGAGGTCGAGTTGCCGAGCACGGCCGACACGGTCACGAAGGCCAGCACCATCAGGCAGAAATACTCGGCCGGGCCGAACTTCAGCGCCAGCTCCACGACGATGGGGGCAAGGAACGTGATGCCGATCGTGCCGATGGTTCCGGCGACGAAGCTGCCGATCGCCGAGGTGGCAAGGGCGGCACCCGCGCGCCCGCGCTTGGCCATCTTGTTGCCTTCGAGGGCCGTCACGATGGTGGCACTCTCGCCCGGCGTGTTCAGCAGGATCGACGTCGTCGAGCCACCGTACATGGCGCCGTAATAGATGCCCGCGAACAGGATGAAGGCGCCCGTCGCGTCGACCTTGTAGGTGATGGGCAGCAGCAGCGCGATGGTCAGTGCCGGCCCGAGGCCGGGCAGCACGCCGATGGCCGTGCCCAGGAACGTGCCCAGCAGTGCGAACATCAAATTGTGGGCGGTGAGCGCGACCGCGAAGCCGTCGGCGAGTGATGCGAGCGTGTCCATCCTAGAAAAGCGCCTCGATCGGCCCGGCGCCGATATTGATGCCGAGGCCCTTTGAGAAACCGAAATACGCCGTCGCCGAAAGGACGATGCCGAGGGCCACGTCCTTGAGCGGGTTGGCACTGCCGAAGCAGCGCGCGGTGCACGCGAACAGCAGGCTCGACGCGACGATGAAGCCCGCGTCGGCGATCAGCGAAAGGTTGAGTGCCAGGCCCAGCAGCAGCCAGCGGGCACTGCGCCAGTCGATCGGCAGGGTGAGTTCCGGATCGCCCGACGTGTCCCATGTGCCGCGCGCGTTCTGCACGAGCAGGACGATGCCCAGCAGCGCAAGCCCGCCCGCGACCGCGAAGGGGACCACCTGCGGACCCACGCGCGCGTAGAGCGATGTCGGGATCAGCGATGCCTCGTAGCCGACGATCGCGGCGAAGCCGAGCACGCACAGGCCGCACCAGAACTCGGCCGACAGTCGCAACGACATCCATTCCCCCCGAAACGGAACGGCGCGGGCCGTCTTCCGGCCCGCGCCGTGACTTGCCTTCAGTCGATCCCGGTCAGGCCGCGAGGCCCAGACCGCGCAGCACGCCTTCGATGCGCGTGACTTCGGCCTTCACGTAGTTCCCGAAATCGTCGCCCGCTTGGTAGATCTGGGTCCAGTCGCGCTTCTCGCACTCTTCCTTCCACTGGCTGCTCTTGGCCATGCGGTCGACGAGGCCGAGAAGCGCGGTGCGCTGTGCGGCACTGACGCCCGGCGTGGCGAACACGCCGCGCCAGTTGAACAGCTCGACGTTGATGCCCTGCTCGATCAGCGTCGGCACGTCGATGCCGGCCTGGCGGTTCGGCGCCGAGATCGCGATGGCGCGCAGGCGGCCGGCCTTGACCTGTTCGGCGAACTCGCCCCAGCCGGACACGCCGCAGGTCGTCTGTCCGCCGAGGATCGCAGCCTGGGCGGGACCGCCGCCGGAGAACGCGACGTAGCTCATCGCCTTGGGCTCGACGCCGAGCGACTGGCCGATCATGCCCACGAGGATGTGGTCGGTGCCGCCGGCCGAACCGCCGGCCCACGAGACAGAACCCGGGTTCGCCTTGACGGCGGCGGCGAGGCTCTTCATGTCCTTGTGCGGCGAGTTGGGCGGCACGACGACGACCTGGAACTCGCCGGTCAGGCGCGCGATCGCGGTCGCGTCGGTGATCTTGACCGGGCTCTTGTTCGCGATCAGCGAGCCGACCATCACCATGCCGCCGACCATCAGCATGTCGCCCTGGCCGCGCATGGCGAGGAAGCGGGGCAGGCCGACCGCACCGCCGGCACCCGGCACGTTCTCGAACTGGAAGTTGGACATGATGCCGGCGGCGCGCATGACCTGCTCGATCGAGCGGCCCGTCTGGTCCCAGCCGCCGCCCGGTGCCGCGGGGATGTACATGCGCAGGCGGTCGATGGTCTGGGCGTCGGCGATGCCCGGCACGCCCGCCAGTGCCGCCGCCGCGGCGGAGTACTGGAGAAGCGAACGTCGGCTCAGATTCTGGATCGTCATGGTTTCCTCCCGTTTTGTGCCTGCGGGGGCGCTGAAAACATGGTTCTTTCGCGCCATCCCCGGTCGTACGGGTTGTAGCGGAGGGGCAAATCGCGTGCAAGTACGGGCCGCGTCGCGGAACTTGCCCCGTTAGGCTCGAAAGCCTATCCTCGACGATGTGCGGGGGATTATGCGGGTGCATCGATCATGAGCGTTCCGCGCCGGGCCTCCTTCGTGCATGTGCGCGTGGATCGGGTGCTGGCGATCGCGTTGGCCGTCGCCGGCATGATCTGGGCGCTTGCCGGTGTCGCCCTCCATTCGCAGCGCACGCATTCCGTCGAAGCCGCCACGCAGTCGCTGATGGAGACGTGCCGGCTTTCGCGCGAGAGCGTCGAGCGCACGCTCGAATCGGTCGACCGCATCGCCCGGCTTGCCGTCACCTTCCATCGGCGCATGTCGGGTCTCGACGCCGAGCTGCTCGACCGTCTCGCCGCCTCGGCGCCGGGGCTGATCGACTTCGTCGCCGTCGCCGACGCTGCCGGCAATCTCGTCGCCGTGTCGGGCACGAGCGCCGCAACGGCCGACGTCGCGGACCGGGACTTCTTCGTCTTCCATCGCGACGGCACCGGCGACGTTCCGTTCCTCGGCGCGCCGCGCGTGAGCCGCGTGTCGAACAACAATTCGATCCCGCTGTCGCGGCGCATCGACGGCCCGTCGGGCGCGTTCGAGGGCGTCGTCGTGGTCTCGATGATGCCGGCGCGCCTTCTCGCGATCGCTTCGGCGGTCGATCTCGGCAGCGACGGCGCCGTCGGCCTGGTCGGGCAGGATGGGCTGACGCGCGTACGCGTTTCCTCCGGCGGCAATGTCGATGCCACTGTCCACGATCTTCGCGGCCATGCGGCGTGGGCGGCACTCGTCGCCGACGGCGGTGCCCTCGTGCGCGCGCCGACGCCGATCGACGGCGTCGACCGGCTGGCGGCCTTCGAATGGATCGGCGAATGGCCAATCGCCATCTTCGTCGAGATCGCCGCCGCCGACATGGCGGCGCACGCGCGGGCCATGGACGTGCCTATCGTGGGGGCCGCCCTGCTTGCCTCGCTGGCGGTATTCGCGATGGCCTGGCTGCTGCGCCGACGGCTCGACGAGCTGGAGTCCGCCCAGCACGCGATCCTGGACCGCGAGCGGCGCTTCCGCGATTTCGCCGAGACGACCGCCGACTGGTTCTGGGAGCAGGACGCCGATCTGCGCTTCACGTTTCTTTCGGATTCCAACTACCGGCTTTCCGGCACGCAGCCGGAATCGCAGTACGGCATGCGGCGCGACGAGCTGGGCGTGATGGGCGTGGACGAAAGCGGGTGGGCCGCGCACCGCGCCCAGCTCGAACGGCGCGAGGCGTTCCGCGACTTCCGCTACGAGCGGTTCGACGCGATCGGAAGGCGCCGCTTCCTGTCGATCAGCGGCAAGCCGATCTTCGACGACGCGGGACGGTTCGCGGGCTATCGCGGCTCCGGGCGCGACATGACCGAGGAGATGGAAGCGCGCCAGGCGCTCGCCATCGCGAAGATCCGCGCCGAGGACAGCGAACGCACGCTGCGCGACGGCATCGAGGCGCTGCGCGACGCCTTCCTTATGTTCGACGCCAGCCGGCGGGTCCTGATGTGGAACCGCAAGTACGAGGAGATGTATCCGCACGTGCGCGGGCAGATCGAGGTCGGCATGCTCGCCTACGACCTGATGCATCTGCACGCCGCCGCCCCGCTGTTCGCCGTGCCGGCCGCGGAGCGCGAAGCGTGGGTCGTCGACCGGCTGTCGTTCGTCGTGCGCGGCGGCGTGCCCTACGACCGGCATCTCGCCGATGGCCGACGATCCGCGGGATCGGCTTCTCGACGGCGAGCGGCGGCGAGATCCACCTGCTGCAGGACGTGACCGCCGACATCGCGGCGACCCGCGCGCTGACGCAGGCCAAGGAAACGGCCGAGGCGGCGAGCGACGCCAAGTCGCGCTTCCTCGCGACGATGAGCCACGAGGTCCGCACGCCGATCAACGGCGTGATGGGCATGGCGAGCCTGCTGCTGGACACCGCCCTCGATTCCCAGCAGCGGCTCTACGTGCATTCCATCCGCGACGCCTCGGATTCGCTGCTGCAGATCATCAACGACGTGCTCGACTTCTCGAAGCTCGAGGCGGGACGGCTGGAGTTCGAGGATCTCGCCTTCGACCTCAACGCGCTCGTCCGTTCGACCATCGAAATCGTCGCGGCGCGCGCGAAGGCGAAGAACCTGACGCTCGAGTGGCAGATGAACGGCGACGTTCCCGAGCGCCTGCGCGGCGATCCCGGCCGCCTGCGCCAGGTGCTGCTCAACCTGCTGTCGAACGCGATCAAGTTCACCGAGCAGGGCAGCGTGCGGGTCGAGGCGTCGGCGCGCGTGCAGCCCGACGGGCGGATCCGCGGCTGGTTCTCGGTGCGTGATACCGGCATCGGCATTCCGGCCGACCGCCTGCCGCGCCTGTTCCGCGAGTTCGAGCAGCTCGACGGGTCGATCGCGCGGCGCTTCGGCGGCACGGGTCTGGGCCTTGCCATCTCGCGCCGTCTCGTCGCGCGCATGGGCGGCGAGCTGCGGGCCGAAAGCACCCCCGGCAAGGGAAGCGTTTTCCTGTTCGATGTTCTGCTGACCCAGGCGAGCGTCGAGAGCGACGCAAAGCCCGGCAACGTGGACTGGGCCGGCGAGATCGAGCGGCTTTCGCGCGCGCGCAGCCGGCCGCTGCGCATCCTCCTGGCGGAGGACAACCAGACCAACCGGCTGATCGTGTCGGCGATGCTCGAGCCGATCGGCCTGCGCGTCGACACGGCGGGCAACGGACTTGAGGCGGTCGAAGCCCAGCGCGTGGCGCCCTACGACCTGATCCTGATGGACGTCAACATGCCGGAGATGGACGGCTACGCGGCGACCGCCGCGATCCGGGCGCTCGACGGCGACGGGGCCGGCGTACCCATCGTCGCGGTCACCGCGAACGCGTTCGAGACGGACCGGGAAGCCGCACTAGCCGCCGGCATGGACGACTTCATCTCCAAGCCGTTCCGCAAGGATGCGCTGCTCGCACTCGTCGTGCGCCATCTTGCCGCCGCCGGCAGCCGGGCCGGGCAGGCTGCCGACTAGCGAGGGGCTGGCAATGGCCCGCCCGCACACCTAGATTGCCCCGATGCGCAGAGCGAATCCCGCCGACCCACTCCACGTCCCAGGCGTTGCCGACCATGAAGTCCGCACCGTCACGCGGCTTCTCCCGTATCTCTGGCCGAAGGACCGGCCGGAAGTCCGCGTCCGCGTCGTGGCCGCCGTGCTGCTGCTGGTCGCCGCCAAACTCGCCACGATCATAGTGCCGTTTTTCTACCGCCACGCCGTCGACGCGCTTTCCAGCGCCGGCGGCGCTGCCGTCGTGGTGCCGGTCGGCATCGTGCTCGCCTATGGCGGCGCGCGCATTCTCTCGCAGGCCTTCGGCGAGCTGCGCGAGATCGTGTTCGCCCGCGTGGCGCACCAGGCCATGCACAAGGTGGCCCTGGAAACCTTCCAGCACCTGCATCGCCTGTCGCTGCGCTTCCATCTCGACCGGCAGACCGGCGGGCTCAACCGCGCGATCGAGCGCGGGACGGCGGGTATCGAGAACCTCCTGCACTTCATGCTGTTCCAGGTGGTGCCGACATTCCTGGAGATCACGCTCGTCTGCGGTATTCTCTGGTACCTCTACGACTGGCGCTTCGCGGCGGTCACGTTCGTCACCATCGCGCTCTACGTAGCGTACACTTTCGCGATCACCGCGTGGCGGCTCCGCTACCGGCGCGCCATGCTGGAAGCCGAGGGCGAAGCGTCGACCAAGGCGGTCGACAGCCTGCTCAACTACGAGACGGTCAAGTATTTCGGCAACGAGGGCCACGAGGCGCGCCGCTTCGACCGTTCGCTCGAGGCCTACGAGCGCGCGGCGGTGCTGTCCAAGACGTCGCTCTCGATCCTCAATGTCGGGCAAGGCTTCGTCATCGCCATCGGCCTGACGCTCGTGATGCTGCTGGCCGCGTTCGACGTGGCGGCGGGCGCAATGACCGTTGGCGGCTTCGTGATGGTCAACGCCTACCTGATCCAGCTCTATTTGCCGCTCAACTTTCTCGGCATGGTCTATCGCGAGATCCGCCAGGCGCTGATCGACATGCAGTCGATGTTCAAGCTGCTGCACGCGAACGCCGAGGTCGTCGACAAGCCGGACGCCGCAGAGCTGGCGGTCGCCGGCGCCCATGTCCGGTTCGAGAACGTGACGTTCGGCTACGACGAACGCCGGTCAATCCTCAACGGCATCGATCTCGATGTGCCGCCCGGCAAGACGCTCGCCATCGTTGGCGCGTCGGGCGCCGGCAAGTCGACGATCTCGCGCCTGCTGTTCCGTTTCTACGACGTGACCGGCGGCGCCGTGAAGATCGACGGGCAGGACCTGCGCGACGTCACGCAGTCGTCCGTGCGTGCGGCGATCGGCATCGTCCCGCAGGATACGGTGCTGTTCAACGACACGATCTACTACAACATCGCCTACGGCCGGCCCTCCGCGACGAAGGAAGAGGTGGAGGAGGCGGCGCGTCTGGCGCGCATCCACGAGTTCGTGCTGTCCCTGCCGGACGGCTACCAGACGCGCGTCGGCGAGCGCGGCCTGAAGCTTTCGGGCGGCGAGCGCCAGCGCGTGTCGATCGCGCGCACGATCCTGAAGCGTCCGAAGCTGCTGGTGTTTGACGAGGCGACCAGTGCCCTCGACACGCGCACCGAGAAGGCGATCCAGGAATCGCTGCGCCAGATTTCCGTGGGCGTCACGACGCTGACGATCGCGCACCGGCTGTCGACGGTCGTCGATGCCGACCAGATCGTCGTGCTCGAGAAGGGCAGCGTCGTCGAGCGCGGCACGCATGCCGGCCTGCTCGCCGCCGACGGCGTCTATGCCCAGATGTGGCGACGGCAGCTCGAGACGCGCGAGGCGCAGGCGCGCATCGAGGCCGAGGCGGTCGCGGCATCGCCGCAGGCCGCGAAGTAGCCCTCAGGCAAGCTGGGCGACGAAGCTGTCGATCGGCGGGACGTGCGGGATTATGCCGTTGGCGTGCAGGAATTTCGCGAACCGCAGCTCGCGTGCCTTGTCGACTGCGCCCGGCGTGTGCGCATAGCGCGGCACGCTCGCCCGCCAGGCTCGGCGGTTGAGCTCGTTGTCGAGCTGTCCGCGTCCCTTGATGAACAGGCCCCATGCCGCATCGGGATTGTTGGTGCAATAGAGGGCGCCGCGCTCGACCGCGTCCAGGAAGGCGCGTAGGCGCGGATCGCCCGCACGGGCGCGCTCGCGGTTCGCCGTGAAGGTGAGCGCGTCGTGGGTCGGCACGCCGTGCTCCTCGAGGAAGAAGGCGCGACCTTTCGAACCCTCGATCTCGAGCTGGAACAGCTCGAAGTTCCTGAACGCGCCGATGACGCCGTCCACGCGCTTGCTCAGCAGGGCCGGCGACAGCGAGAAGTTGACGTTGATCAGCTCGATCTCGTTCGCCCCGACGCCTGCCGTGGCCAGCATGGTGCGCAGCAGGGCCCCCTCGATGCCCGAAATGGAGTAGCCGATCTTGCGGCCGCGGAAATCCGCCAGCGTCTTTATCGGCCCGTCGGCCAGCACCGTGATGGTCGACAAAGGCGTGTCGATCAGCGCGCCGATGCGCATCGTCGGGATGTCGTCGACGGCCTGCCGGATCTGCGTGTGCGGATAGCTGACCGCGACGTCGCCGCGACCGGCCGCGACGAGACGCGGCGGGTCGTTCGGATCGGCCGGCGGCACGATGGCAATCGCCAGCCCGGCCTCGCGGAAATAGCCGAGCTCCTGTGCCGCCAGGATCGGCCCGTGGTTCGGGTTGATGAACCAGTCGAGCAGCAGCGTGAAGGGCTGGCCCTGCGCCGCCGCCGTGCGGACGAGGGCAGGGGCCGCGAGTGCGGCGATGGCGCTGGCGATCGCGGTGCGTCGGGAAATCATCTTTGAAGGTCCTTCCGGTAGTTCAGTCGGTTCGGGCGGTGACGGGCTGCCACGGCACGAGACGGCGCAAGGCAAGGTCGATGACGGCATAGAAGCCGATCGCGAAGACGGCGAGGACGACGAGGCCGGCGAACAGCAGGTCGATCTGCATCTGCGCGTTGGCCTGCAGCATCAGGAAGCCGAGGCCGGCGGACGCGCCCACCCATTCCCCGATCACGGCGCCGATGGGCGCGACGGCGGCAGCCACGCGAATGCCGGAAGCAAGGGCGGGCAGGGCCGCCGGCACGCGCAGGCGCAGCAATACCGCAAGCGGGCGTGCGCCCATCACGTGCGCGAGATCGAGCCACCCGCGGTCGGCGCGCATCAGACCGTCGTAGAAGGCCGAAGTCACGGGAAAGAAGATGATGAGGGCGGCGGCGGCCACCTTCGAGGCGATGCCGAAGCCGAACCACAGGACGAGAAGCGGTGCGATCGCGAAGACCGGGATCGCCTGGCTCGCCAGGACGAGCGGCAGGAACCAGCGCCGCGCAGCGCGCGACTGGGCGAGCAGCAACGCCCAGAAGATGCCGAACGACACGCCCAGCACCAGCCCGAGGACCATTTCGAGCAGCGTGATCGCCGCATTTTCGAGAATGAATACGTACTGGCTGGCAAGCGCGTTCGCCACACGCATCGGCCCCGGCAGGATGTAATGGGGCACGCCGGTCGCGCGCACGACGAGCTCCCATGCGATGCACACGCCGGCAAGGACGAGGAGCGGGCGCAGGACGCGCATCATGCGGACGCACCGGCGGCGCGGGCGAGCTCGCCGATCAGCTTCGCCTCCAGTGCCAGCAGATCGGGGGCGTCCACCGGTCGCGGAACGGGGCCGGGCGGCTGCAGGGCGGGCCCCAGCATCGCGGGCTGGCCGGAGATCACGCGGATCTCGTGACCCAGACGCAGTGCTTCGCGCGGATCGTGCGTGACGAGCATAACCGTGTGGCCGGCGAGCAGCGTTGCGGCCAGTTCCTGCAGTCGCCAGCGCGTGATCGTGTCGAGGGCGGCGAACGGCTCGTCCATCAGCACGAGCGGCCGGTCCTCCATCAGCGTACGGGCGAGGGCCGCGCGCTGGCGCTGGCCGCCCGACAGCGTTGTGGGCATCGCGTGGATCTTGTCGGCAAGCCCGACCTTTCCGATCAGGTCAAGGGCATGGTCCCTGTCTGGCGGCGTGCCGCGCAGCCGGCTGCCGAGCGACACGTTCTCCAGCACATCGAGCCACGGACAGAGCAGGTCCTGCTGTGCCATCCAGGCGATGCGCCCGTCGAGCGGCCGTCCGTCGCCGGCCACGATCCGAGTTCCCGGCGAGGCAGGTGCAAGCCCTGCGACGAGCCGCAGCAGCGTGCTCTTACCCACGCCCGAAGGTCCGAGAAGGCAGACGATGCGCCCGGACGCGAGGTGCAGGTCGAGCCCGTCGAACAGCGCGACGCCGTCGTACGCAACGCCGGCGGCACGGATATCGACGTCGAAAACGGGAGGAGGTCGGTCGAAGGTCAAGCGCGCATCCCTACGCCGGTACGAACCGGATCAGGTTCTCGGGTGTGATCTCAGCCGGCACACTGCCGGCACCCCGTGCGAACGTCCCGATATAGCGCCTCGTTGACGCAGATGGCAAGCGGCACTAACTCCTTCGCATGCCGGCACGCCCCCGCTTCATCGGCTCGGACATATACCGTCGGTCGCGCTACGGCTCGAACCATCCGCTGGCGATCCCGCGCGTGTCGACCTGCATCGACCTGTGCCGGGCGCTCGGTTGGCTTCCCGACGCGGTCTACATCGACAGTCCGACCGCCACGCCCGACGAACTGACGCGCTTCCACGACCCGGAATACGTCGCGGCCCTGCAGGCGGCGGAAGCCGCGCAGGCGATCGATGCCGAGTCTTCCGTCCGCTTCAATATCGGGCGCGGCGGCAATCCGGTCTTCGGCGAGATCTTCCGCAGGCCGGCGACCGCGTGCGGCGCGTCGCTCCATGCGGCCGATCTGCTGGCAGGCGGCGAGGTGCGGACGGTCTATTCGCCGGCCGGCGGAACCCATCACGGCCGGAAGGCGGCGGCGAGCGGCTTCTGCTATCTCAACGATCCGGTCCTGGCGATCCTGCGCCTGCTTGACCGGGGCATCGCGCGCGTCGCTTATGTCGACATCGACGCGCATCACTGCGACGGGGTCGAGGCGGCCTTTACGGACGATCCGCGCGTGCTGGTCGTGTCGATCCACGAAGCCGGGCGCTGGCCGAACACAGGCGTCTTCGATCCGGCGGCACCGGCGACGCTGGTCAACCTGCCGGTTCCGGCAGGCCTGAACGACGACGAATTCGCCTTGCTGATGGACGAAGTCGTGTTGCCGTGTGTCGCGGCGTTCGATCCGGGCGCGCTCGTCGTGCAGGGCGGAGCGGACGCGCTGGCCGACGATCCGCTGTCGAACCTGGCGCTGTCCAACAACGCGCTGTGGCGCGCGGCCGCGGCCCTCATGTCGCTCGACCGGCCGATGCTGATGACGGGCGGCGGGGGCTACAATCCTTGGAGCGTGGCGCGCGCGTGGAGCGGCATGTGGGCCACGTTGAACGGCCTCGAGATTCCCGAGCGTCTGCCGGCACCGGCGGAGACGATCCTCCGGGCCTTGCACTGGCACCGGCGAAAGGATCAAATCAGGCCGGAAGCGTGGTTCACGACGTTGCGCGATGCGCCGGCGGGCGGCCCTGTCCGCCCCGAGATCGTCGACATGGTCCGCCGGGCGGCATGAAGGCAAAGGTACCGATGATGACGACACGACGTACCCTGATGGCGCTGACACTGGCCTTCGCGTTCGGCTTGCCGGCGGCGGCGCAGAATCCGAACGTCCGCTTCGAAAAGTCGGAGCTGACGATCGAGAGCGGGGGGAAGCGGCACCGTTTCACGGTCGAGTTCGCGGACAACGACGAGCGGCGCACGCTGGGCCTGATGCATCGGCGCCAGATGGCCGCCGACGCGGGCATGCTGTTCGATTTCAAGCGCGACTCGCCCGTCGCGATGTGGATGCGCAACACGCTCATCCCGCTCGACATGCTGTTCGTCGACCGGGAGGGGATCGTGCGCCACATCCACGAGCGCGCGGTGCCGATGTCCGAGGCCATCATTTCGTCGGAAGAGAACGTGCGCGCGGTGCTGGAACTGAACGGCGGAACGGTCGCGCGCCTGGGCTTGAAGAAAGGCGACAGGCTCGTCCACGCGATGTTCCGCTGACCTAGCGTTTGCGTGCCAGCGTCAGCCCGTCGCCGACGGGCAGCATCGAGATGTCGAAGCACGGATCGTCCTTCAGGCGCAGGTTGAGTTCGCGCAAGGCGACCGTATCCTCGTTCGCGACGGATGGGTCGGCAACCTTGCCGCCCCACAGCACGTTGTCGATCAGCAGAAGCCCGTTGGGCCGCAGCAGGCGGGCGATGCGCTCGACATAGGCGGCATAGCCGGTCTTGCCCGCATCGACGAAGGCGAGATCGACTTTGCCCTCGTAGCCGTCGGCAAGCAGGGCATCGAGTGTTCCGACGGCGGGTGCGAGACGAAGATCGATGCGTTCGGCAATTCCCGCTTCCTTCCAGTAGCGCCGCGCGACGGATGTCCATTCCTCGGAGACGTCGCAGCAGATCGCGCGCCCGTCCGCGGGCATCGCCTGGACGACGCTGAGCGCGCTGTATCCCGTGAACGTGCCGACCTCGACATAGAGACGGGCGTCGATCAGACGGGCGAGAAGCGCCATTAACTGTCCCTGCTCGGGGCTGATCTGCATGCCGCCCATAGGCAGTTTTGCGGTCTCCGCGCGCAGTCGCTCCTGAAGCGGCGACTCGCGCAGCGACACGGACTGGATATAGGTGCGGATCTCCGCAGGCAGACCGAACATCGCGCGCGACATGGGGGGATTCCTTCAGGTTGCCGGACAGGGTCCGGTTCGTGTATCACATCGCGCGAAGGTGCATGCGCCTTCGCAGGCCCGGTCCGGAGCGTAGCTCAGCCTGGTAGAGCGCCAGCTTTGGGAGCTGGATGTCGAGAGTTCGAATCCCTCCGCTCCGACCGGTTTACTTTTAAAATTGAAGTTGTTGGAGATGTCTTGTTGATGCGCTCCAGACGCCGCGCATCGATAACTGGAGGGCCGGAAGTCACAGGTTCGATTCAAGCACGCCACTGAACCTTTGGGAGATTTGTTTCGAGAGACAGATAGCTTAACTGTGTGTCTACGGAACCTAGTGCAGGCCACTTCTCCAAGTTTGTCCCGGCGATCACTGACCGATTTGTCGTACTGGAGAGCCAGAACCTCGATATACTGCATCAAATTGGTGTCGAGTATTGATGGGGTATTCTCGATCCCACGCAATAAGTCTGCCGGTTCAAAGCTTAGCTAGCCCAACGAAATTTCGCCAATCCCGCAACGCCGCCACGCGCGTGGTTTCAGGAAAAAATTGCTATCGTGAATCTACTTTTGATTAATGCAAGAAAGAAGAAAGACATACTCGATGACTGAAAGCGCAGAAGCCGGTTGTCGAGTGCCGCCGTCTTGAGCCAAGTCGCTTTCGTCGCGGACAGCCACCGTATCGATCCAATTGCGTGTCGCGACGAAGTGCGCGCCGCAACGCAATTACACCACGAACGACTGCATCTGCATTCTGGCTTTGCGGCCGTTAAGGACGGAACGATCGGCCTTGCCAGCTACCGCGCGCTGCTCGCGCGTCTTTACGGATTCTACCAGCCCTTCGAACGGGCGCTCGGCGAAGACTGCACCCGCACGCAATGGCTCGGGCAGGATCTCGGTTGGCTGGGCGTCGATACGGCGGCACTGGACCAGATCCGCCGCTGCGCGGATATCCCTTGCCTCGGCAGCCTCGCACGTCGGCTAGGGGCTTTGTATATGGCCGAGGGATCGGCATTGGGCGGCCGCCAACTGTGCCGCAGTCTCGACCATTTGCTCGGTGCAGCAACGCTCGACGGCCGCCGTTTCTTCGCCGGCCGTGGCGCCGAAACCGGTCGTGTCTGGGCGAACTTTCTGACGCGTCTTGCAGCGGCGGGAGAGAAACCAGCCGATCGTGCCGCCATGGTCGGTGCCGCGACGGAAACCTTCGAAGTCTTCGAGATCTGGCTCAAAGATTGGGAGACATCGATATGAAGACTTTCAAGAGGCACGAGGCCGCCGACCTGACCAATTGCGACCGGGAGCAGATCCATATCCCCGGCGCCATCGTGCCGCACGGCGCCATGCTGGTGGTGGACGACGCGACTTTCGAAGTCCTGCAGGTTGCCGGCGACTTGATCGGCCTGCTCGGCATGCCGCCTGAGGAGCTGTTGGGTCGCTCCGTTTCGACGATTTTCAATCCGAAGCAGATCAACAGTCTGCGCGCGCTGAGTTCAAAACTGCCGCTCCTGAAGCCGCGCCACATGCTCGACCCGCAGATGCGCGTTGCGTCCGATCGTCCACTCGACGCAAGCATGCACCGCACAGATGGGGCGCTGGTTCTCGAGTTCGAGGAGGCCGACATTGTCGATCAGTTCGTCGCCGACCCGCTCGCCGCCGTGCACGAGCTGGTCGTCGGCCAGGAAGAAGCCACCTCGGTCGCGCATCTGTGCCAGTTGGCCTCCGAAGGCGTGCGCGATCTAACCGGCTACGACCGGGTACTGGTCTATCGATTCATGCAGGACGGCTCAGGCTGGGTCATTGCGGAAAGCAAGCGGGATGGCCTCGCGTCGTTTCTCGACCTGCACTATCCGGCTTCGGACATCCCTCGGCAGGCGCGTGCTCTCTACATAGAAAATGGCCTGCGCCTGATCGCACAAGTCAACTACGAGCCAGCGCGCCTCGAGCCGACCGACGATCCGCGTACCGGCAAGCCGCTTGATATGAGCCAAGCGATCCTGCGCGATGTGTCCCCGATCCACCGGCAGTATCTGCGTAACATGGGAATCGACGCCTCGATGTCCATCTCGATTATCTGCGGCGGCGAGCTGTGGGGACTGGTGGCCTGCCATCACTACGCGCCGCGCCGTCTGCCGCGGCATCTGCGCGCGATCTGCGAGTTGTTCGGCTCGATGTTTTCCTACCAGGTCGAGGCCATGGAAAAGCGGGAGCAATTCTCCGAACGACTGGCGAGCCGCACGGTCCTCCAGCGACTGATGCTGAACCTGGCCGGCGCCGAAGATTACGCGCAGGGCCTTACCGAGCAGTCGCCGAATCTTCTCGACTACATCCACGGCGGTAAGCATTCGGCCGATGGGGTTCGACAGGGCGGTGTCGCGGTCATCATCAAAGGGAAAGTGGCGCTTCTGGGGAAAACGCCGGACAAAGGCCAGATCGGTCGGCTCGTGGCATGGCTGGATACTGAGATGCGGGGCGGCGAAGACGTGTTCGCCAGCGATCGTCTCGGCGAAATCTGGGAGGAGGCGAAAAGCTTCGCCGACGTTGCCAGCGGGTTGCTCGCGATCTCTGTCTCCCCGGACCCTTCGGACTTCATCATCTGGTTTCGCCCGGAACTCGTCAGTACGACCGCTTGGGCAGGGGAGCCGAGAAAAGTCCCAGAAAAAGGCCTCGCAGACGACGAGACGCTTACCCCCCGGAAGTCGTTCGAGATCTGGAAGGAAACGGTACGTGGCAGGGCCATGCCATGGTCGCAACCGGACTTCGACGCGGCGCGCGACTTGCGCACCTCGCTGCTCGACGTCGTGCTTCGCCGCATCACAGAGGTCGCGCGCGAACGGCAGATCGCCACGAACCGCGATCGACTGATGATGGCTGAACTCGACCATCGCGTGAAAAATACGCTGGCAAACATCGCGGCGCTTGTCGTCCAGACGAGCGTCAGCGCCGAATCCCTCTCAACTTTCGTCGAGGATCTGGCGGCGCGTATCCAGTCAATGGCAAAGGCCCATAGCCTGCTCTCCCAAAACCGGTGGGAGGGGGTGTCTATCAATAGCCTTTTGAGGGAAGAACTGGATCCGTATTTAAACGACCCAGTCTCGTTCACGCTGCTTGGGCCCGATGTCATTCTGACGTCGAAATCGGCGCTTGCGCTGTCGCTGGCGATCCATGAACTGGCAACAAATGCCGCGAAGTTCGGCTCTCTTTCGGTCCCCGGCGGTCGCGTGGCGATAGGCTGGACACTGAGCCTGACCGGCAGCCTTGAACTCGCCTGGACCGAAACGGGCGGCCCATTGGTCGTCGAACCGGCCCGTTGCGGCTTCGGCTCGACGTTGATCGAGCGCGCCCTTGCTTTGGAAACGAATGGGGAGGCGGCGTTGCGCTTCCTTCCCACGGGCGTGGTTTGCAGCGTGAAGATGCCGCCTGCTTCGATGGCCAATTCGCAACCGGTCTCCGCGTTGCCGACCTTGGAATTCCCGAACAGCCAGACGGCGCCCGAGCGCCCGGTCAAAAGCCTCCGTGTTCTGGTGGTAGAGGATTCGTTCCTGGTCGTCGGCATGCTCGAGCTGGTTTTCGAAAGTTTCGGGTGGACGATGGTCGGTCCTGCGTCGCGCATTCGCCAAGCGCTGGCGCTGATCGAGTCTGAAACCTTCGATTTGGCCTTGTTGGACATCAATCTGGACGGCGAAATGTCGTGGGACGTTGCCGCAGCCTTGAAGGCGCGCGGCATCCCGTTTGTCCTGTGCACGGGATACGAAGTCCGCCATGTGCTGCCCGATTCTCTGAAGGGCGTCGATGTTGTCCGAAAGCCGTACAAAGTCGATGAACTGGAAAAGACCGTTCTTTGTGCCATAAAAAATTCGGTAGCAGACTGCTGAAGAAGTTACGATTGGGCGCGTTTTGAACGGTGGCGGTCAGTATCTTCGATTTTCTCGGCCGTTCGTAACCGCTACTTGCAGCCTTCTTGCTTCAGTCAGCGTTCCCGCCGTGTTTATTTGATTCCATTCAAATGTTCTCATTACATCCACTACGGCACGCCAATGAAGACGAAAGTGAGAACCCGAGAATTTCGTCTCTGGATGTCGAGAGTTCGAATCCCTCCGCTCCGACCACCGTTTCGTACGTTTCGCCGCTAGGCTTCCCGCTCGCCCGGCGGGAAGACCTGCTTCCACAGGCGCGTCAAGCCGCCGAGCGCGATGACGGCGAGGACCAGGCTCCAGATCCCGATCGCGATCGGACTGCTCCAGAACACCGAAAGGTCGCCTTGGCTCATGTAGAGCCCTTCGCGGAAGTGCTTTTCGATCATCGGTCCGAGCACCACGCCGACCACAAGCGGTGCGAGCTGGAATTCCAGCTTGCGCAGCACGTAGCCCAGGATGCCGAGCACCAGCAGCAGCGACACGTCGAACATGCTGTTGCGCAGGCTATAGGAGCCGATGATGGCCATCATCAGGATCGTCGGCAGCAGGATGTACGCGGGAATGCGCAGCATGCTGACCCAGACCCCGATCATGGGCACGTTGATCACCACCAGCATGACGTTGCCCACGAACATCGACGCGATGACGGTCCAGAAGATCTCCGGGTGGCTGGTCATCAGCAGCGGACCGGGCTGCACATTGTGCACCATCATGGCGCCCAGCATCAGCGCCGTCGCCGAGCTGAACGGGATGCCGAGGCCGAGCAGGGGCACCATCAGCGAGGTCGCCGCCGCATTGTTGGCCGTCTCGGGCGCGGCGACCCCCTCGATCGCGCCTTCGCCGATCTCGTCCTTGTACTTGGAAACCGCCTTCTCGAGGCGGTACGCGGTGAAGGTGGACAGCGTGGTGGCCGGCCCCGGGATCAGCCCGAACAGGAAGCCGACGATCGTGCCGCGGCCCATCGGCGCCCAGGAGCGTCGTATCTCCTCGCGCGTCGGCAGCATCTCGCGCACCCGCACCCGCATCGGCTTGGGCTGGCCGGCCAGCGATTCGACGACGAACATGATCTCGGCGATACCGTAGATGCCGACCGCCAGCACGGCCAGTTCCAGCCCCTGGCTGAGGTCGTTGAGCCCGAAGGTGAAGCGGTACTGTCCCGACACCGCTTCCTGGCCGATGGTGCTGAGCAGGAGGCCGATCGCCATCGGCAGCAGTCCGGCCGCCACCGTTCCGGCCGAGATGCGCGACAGCATCAGCAGGCCGCCCGCAGTCAGCGCGAAGAACTCGCCCGGGCCGAAGATGATGGCCAGCTGCGAGAGCGTCGGCACGAACAGCATGACGCCAACGATGGAGATCGTTCCGCCGATGAAAGAGCCGGCGGCGACGATGAACAGCACGGCGCCGGCGCGTCCCTTCTTGGTGAGCTTGTAGCCGTCGATGCAGGTCATCACCGAAGCGGCTTCGCCCGGCATGTTCATCAGGATGGCCGTGGTCGAGCCGCCGTACATCGCGCCATAGAGCATGCTCGACATCATGATGAGCCCGGTGCTCGGGCCCATCGAGAAGGTGAAGGGCAGCAGCAGTGCCAGGCCCGCGGTCGGGCCGAAACCCGGCAACACGCCGATCGCGGTGCCGGCAAATGCGCCCGCAAATGCGGCGAGCAGGTTCTGGTACGTGAAGGCGAGGCTCAGCCCGTACCAGAGACCGTCGAGGGAATCCATGGGGCGTCCGCTTCCGTCAGAGATCCACGATGCCGCGCGGCATCGGGACGTTGAGCAGACGCACGAACACGGCGTAGAGCGTGCCGGAAATGATCAGCGAATAGACGATCACGCGCGGCCAGCCCACGTCGGACAGAACGCGCATGAGCAGGATCAGGAACAGCGAACTCGCGATGATCTGTCCCAGCCAAGGCAGCGCCAGGATGTACACGAACAGCGCGCCCACCAGCACCAGCAGGCGCAGGCGGTCGTGGCGGACAGGGAACTCCACCTGTTCCGACATCGGCGTCCGCCAACCCTCCCACAGCGTGCTCAGGCTTGCGAACACGAGGATGACGCCGACCATGATCGGGAAAAGGCTGGCCCCGGGCCGGGCCAGTTCCCCGAAGGGGAGCTGCACCGACATACCCAGATATCCGGCCGCAAGCACGAGCCCGCCTGCGCCGATGGCGATGTAGCCCTTGCGCTTCTGGAGGCGGGTGACGTTCATCGCGGGCGCGCGTTCCGCCTATCTGTTGGCGAGGCGTTCGGCGAAGTCCTTGCCCTGCTTCAGCAGGTCTTCCTTCGTCGCGTCGGGTCCCTTCACGTCGGGCGTGAAATCCTGCTTCCGGGCGAACGCCGCCCACTCCTCGCTGCGGCCGACCTGCATCGAGGCAGCGACGAGCTTGTCGAGCACGTCCTTGGGCAATCCCTTCGGGGCGAAGACATAGAACTCGGCCAGCAGCGACACGTCGCCGTGGGCGTCGTCGATCGACGACGCATCCGGAAACACGGCGTGCTTGCCGCGCTGGAACACCGCGAGCGCGCGCAGCTTGCCCGCGGCAACCTGGCCGGCGCCCACCGAGACCGAGCCGGCACTGGCTTCGACGCGTCCGCCCAGCACGGCCAGCGTCGCTTCGGCGCCGCCCCCGCTGAAGGGAACCGTCACCATGCGCACGCCCGCCACCTTGTTCAGCTTCTGGATCGTGAGTTCGCCCAGCGTGCCGACGCCGGGGATGGCCACGCGCATCTTGCCGGGGTTCTGCTTGGCTTCGGCGAAGAACTCGGCATAGGTCTTCCACGGGGCTTCGGCGCGCACGTAAAGCACGTCGGAGCGGTAGCCCAGCTTGACGATCGGCTGGTAGTCGTCGGGCGTCTTGAAGACGAGGGCGGGGTTCAGCAGTGGCTGCAACACCAGCGCGTCGTTCGCGACGAAGCCGATCGTGTAGCCGTCCGGCTTGGACTGGATGACCTGGGTGCTGCCGATCGTGCCCGTCCCGCCGGGCTTGTTCTCGACGTTGATCTTCGCGCCCAGCACCTTCGCCAGCTCGCCGGCGAACTGCCGCCCGATGATGTCGGTCGATCCGCCGATGCCGAAGGGAATGACGAGGGTGATCTCGCGGGTCGGAAAGGACTGTGCGTGCGCCATGGGCGCAATACTCAGCAGCACGGCGGCGGACAGCAGGCTGCGCCGGGTCAGTTTGACGAGTCGCTTCATGGGGGTTTCTCCTTCAAATTCAGCCGGGAATGTCGTCGACGGGTGGCGCATGGCGTGTTGCGGCAACGTGGGGGCGGAGCGATACGGTGTCCGGATTCGCGGCTCAGGAAGCCGCCGCAACCTCCAGCTTCGGCAGCAGCCCGCTCAGGCAGGTACGATGCAGGACGCGCGGCTGCAGGCCGACATTGAAATTGTCGTTCCCTCGGTGCAGCAGGCTGCCGTTGTCCCACACCAGCACGTCGCCCTTGCGCCAAGCATGGCGGTACACGAACTTCTCCTGGGTCGCATAGGCTTCGAGGGCATCGATGGGCGCCCGGCCTTCATCTTCCCGGCCTTCAAGGTGCGAGGCGTGCTCGCCCATGAACAGCCCCTTGCGCCCCGAGTAGGGATTCACGCGGACCAGCGGATGCGCCATCGGCGGGCCTGCGTCTTCGATCTCCTGGGGCGTGGGCACTTTTCCGGCCCGCCGCATCGAGTATTCGCGGCTGTGGACGACGCGGACGTTCTCGAGTTCGGCCTTTTCTTTCGCCGACATCGCCTCGTAGGCCGCACTCATGTCGGCAAAGCAGGTCTCGCCGCCGGCCGGCGGCAGGATGACCGGATGCAGGATGGTTGCGAAGCAGGGCGTGGCGAGGAAGGATTTGTCGGTGTGCCAGCGCCGGGTCTCCAGGTTGCCGGTCGGCTTGCCGTCCTTGCCGAGGTTGCTGACGATGTTCAGCAGCGGCAGGGGGTTGTCGATGCTCCGGTTGGCGATGGTGAAGAGTTCCAGCGGGCCGAATTGCTGGGTGAACACGACCTGCTGCTCCCCGCTGAGGGACTGGTCGCGGAAACAGATCGCCTTGTAGCGGATCAATGCGTCCAGAACGGCCCGGCGCGTGGCAGCGTCGAGCGGGTCGCGCAGATCCAGTCCGGTGATCTCGGCGGCGAACTTGTCCGAAAGCGGACGGATGGTGAATGGCACGGGCTGGCTATGGCCCGGGGCGTCGGACATCGTGGGCATCTCCCGTTAGTGCGTACCGGTACAGGCGGAGGAACGTGCGTCGCACCAGCGTTTTTGTTGCGCAGGGAAACCGCTGCTAGCTCGATGCCGCTTCTTTAGCCAAGCACACAACGGTATGACGATATGATTTGAAAAGACAAGAGCCAACCCGAAGGACCTCGAGCGAGATTTCTTGGATTGGATTGAGCTTTCTTCGATTGGGCGCATCCCGGAAGAGGGCGCCGGATTTCCGGGTCCACGGCAACGTCAGTCGTTAAGGCGATCAGCCGTGCCGTCCCGTAGAGTCCGGCCGCGAACACGGTGTGCGCGACGATGTTGAGGAAGCGGATCTGCATCGGGTTCGGCTTCTTCGAAGCCGCCCAGCCCGCACCCATACCGGGCTGCATGAGGAACCAGCCCGCTCCCACGGTGACGAGCCCGAGGATCCAGGCCGGCAGGAAGCTTGGTGCGGCTGCCCATTCCGGTCCCGCCGCGACGAGCAGGATGCCGGCATAGAGGATGCCGATCGCATAGTGCGCGATCCAGCCGACGGCGAGTTCGTTCGGCCATGGAACCGCCGCCGCGATGTCGTCGTGGAACAGTCTGCCATCGGTCATGTGGCAGAACCAGCGGCCGGCGAGCGCCCAGTTCGGTAGCGGGTTTCCGAACGCGCGGTTAAGGAAGATCGCCCAGGCGTCCATGAGTGCCGTCGCGCCGATGCCGATCGCGAGCGAGCGCCAGAGTAAATCTGTCATCGTGTCATCGGTTCTGCGGGTTGTTCGAGGCAAGCGACTCTCGCACTGCTTACGCGGAGTTGACAAGCACGCCGGCCGTCTGGCCTCCTCGACGCCGAGAGGGAGATCGTCCACATGGAATATCGTCGCCTTGGCAACTCGGGCCTGCGCGTGCCGGCTCTCAGCTTCGGGACCGGCACGTTCGGCGGCGGCAACGACTTCTTCAAGGCGTGGGGGTCCACCGATGCGGCCGGCGCATCGCGGCTCGTCGACATCTGCCTCGACCATGGCGTCTCGATGTTCGACAGCGCGTCCGGCTATTCGGCGGGACTGGCGGAGACGATCCTGGGGCAGGCGATCAAGGGCAAGCGCGAGCGCGTGCTGATCTCGACCAAGGCGACGTTCCCGACGGGAACGGGCCCCAACGACTACGGCTCGTCGCGACAGTACCTGACCGAGGCGGTCGACAAGGCACTGAAGCGGATGGGGATCGACCATATCGACCTCTTCCAGCTTCATGGCCAGGACTACAACACGCCGGTCGAAGAGACGCTCGCCACGCTCGACGGTTTCGTGAAGGCCGGCAAGATCCGCTACATCGGCTGCTCGAACTTCTCGGGCTGGCATCTGATGAAGTCGCTCGGCGTGTCTGACCGTTACGGCTATCCGCGATACGTCGCGCATCAGGCCTACTATTCGCTGCTCAACCGCGACTATGAGTGGGAGTTGATGCCGCTCGGACAGGACCAGGGTGTCGGCGCGGTCGTGTGGAGCCCGCTTGGGTGGGGCAAGCTCACCGGCCGGATCCGGCGCGGCCAGCCGGCACCGGCGGGAACGCGCGCCGCCCAGATTCCCGAGACCGGACCGAAGTTCGAGCCGGAGCGCCTCTACCGCATCGTCGACGCGCTCGACGCCGTCGCGAAGGCGGCGGGCAAGACGATCCCGCAAGTGGCACTGAACTGGCTGCTCCAGCAGAAGACGGTCTCGACGCTGATCATCGGGGCGCGCGACGAGAAGCAGCTTGTCGAAAATCTCGGTGCGGTGGGCTGGAACCTGTCGGCGGAGCATCGCGCGGCGCTCGACGCCGCCAGCGACGTCACGCCGGCCTACCCGGTCTGGCACCAGCGCGGTTTCCCGATGCTGAACGAGAAGCGCTGAGGCCGCGCGATGCGGCTGACGTTTCTGGGCGGGGCAGGGACCGTCACCGGGTCCAAGTGCCTGGTGGAGGCTTCAGGCCGGCGCATTCTCGTCGACTGCGGGCTGTTCCAGGGCCTGAAGGAGCTGCGGCTACGCAACCGCGCGCCGCTCCCGGTCGAGCCGGCCCGGATCGACGCGGTCGTGCTCACGCACGCGCATCTCGACCATTCGGGCTATCTGCCGCTGCTGGTCCGCGACGGGTTCCGCGGCCCGATCCACTGCACGGCGCCCACGCGCGACCTCTGTGCGATCCTGCTTCCCGACAGCGGCTATCTGCAGGAAAAAGAGGCCGAGTACGCCAACCGGCACGGGTTTTCGAAGCACCATCCGGCATTGCCGCTCTATACGGCGGCGGAAGCGGTCTCGAGCCTCGACGGCTTCGAGCCGCAGCCGTTCGAGCGGACATTCGAAGCCGTCCCCGGCATCTCGGTGCGGTTCCGGCCGGCCGGTCACATCCTGGGGGCGGCGACGGTCGAACTGTCCGCCAACGGTCGGACCATCCTGTTCTCCGGCGATCTCGGCAGGCCCGACAGTCCCACGATGCTTGATCCGCAGGCCGTCCGGCGGGCCGACTATGTCGTCGTGGAGTCGACCTATGGCGACCGGATCCACGAGACGACCGACCCCGAGGACGCGATCGCCGACATCGTGGTGCGGACGGCCGGTCGCGGCGGCAGCATCCTGATCCCGACCTTCGCGGTCGGGCGCGTGCAGACGCTTCTGCTCCATATCCACCGGCTGAAGCTGGCGGGCCGCATTCCCGATCTTCCGGTGTTCGTCGACAGTCCGATGGCGAGTGCGGCAAGCAAGGTATTCGCCAGCCATCTCGGCGCGCATCGCCTCGATGCGCGCCAATGTGCCGGCCTGGCCGCGACGGCGCGCTATGTCGACAGCGTCGAGGAGTCGAAACGGCTCGGACAAAGCCGCGTGCCGCGCATCATTCTGTCGGCGAGCGGGATGGCGACTGGCGGACGCGTTCTGCATCACCTGAAGTCGCTCGGCCCCGATGCCGCAAACACGATCCTGTTCGCGGGCTTCCAGGCGGCAGGGACGCGCGGGGCGGCGATGGTTGCCGGTGCGCGGAGCGTGAAGATCCACGGCGTGCAGGTCCCGATCGCGGCGGACGTGTTCAATCTGGGCATGCTGTCGGCGCACGCGGACCGCGAGGAGATCCTCGCCTGGCTCTCGAAATTCGAAGCCAGGCCGAAACACTGTTTCGTCACGCACGGCGAGCCGCCGGCTGCCGAAGCCCTGCGCGCCGAAATCGAGCGACGGCTCGGATGGACGTGTTCGGTGCCGCAGGGCGGCGAAGTCGCGGGGCTTTCCGGCTAGGGCACGCGGCCGACGAGCCGGTCCTCGACCGTCTGGAGGTGGCGTCGCATCGCTTCAGCCGCCTTGAGCGGCTCACCATGCGAGATCGCATCGACGATCGCGTCGTGGTCGGTGAAGCTGTGATGTGCGGTCGAAGGCCGGTCGCCTTCGGGGCGGGGACGCCCCCACGTCACCGCACGCCGCACGCCGTTCAGCGTATCCAGCATCGCGAGCAGGACGGGGTTGCGCGCAGCCTTGGCGATCCCGTGATGGAAGCGCGCGTCGTAGGCCTCGTACTCGCGCCAGTTCTTCGCCGACCGGCAGGCGCTGTTCAGCGCCTGAAGTTCCGTGATCTCGGCCGCCGAAATGTTCAGGGCCGCGAGATGCGCAAGCTCCGGCTCGAGCGCGATGCGCGCGCGCATCATCTGAAGTGCGTTGGTCCGCTCGGCCAGTTCGGCGATGTCGAGCATCTGCGGCGGCTTGGGACCGACGAACGTTCCCGTTCCGACGCGCCGCCAGAGCTGCCCTTCGCTTTCGAGAACGGCCAGTCCCTTCCGCAGTTCCGCGCGCGTGATGCCGAGGCGCGCCGCAAGGTCGCGTTCGTTGGGCAATCGGCCGTTGTCGGGCAATTGCACGCTGGCCAGGAATTCGCGTAGCGCCGTAACCACATCGGTGCGTTCCCTGACCGTCTGACTGCCGTCCATGTCGTTACCCTTGTCCAGATCCCGGATGGCCGACGGGAATACCATAGTCACCCAACATGGGCAACCATTCGAAACTTGGTTTTAGTATCTAGATCTCGAAAATCTTAGATTCACAGATGCAAATCATTAATCGGCCAACAGGTTTCGTTTCATTCTTGACTGTCTGTCGCCCATGAATTGTAGTGCATAAGTATCGGATTGGTTGAAACCGAATCCGCAAAGCCCGCCGCTTCGGGCCAAAAACCGCTGATGGGGAGAAATCAAATGAGCACAGCATTCGGATTTCTGAGGCGTACCGTCGTTGCGGCGCTCCTCTCGGTTCCGGTCGCACTCTCGACAGGGACCGCAGACGCGCAGCAGAAGGTCCGCATCGCGTTCGGCGACGTGCTGTCGACGGAAACGCTTTCGATGGTCGTGGCACTCGAGCGCGCCAAGGAAAAGGGCGTCGACTACGAGATCACCTTCTTCGCCAAGGAAGAACTCGCGATCCAGGCGGTGCTCAACGGCCAGGCCGACCTGGGTGTCGGTACCCCGTACTCGGTGATCCAGAAGAGCCGCGCGCCGCTCCGCGTCGTCTTCCAGGCGACGCGTCTCGTCTTCTTCCCCGTCGCCGACAAATCCTACAAGACCTGGAAGGACCTGAACGGACAGCCCTTCACCTTCCATGCGCGGGGCACCGGCACCGAGGCGATCGGCAACATCATCGCCAAGCGCGAAGGCATCCAGTTCGGCGACCGCAGCTACGTTCCGGGGTCGGAGAACCGCATCATCGCGATGATGCGCGGCCAGATGAAGGCGACGATCGTCGACCTCGCGAACAAGAACGTGCTCCTCGAGAAGGCTGGTGACCGCTTCCATGTCCTGCCCGGCGTCGCCAATCCGGCGTCGGACGAGACGATCTTCGGGCAGGTGGCTTGGATGCAGCGCAACGAGAAGCAGGTCGACACGATCGTGGCCGAGTTCCTGCGTCTCTGGCGCGAGATGAACGCCGATCCGTCGGTCGTCGAGCGCGAGCGGGCCAAGCGCCGTCTGATGGCGGATCAGCCGAAGGAAATCCTCGACGGGATCACGAAGTTCTACCAGGTCGGCACGAAGGAGGGCATCTACGCGCCGACCGGCGGCGGGCCCGACGTCGCGCAGAGCGACTTCGAGTTCTATGTCGAGGCGGGCCAGATGACCGGTCCCGCGTCTTCGCTGAAGGTCGAGGACTTTTGGTACCTGGCACCGCTCGAAAAGGCGCGCCGGGCCGTCGGAGGCTGACATCCGGGACCGGCGGCCATCGCATGGCGGCGGCCGCCGGTCCGGTTTTTCCAGAAGTGGATGGTTGATCGATGTCTGCGCCCGGCAGTTCCGCGCGAATTGAAGTCCCGTTGCCCGCCGTTCCCGAGCGCGACGGCGGCCGTCTGGCTCGTTTCCTCACGCATGCGCATGTGCTGCGGGTCGTTTCGTTCGGCCTGGCTTTGATCGCGTGGGAGTATGCGGGGCGCATTCCGGTCAGCGCCGCGTTCCCGACATTCGGCGAGACGATCGCGGCACTGTCCGAGATGATCGGCGACGGCTCGCTCGCCGCCGCGTTCGCGAAGACGCTGCATCCGCTGGCGATCGGCCTGGCGGTATCGGTCGTCATCGGCGTATCGCTCGGCCTGCTCATGGGGCTTCACGGCCCGTCCGAGTGGCTGTTCGCGCCGATCTTCGTCGTGGCGCAGGCCGCACCGCTCGCAGCCCTTATCCCCGTGCTGACATTCGCCTACGGAATCGGTATCACGGCCAAGGTCCTGACCGTGTGCATCATGGCGATGCCCGTGATCGTGCTCAATTCGCTGGGTGCCGTCCGCAACACGCCGGGCTCGCTGCTCGAGATGTGCCGCTCGTTCCTCGGGTCGCGACGACAGGTGGTTCTCAAGGTGATCCTGCCTTCTGCAAGCCCGCTGATCTTCGTCGGGCTGCGGCTGGGCTGCGCCGCGGGTTTCATCGGGATCATCCTTGCCGAACTTCTGATAACCCCGACGGGGATCGGCGATCTCATCTCGTACAACCAGTCCGTCGCGGACTATCCGAAGATGTATGCGGCGATCCTGTCGATCGTGGTCATGTCGGTAGTCTTCATCGAGACGCTCGAGCGGATCGAAGCAATGCTGTTCAGGCCGGAGAAGCGCGCCGCATGACCCAACCCGCGATATCGCTGTCGTCGATCCCGAGAGCCGGCCAGGCAGCGCCCAGGCCGATCGTCGAGGTCCGCAACGTCATCAAGACGTATCCCGGCGGGATCGAGGCCCTGAGCGGCATCTCGCTCGAGTTCCCCGAAGGCAAGCTCACGACGCTTCTCGGACCTTCCGGCTGCGGGAAAACCACGCTTCTGAAGATCATCGCGGGCCTGATCCCGGCGAGCGGCGGCGACGTGCTCGTCGAGGGGCGCAAGGTATCGGGACCGGGTCCCGAGCGCGCTTTCGTGTTCCAGGATTTCGCCCTGATGCCGTGGGCGGACGTGATGCGCAACGTGGCTTTCGGTCTCGAACTGAAGGGCGTGGCGCTGTCCGAGCGCGAGGCCGTTGCGGCGAAGTACATCGCCCGCGTCGGTCTGAAGGGATTCGAGCGGAAATTCCCGCACGAGCTTTCCGGCGGCATGCGCCAGCGCGTGGGCCTGGCGCGGGCGCTTGCGGTGGATGCCAAGGTCCTGATGATGGACGAGCCTTTTTCGGCGGTCGACGAGCAGACGCGCCGGAAGTTCCAGGAGGACATGCTCGAACTCGTGGCGAACGAGCGCAAGACGTTCATCTTCGTCACGCACAGCATCGAGGAGGCGGTATACGTCTCCGACCGGATCGTCCTGCTGTCGCGCCGGCCGAGCCGGATCTCGGCGATCATCGAGCCCCAGATTTCCCGGGAAGGCGACCCCGAAAAGATCCGCCGTCATCCTGCCTATCTCGACGCGGTCGAGAACATCTGGCAGACCCTCAAGCATTATCTCGACTAGGGAAGGGCGGGGGCGATGGTCATCGGCGGCATTCGGGTTCCGTTCTTCGCGGCTCTCATCGTCTGGGCGGTGCTGTGGGAGATCGCCGGCCGTACGGATGCGGGCCTGATCCTGCCGCCGCTGTCGAAGATCGTCTGGCGCGTGTTCGAGATCGTCCCGACGCCGACGTTCGGGAATGCCCTTCTCATCACCGCACGCGCTTTCGTGCTCGGCAACCTGATCGCGATCGCCTTCGGCATACCGTTGGGCATCCTGATGGGACGGGTCGCGATCGCCGACCGCCTTCTGCTGCCTTGGGTGAACCTGTTCCTTTCGGCGCCGCTTTCGGCGCTCGTGCCTGTCATCATGGTTCTCGCCGGGATCGGCGAGCAGACGGTCGTGCTGACCGTCGTGCTGTTCGCGATATGGATCATCGTGCTGAATTCGCGGGCGGGCGTGCGGGGCATCACGCCGTCGCTGATCGAGATGGCGCGCTGCTTCGGTGCTAGCCCGTGGCAGGCGTTCTCGCGCGTCTACGTGCGGGCCGCCATGCCGGAAATCCTTGCCGGCGTGCGTCTGGGCATGATCCGTGCGGTCAAGGGGGTCATCATCGGCCAGCTGCTCGTCTCGGTGGTCGGATTCGGGACGCTCTTCGAGATCTACCAGTCGCATTTCCTGATGGAGCATTTCTGGGCGCTCATTCTCGTGATTTTCACATTCGCATTCGCGATCAACGAAGCGCTGGCATGGTGCGAACGCCAGGTCGACTACTACGCTTCGTCCCGCTGAACGGTTTCGAAAGAGGGGGTAAAGAACCATGAACGTCGCAACGCCTACGAATTTCGTCTTCACGCCGCCGGCGGCCGTCTCGGTGCCGGTGCGCGGCACGATGGCGCGCTTCCCGGTCCACCGGATCTACTGCGTGGGCCGCAATTACGCCGCACATGCCATCGAGATGGGGCACGATCCCAACCGGGAGGCGCCGTTCTTCTTCCAGAAGAACCCCGACAATCTCGTCCTCGGCAACGGCGACTTTCCGTATCCGGCGAAGTCCGCCAACGTGCACCACGAGATCGAACTGGTCGTGGCGCTTTCGAAGGGCGGCAAGGACATTCCGGTCGACAAGGCGCTCGAACACGTCTTCGGATACGCGATCGGCCTCGACATGACGCGTCGCGACCTGCAGGAAGAATGCAAGAAGGCCGGCCGCCCGTGGGAGATCGGCAAGGCGTTTGATCATTCGGCGCCGATGAGCGACATCGTTCCCGCCGCCCAGATCGGCCATCCCTCCAAAGGCGCGATCTGGCTCAAGGTCAACGGCGAGTTCAAGCAGCAGGGCGATCTCAACCAGCTGATCTGGAAGGTGCCGGAGATGATCGCGTACCTGTCGGGGCTGTTCGAGCTCCAGCCGGGCGACCTGATCATGTCGGGAACGCCGTCCGGCGTGGCTGCGATCAAGCGTGGCGACGTGATGGAAGGCTTCTGCGAAGGCGTGGGCACGGTAAAGGCAAAGGTGGCCTGATCCGCCCTTGCGCTTGCCGACGGACGAAGGGCCGGGGAAACCCGGCCCTTTTCGCGTTTGCGGCCGGGGAGTTGCCTGCCGGGCAAACGATGGTAAAGTCCCCCGTCCGACAGGGGAAAAGCGTCTCGCCATGAACAAGCCCGCCCGCATCTTCAAGCCGACCAAGACCGCCATGCAGTCGGGCCGCGCCAAGAGCAAGGCGTGGGTACTCGAGTTCGAGCCGTCGGCCGCCAAGCGGCCCGACGCGCTGATGGGCTGGGCAGGATCGGGCGATACGCAAGGACAGGTGCAACTGCGCTTCGCCAGCCAGGACGAGGCGATCGCCTATGCCGACCGCCACGGGATCGCCTACGAGATCGGCGTGGCCAATTCGGTCCGCGTCAGGCCGAAGGCATATGCCGACAATTTCAAATTCGACCGGATCCGCTGATCGGCGCGCGCCGGACGGGCCCATAGCTCAGCTGGATAGAGCAACAGCCTTCTAAGCTGTAGGTCGCTGGTTCGAATCCAGCTGGGCTCGCCATTATTTCAATAAGTTACGGAGATTTATCGGATCCGGAAACCTACCGTGGAAGCACGGCGGAAGCATTGGCCAAGATTTCACCGGACGCCCCTGACTGACGCTTAACCACCGTCCTAGGCGAAAATCATCGGAGCAGGGCGGCCCCTAATCCCCCCCCGCCCGTCGGGAGGCCGATAGTGACGAGGGAGCGCAAGCCGGTAACTGTGCACGATGGCGACTGGCCGGAGGTGCAGCGCCCGGCGGGCATGGTTGATGGCATGGCCGCGGAAGTCGGCGATGACGAACCGGGCGGCATCCATGACTATCAGGTTGGGTTCGAGGGGCCGCCGTCGCATGCCGACATTGCCGATGGGAAAGCGCGTGCCGCGCGCCAATAGCCCCACCTACGAACGGTCTAGCCCCGAAACGCAGCTACCGGATTGTCCGGCTCGGAGCGTCGAAACTCATCCAGTATGTCCTTATAAATTTCAGCGCCGCGGTCGGCGACATTGGCGTCAGGTCGTGGATTTGTCTTAGAGCCATCCCTTACTTGGCTACGCCGGTCAACCTGATGCAGCAAGCGCTGATAGGCCTCCGCTAAATTTTCCATTGTTCAGTTTCCCAAATACCGGGCTTGTTGGCGTTGGAAGAAGCGTGGGTTGAGTGCAGGGTTAAAGTAGTGCTTCCGCTTGATCCAAATGAAGCCGTCGCTCTTGGAGATCGCCGCAACATCGATTGGTCCGCTAACTGAAGCGCTCGGGAGAGTTACTTTTTCTTTGAGCGATTGCAACAGGATTAGCGTCTCGGCCAACTCCGCCATCTCTTCGACGGGCAGAGAGCCAATTACGCGCCGGACCGGATCGGCATGACTTTCGATCAGTTTTTTTGTCCAAACCTTGCGATGCCGCTTTTCCAGATCGGCAGCAAATGCGTCGAAAGTTTCGGGCACAGCTCCATTCAGATCCGCGGCGACCTTGCCCGCCAACTCCTTGAATGCATCTATCGATGCGGTCTGAACTTGGTACGTCGCATCTTGGCTGAACCCAAGGACGAATGTATCGATCATCGAAGACTGCGCGAATGGGCGAATTACGGACGACGTAAACTCCGTAACCGCATCACGGCCGTCCTCGGAATACTGCAAGTGCGTGTAGATGTGGCCGTAGCAATTGTACGAAATGAAAGAGGGCATGAACTCGGAGCTGCCGTATCCCGCAAAGACGAGACCGGTAGAGTCCGAGTAGTCGGTGAACTGGCGGAACAACAAGGCCGCAATGAGATCCACCAAGTACTCAGGCGTGACCGGTGCTGTCAGTTGCAGCGTTCCGACCCGCTCACGCAGCCAATCCAGCAGATCGGGTGTGAATTTCTCTTTTGCGCGCGCGACGTCCTCGTCTGTAATGCCTGGAGGAAGCGGCCGTCCCATCGCATTTGCCATCGCTGCAACAAGCTCGGCGGAGATCAAGCCTCCGCGCTGAGTTGCATCCTCGCAAACCTTTGACCTGCCCCCACTGAGTGGTCCTCCCTGAAGTATGGTTTTGGAGAAGGAGGAACAGGCAATGGCAAGGAAAAGACATACGGCGGAAGAGATCGTTACGAAGCTACGGCAGGTCGATGTGCTGATGGCCCAGGGGCGACCGGTGGCGGAGGCTGTGCGATCGATAGGGGTAACGGAAGTTACGTACTATCGGTGGCGCAATGAGTACGGCGGGCTGAAGGGCGACCAGGTCAAGCGGTTGAAGGAGCTTGAAACCGAGAACTCACGGCTGCGTCGTGCGGTCTCGGACCTGACGCTCGACAAGTTAATTCTGGCCGAGGCCGCAAAGGGAAACTTCTAAGCCCCGCACGCCGCCGCGCTTGTGTGAATCATGTCGTCGATGAACTGGGCGTGTCCGAGAGACGGGCATGCCGGGCTCTTGGACAGCATCGATCCACACAACGCAAAGTACGAGCCGAACCTGACGACGAAGCGGCTCTGACGACCGACATCATCGAGCTTGCCCGCCAATATGGCCGCTACGGATACCGCCGGATCACGGCAATGCTCCGAAGGGCCGGTTGGGTGGTTAACAAGAAGCGTGTCGAGCGTATCTGGCGGTGTGAGGGGCTTAAAGTACCGGCCAAACAGCCAAAGCGAGGGCGTCTATGGCTCAATGACGGCTCGTGCGTCCGTCTGCGGCCGCTACGGCCAAACCACGTCTGGTCCTACGACTTCGTCGCGGACCGTACGCATGACGGGAAGGCCTTCCGGATGCTGTGCATCATCGACGAGTTCACGCGTGAGGCTCTTGCCATCCGGGTAGCCCGCAAGATCAAATCTGCGGACGTCATCGAGGCGCTGGCGGATCTGTTCATCCTGCGTGGCGTGCCGGCGCACATACGTTCAGACAATGGCCCGGAGTTCGTCGCGCTGGCGCTGCGCGAATGGATTGCTGCCGTCGGTGCAAAGACCGCCTACATCGAACCCGGTAGCCCCTGGGAGAACGGCTACTGCGAAAGCTTCAATGGAAAGCTGCGCGACGAGCTGCTGAACGGCGAGATCTTCTACAGCCTGAAAGAGGCCAAGACCGTCATCGAGGCCTGGCGGCGGCACTACAATACGATCCGTCCGCACTCGTCGCTTGGTTATCAACCACCGGCGCCGGAAGCGCTGGTCATGCCGGCAACCGCGGCAATAGCGCAAACTGTGCGACTAAACTAACATCCGTAGCGGGCCACTCGGTGGGGGCCGGTCATGCCCACTTTCATCCGCTACGGTACGCCATGGAGAACACGAACTATGGACCGAAGGAGTCATATTCCTTTGGTCGGTACCTCTCAAACATCGTCGAGCTTACGAATTGAAGGGCAGGGATAGGCTTGGCTTTCGACGCGCCTTCATTACCGCTGGTTTCCACTCCTTTTCCTTCGTTGCCGAAATTATGGAAACTGCCGTTGATCTCATTGAATAACTGGAAATCTGGGGGACTGGGGGGCGCAGGTTCGAATCCTGTCGCTCCGACCAAATCGGCTAAATAAAACAAGGCCCTGGCGATGCGTCGCCAGGGCCTTTCTTTTGGAAACTAAACACGGCTCCGATACGCGGGCTGAGTATTGCGTCGTCAGCCAGCAACAACTTTTTCGCAGTTGCGCGCTATCATCTGGAATCAGGCGAACTTCGCGACATTTCCCGGCGGTGGAGTAGCCCCGAATGTCCCGCGCTCGATGACCGCGGCACGGCCGCCGTTACGCTCGACCACTTCAGCCTGATCCGCTTTGGCCCGCCGATCGACCTCCTCTGGGTTGCAGATCTTCCTCAACTCCGCCTCGAGTTCAGCGATTTTTGCGTTGTACTCCGGATTGTCGGAAAGATCGACCATCTCCTCCGGGTCGACGACGAGATCGAAGAGTTGCGGCGACATGCCCACGAAGTAGACAAGCTTGTATCGGCCCCGCCGTATCATGAACGTGCCCGCCACCGCGCCTGCTGCGTGATACTCGGAAAACGCGACGCGTGTGTCGTCGTCGGGCGCCTGGGCGATCGTCAGTAGACTGCGGCCGGGCTTGGTCCGGTCCTCTTCCACGGCCGGCGTGCCGGTACACTCCAAGACGGTCGGGAACACGTCAATTAGCGTGACGGGCGTGGACACGACTTTACCCTGCGGTACATCGGGTCCGGCCATGATCATCGGGATCTGGACCGACTCCTGATAGTGATTCGATTTTCCCCACAGGCCGCGTACACCGAGATTGTCGCCGTGGTCGCTGGAATAAAGAATTCGCGTGTTTCCGTTGAACCCCGCTTTGTCGAGTGTAGCCAGAATCTTACCGATATTGTCGTCCAGGAAGGAGCACAGACCGAAATAGCTGGCGGTCGCAAGGCGGCGCTTGTCATCGTCGAAAAAGTCATTCCAGATGAAACACTTCCGGATCGCGTCGAACCAAGGATGATTCGGCCAATCTTCCGGCCGGCAGGCCTTGGGGAGTGGCATCTTCTCAGGCGGGTAGAGCGCGAAGAATTCCTCCGGCGCGATCAGCGGGAAATGCGGGGCGACGAGTCCGACATATAGCGTCCACGGCTGCTCCAGTTTAGGCGCAACGTCGGACAGCCACTCGGTTGCTGCCTTGGTAATCGCGCGGTCGTATCGCGTGTAGGACGATTCGCCGGGCCCAAGTTCCTCGGACAGCGACTTCGTCTTGTGACGCACCGGCAGTGGGTCTCGCACCGCCCCGAGAAGGTCGCCGAGCCCGTCGATAATATGCATTGGGATCACCGTCTCATCGAACCCGCCCAGCACCGTGTCGTCGCGGTAATGGAGTTTGCCGATCGATACGGCTCGACGCCCGGCCGAAGTCAGGCGATTTGCCCAGGTTGCCTGCTTGCCTTCGTAGGATATGGCGTTGTCCCACGTGCCGAGTTCGTGAACATAGCGCCCGGTCGCAAGCGCCGCGCGCGCGGGAA
>JBIKWI010000196.1:0-6243 GCA_044356395.1 Tagaea sp. | reverse complement strand
GGTCGTAGCCCTGTTGGCCGTGCCCGTGCTGCCCGTGCTGGTCGTAGTTCTGCTGGTCGTAGCCCGGCTCGTTGTAGTGCGGCTGGTCGTAGCCGCCCGGGCCGTTGTCGTAGGCCGGCAGACCGTAGTCCCCCTGCTGCGGGGCGGGGGCCGCGAGCGGGCGGAGTGCGATGCCCTCGAAGCCGCGGTCGGTCTTCACGTAGTCAACCTCGACATGCATGCCCGCATTGTGCGGTCCGGTGATGCCCGACGCCTCGAGCAGCCGGCCCGGCAGATAGATGTCGCGGCCCAGTGCCATCTCCGGCGTGGCGAACCCGAAACCCTTCTGCGGATTGAAAAACTTGATCGTGGCGCGCACGGTCTCGTGCGCGGCGGGCGCCGGACGCTTGATCTCGGTCTGCGGCTTCCAGCCCACACGCTCGAGATTTTCCGGCGTTGCAGCCGTCGCGAGCTTGAGCAGGTCCTGGCACGCGAAGCCCTTGGCGACCGGCACGATCATCAACTCGGCATCGAGGCCGGGCTTCAGCATGCGCGAGACCGCAGGGTCGAGACGGTTCGAGTGCACGAACACCTCGCGCCCGTCGTCGAGCAGGATGAATCCGAAGCCCTTGGCGTGGTTGAACCACTTCACAACGCCATGCACCGGACCTTCGCCGGGTTGCCGTGCCGGCGGCGGTGCCATCGCCGGTACCGCTGCCCGCGCGGGAGCTGCGGCGCGCGGCGCCTCGACCGGTGCCGGCGGCGCATCCGCCGCTGCCGGGACCGGCCGCGCCGATGCCGCAGCAGGCTTGGCCGGACGCATCAGGAAGGCGGGTTGGAAATCTGGATCGGTGTCGGGAGCGTTGTCGCGCGGCGTCTTGCGATTCATTGAATCCGTCGGAAATTGGAGAAGGATAAGCGGAATTTTTGATGGTCAATCGATTTGCATGTCCAAAGTGCCATCCCCGGGGGCAAAGTTCAAACGGAATTGACCGGGGCCGGACGCTTGGGCATCTTCGCGGCCCGCCTCCCCGAACGCGAGGACGTCCTACGCTTGAATCCGATATTCGCCGGTCTCCAGACGTCGATCTTCGAAGAAATGTCGGCGTTGGCGCGCCAGCATTCGGCGATCAATCTCGGCCAGGGCTTCCCCGACGATCCCGGCCCTGAAGACGTGCGCCGCAAGGCGGCCGAAGCGGTGATCGACGGCTGGAACCAGTATCCGCCGATGATGGGCCTGCCCGAGCTGCGTGCCGCGATCGCGCGCCACTACAAGATCCATCAGGATATCGACATCGACGCGACCGGCGAAGTGATGGTGACGTCGGGTGCCACCGAGGCGATCGCCGGCGCGCTGCTCGCGACGATCAGCCCGGGCGACGAGGTCGTGCTGTTCGAACCGGCCTATGACGCCTATCTGCCGCTCGTGAAGCGGGCCGGCGGCGTGCCGAAATTCGTCAAGCTGGCACCGCCCGACTGGCGCTTCGACGCGGCCGCCCTGCGCGCCGCCATCGGGCCGCGCACGCGCGCGGTGCTGTTCAACAACCCGCTCAATCCCGCCGGCTGCCTCTACGATGCGGCCGATCTGGCACTGCTCGCCGAAGCGCTTGCCGGAACCGAGGCCGTCGTCATCTCCGACGAGGTATGGGAGCACGTGATCTTCGACGGCCGCAGGCACGTTTCCGTCCTCGCGGTTCCGGGCCTGCGCGAACGCAGCGTCAAGATCGGCTCGGCCGGCAAGATCTTCAATCTCACGGGCTGGAAGGTCGGCTTCGTTGTCGCGGCACCGGCCCTGTTGAAGGTGCTCGCCAAGGCGCACCAGTACATCACGTTCACCACGCCGCCCAACCTGCAGACGGCGGTCGCCTTCGGGCTCGACAAGCCGGCGGCGCATTTCGATGCGATGCGCAAGGACTTGCAGGACCGGCGCGACCATCTGCAGCGCGGTCTCTCCGAAGCGGGCCTCCCGGTGCTGCCGAGTGCGGCCACCTATTTCCTCAATGTCGATCTGGGACCGCTCGGGCTCGTCGACGATGCCGCGTTCTGCCGGCGGATGGTCGCCGAAGCCGGCGTCGCGGCGATCCCTGTTTCGGCGTTCTATGCGGACGCGAGCCAGAAGAGCGTGATCCGCTTCTGCTTCGCCAAGAACTACGCGACGCTCGACGAGGCGATACGCCGGATCGCGAAATCCGCCGCGGCACTGCTTGCAGCCTAGGAAAGCCCGCCGTCGACGCGCACGATCTGCCCGGTGATGTAGGAAGCGGCGGGCGAGGCGAGGAACGCGATCGCGGCGGCGATCTCCGCGGGATCCGCGCGCCGCCCCATCGGGATCGCGGCTTCGAGGCCGGCGATCTGCGCGGCCGACAGGGCGCTCGCCTTTCCGGGGTCCTTCTTCGTCAGGCCGGGGGCGACGGCATTGACCGCGATGCCCGAAGGGGCCAACTCGCGCGACAGGCTCCGGACGAGCGCTTCGAGTGCTGCCCGTCCCGCGGCCGATGCGGCGAACAGGCCGAGATCGCTTCGATAGACATGCGCGACATAGGACGAGACGGCGACGATGCGCGGACTGTCGCTTCGCGCGAGAAGCCCGAGGCTTGCCTGCACGAGATCGAGGAAACCCTGCGCGGAGACCGCCATCGCACCGGCAAGCCGTGCCGCGTCGAGATCGACGGCACCGCTGCGGTCCGCCCGCCCGGCAGCCGCGACGACCGCGTCGAGGCGCCGGAAGCGGCCGGCTGCCGTTTCGACCAGGGCGTCGGCCGTCGCACGTACGCCGACAGGACCCCGCAATGTCGCGACGGTGGCGCCGCGTGCGCGTGCCGCGTCGGCGACGGCGGCCAGCCCGGCTTCGTTGGTTCCGGTATGCAGGACAAGTCCGATATTCGGGCCGGCGAGGGCCAGTGCCGTCGCCCGGCCGATGCCGCTTGCGGCACCGGTCACGATCGACACGCGTGTCAGGGTTTCATCCATCACGCTCCAAGATAATGGCATTGCGGGCCGGAGCGAACTATCTTCGCTTCTTCCGAAAAGCGGCTGCGCCAGCCATTTCCCCGACAGACAGATCCCGAGAGACCCGATGAACGCGATCGACCCCGCCACCAAGATGGCCCTGACGAAGTTCGCCGTCGGCCAGCCCGTTCCGCGCACCGAGGATCCGCGCCTGCTGCGCGGCGAGGGCCGCTACACCGACGACGTCAACATGCCGGGCCAGGCCTATGCGGTGATGGTGCGCAGCCGTTACGCCCACGGCGTCATCAGGGCTATCGCGACCGACGCCGCCCGCGCGATGCCCGGCGTGCTCGGCGTCTATACCGGCGCCGATCTCGCGGCGGCCGGCTACGGCACGCTCAAATGCTCGATGGCGCTCAAGAGCCGCGACGGCACGATGATGCTGCAGCCCGCGCGCCCGGCCCTGCCGGTCGACAAGGTGCGGTTCGTCGGCGATCCGGTCGCCTTCGTGGTCGCCCGGACGGCGATCGAGGCCAAGGACGCCGCCGAGGCGGTGGAGCCCGACATCGATCCGCTGCCGGCGGTCACGCAGGCAAGTCTTGCCGCCGAGCCGGGTGCCCCCCAGCTCTACGACGATGTGCCCGGCAACGTGGCGCTCGACTACCATTTCGGCGACTCCGCGAAGGTCGCCGAGGCCTTCGCCAAGGCCGCGCACGTGGCGCGCCTGCCGCTCATCAACTCGCGCATCGTCGTGAACGCGATGGAGCCGCGCGCCGCGATCGCCGAGTTCGATCCGGCGACCGGCCGGTGGACGATCAATGTCGGCAGCCAGGGCGTGTTCGGCCTGCGCAACTCGATCGCGACCGACATCCTCAAGGTCCCTGCCGACAAGGTGCGCGTGCTCACAGGCAATGTCGGCGGTTCGTTCGGCATGAAGGCGCAGGTCTATCCCGAGTATGTCTGCCTGTTCCACGCCGCGCGCGCGCTCGGCCGGCCGGTCAAGTGGACCGACGAGCGCTCGGAAAGCTTCCTGTCCGACCAGCACGGCCGCGACTGCGAGGTGACCGGCGAGCTGGCGCTCGACAAGGACGGGAATTTCCTCGCCGCGCGCGTCACCGGCTTCGGCAACCACGGCGCCTATCTCTCCCAGGTCGGGCCGATTCCGCTGACGCTCAACATCTCCAAGAACCTGGTCGGTCCGTACCGCACGCCGCTGATCGAGGTGGCGGTGCGCACGATGTTCACCAACACGACGCCGATCGGTCCCTATCGCGGGGCGGGCCGTCCGGAAGGTAACTACTTCATGGAGCGGCTGATCGACGCCGCCGCCGCCGGAATGGGAATCGACCGCATCGAGCTGCGCCGGCGCAACCACATCCGCCCGGACGAGATGCCGTGGGCCGCGCCCTCGGGCATGAGCTACGACAGCGGCGATTTCACCGTGCTGCTCGACAAGGCGCTGGCACTCGCCGACTGGAACGGCTTCGATCGCCGCAAGGCCGAAAGCAAGGCAAAGGGCAAGCTGCGCGGGCGCGGCATCGGCGCCTTCCTCGAAGTGACGGCGCCGCCGACCAAGGAAATGGGCGGCATCCGTTTCGGCGCCGACGGGACCGTCACGATCGTCACCGGCACGCTCGACTACGGGCAGGGCCACGCCACGCCGTTCGCGCAGGTGCTTGTCGAGAAACTCGGCGTGCCGTTCGACAAGGTGCGCCTCGTGCAGGGCGACAGCGACCTGCTGATCGCCGGCGGCGGAACCGGCGGTTCGAAGTCGATCATGGCGAGCGGAGCGGCGATCGTGGAAGCCAGCGCCAAGGTGGTCGAGGCCGGCCGGCGCATCGCGGCGGTGGCGCTCGAGGCGGCGGAAGCCGACATCGAATTCGCGCAGGGCCGTTTCGTCATCGCGGGCACCGACCGCGCCATCGGCATCATGGAACTGGCCGCGAAGCTGCGCGCCGGGATGAAGCTTCCGGACGGCGTGCCGGCCACGCTCGACGTCGACCACGTGTTCCAGGAAGCGCCCTCCGCCTTCCCGAACGGCTGCCATGTCGCCGAGGTCGAGGTCGATCCCGAGACCGGCACCGTCGAAGTCGTGCGCTATTCCGCGGTCAACGATTTCGGCACCGTCATCAACCCGATGATGGTCGAAGGCCAGGTGCATGGCGGCGTGGTGCAGGGCATCGGGCAGGCGCTGATGGAAAGCGTCGCCTACGACGAGCACGGCAGCGTCCTGACCGGCTCGTTCATGGACTACGCGATGCCGCGCGCGGCCGATGTGCCCGGTTTCACGTTCGCCACACACGCGGTCCCGGCCAAGACCAATCCGCTCGGGGCCAAGGGCTGCGGCGAGGCCGGCTGCGCCGGCGCGTTGCCCAGCGTCATGAACGCGCTGGTCGACGCGCTCTCGCCCCTCGGCATCCGGCATATCGACATGCCGGCCACGCCCTCGCGCGTCTGGGCGGCGATCCAGGCCGCGGGGCGATGAAGGCGACCGTCTACGATTCGTCTTATTCCTGGTACCGGCTGGCCATCTGCCTGACGCTCGGCTCGATCGGCGGCGTGGGCATGTGGTCGCCGGTCGTCATCATGCCGGCCGTCCAGGCCGATCTGGGCATTTCGCGCGGCGAGGTGTCGCTTGCCGCCACCGCGACGCTGCTGGGCTTCGCCGGCGGCGGCATCGTCATGGGCTGGCTCACCGACCGGTTCGGCGCGATGTGGCCGGTGCTGTTCGGCTCGCTGACGATGGCGGCCGGGCTCGCACTCGCCTCGCAGGCGCAGGACATCTGGACCTTCGCGCTGATCCAGGGCGTTGTCGTCGCGATGCTCGGAAGTTCGGCGACGTTCGTGCCGCTGATGGCCGACATCTCGCGCTGGTTCGACCGGCGGCGGGGCGTGGCGACGGCGCTCTGCGCGTCCGGAAACTATTTCGCGGGCGCGCTGTGGCCGCCGCTGATGCAGCCTTTCCTCGACGAATACGGCTGGCGGCAGACCTATCTCGGCATCGCGGTCGTCTGTGCCGCGACGATGGTGCCGCTGGCGTTCATGCTGCGCCGCCGGCCCGTGGCACCGCTGGTGCCCAGCGTGCGCGACGGACGGCTGGCACTCGACGTTCCCCGCACGCGGCTGACCGTGCTTCTGGCTATGGCGGCGGTGATGTGCTGCGTGGCGATGGCCATGCCGCAGGTGCACCTCGTCGCCTACTGCGCCGATCTGGGATTCGGTGCCGCGCGCGGGGCGGAGATGCTGTCGGTCATGTTCGCCGTCGGCATCGCCAGCCGCATGGCGTTCGGCTTCGTCGCCGACCGCATCGGCGGG
>JBIKWI010000195.1:0-6322 GCA_044356395.1 Tagaea sp. | reverse complement strand
CTCGACGGTTCCCTGCCTGTATTCGGGTGTGGCAAAGCGCGTGGTTGTCGAGCGCAGGTAGCGGATGCGCGTACGCAGAGACGTCATCAGACCGTAGGCGACGGCGTTGCGGGCTCCGCGCATCATCAGGTCGAACAGAAGATCGGTTTGCCGCCAATACCGGTCGGCATCCGACACCGCGGCCACCTTGATCGTGGCAAAGATCTCGGCCAGTTGGCGAATGTCCTCGGCACTGGCGCGTTCGGCAAAGTGGATGGCTGCGTCGGCCTCGACGGCTTTGCGCAGCTCGTAGATTTCCATGGCCTCGGCAGAGGACAGGTTGACGACGAACATTCCCTTGGTGCCACGGCTTTCAACTAAGCCCTCGGATTCGAGATACCGAAGGGCTTCGCGCACCGAACTACGGCTCACGCCAGTCTTGGCGCAGATGTCGCGTTCCACGAGCCGATCGTCGGGCTTGAACTGGCCGGACACGATCGCTTCCCGAAGTTTGACGAGGGTCTTTTGGCGCAGCGTCTCTGTGCTGCGCGGCATGCGGCCTAACACGAGTGGTGTGTGCTTCTTTCCAGCAAAACGTGTGCGTTTCATGGGCATTTCCATGTGAGCCTCTGGAAGGGATTGCCGACGTTACTCTCGTCAGGTTTTGGTATACCAAGCCGTGAATCCTGCGGTAGAGTCCAAAGAATAACCCAGATTTGACATAGGGGAGGCATCGCGATGATCGCAATTCGACGCAAGGCAGCCAGCATGCTGGCTGGTCTACTCGGCGGGCTTGGCACGGCAGTGCTTTTCGTCGGGACCGCATCCGCTCAGGCACCTGCACAGCCCCAGCGCGGTGGAGTCCTCACGGTCGCCTTCGCGTCCGACACCAAGGCCCTCGATCCGGCCTTCTCGGTGAACTTCTCCGAACGCCAGCCGCTCTACCTCATCTACAACACATTGCTGGCCCTCAAGCCCGACCTGACGATGGCTCCCGAGCTTGCCGAGCGGTGGGAGACTAGTGCCGACGGGCGCAAGCTCACGCTTTATCTGCGGCGCGGGGTGAAGTTCCACGACGGTACCGACTTCGATGCGGCCGCCGCCAAGTTCAATCTCGATCGACGCCTTGATCCGGCGGTCGGGTCTCCCCATCGCGCCCAGCTTGCAGACATCATCGCTTCGATCGATGCCCCCGATGCGGCAACGCTCGTCATCAACCTGAAGAAGCCATCGCCGAGCCTCTTGGGCATGCTTGCCCAGCGCGAAGGGTTCATGGCCTCTCCTGCTGGCGTCCAGCGCCACGGCAAGGACTTCACGACCAATCCCGTTGGCACCGGCCCGTTCATCTTCAAGGAATGGACGCCCGGCCAGCGTATCGTGCTGGTGCGCAACCCGAACTACTGGGAGGCAGGCAAGCCCTATCTCGACGGCGTCACGTTCAACGACATCACCAATACCGTCGTCGGCGTCCAGCGCCTGATCACCGGAGAGGCTGACTATATCTCGGCCCTCTCGCCGATCGACATCCGCCAGGTCGAGACGCGCCGCGAGATCAAACTGGATCCCAGTGCCGTCGGCCGTTGGTACGGGCTGCAATGGCAGCTCGACCGCGCACCGTTCAACGACCCGAAAGTACGTCAGGCGGTTGCCCATGCAATCGACCGCAAGCGCATTGTCGACATCGTGATGAATGGCAAGGCGCCTGTGGCCGAGGGGTTGACGCCGCCGGCCTTGTGGTGGCACGACGTGTCTCTGCGCGCACCGGCCTACGATCCGGCGCGCGCACGTGCCCTGCTCGCCGAAGCCGGGCACGCAGGCGGGCTCAAGGTCGCGCTCTCGAACCCGCAGATCAATCTCCTCCAGCAGATGAACCAGTTGGTCCAGGAGCAGCTCAAGGCTGTTGGCATCGAGGTGACGCTCGAGCCGGTTGCCCAGAGCGACTGGTATCCGCGCCTCGTGCAGGGGGCGATTAATTTCTCGCCGATCCGTTGGTCCCAGCGCCCGGATCCCGATGGGCTTTTCACGATCCTGCTCCAGAGCGACGGGTTCGCGAACTCGACGAAGTACAAGAGCGCAGAGTTCGATGCGATCCTTGAGAAGGCGCGCAACACCGTGCCGACCGCCGAACGCCAGGCCCTCTACCGCGAGGCTGAGCGCCTGATGGTGCGCGACCTGCCTTACGTGTCGCTCTTCTTCTCGGCCGAGTATGCCGCGATGCGGACCAACGTGATGAACCATGTGTGGATCGGCGACGAGATCCCGCGCTTCCGTGATGTATGGAAGGCCCGGAATTGAGGGACATCCGGATATCCAGACCGGACGGCACCGAACTTGTCGCACGTAGCGAGGGCGGCGGACCACCCGTTGCCCTCATTCACGGGGTGGGCGCCGATCTTACAAGTTGGGACCGTGTGGCCGAGCGGCTGCATGCCCGATTCACGGTCTTGCGTGCCGACCTGCGCGGACATGGACGTTCTTCGCGCATCGAAGCCTGCCGGATGCCGGACTTTGTCGCCGACCTTGCGGCGACGCTCGATGCCTTCGAGCATCCAAAGGTCGATCTGGTCGGGTTCTCATTGGGCGGCCTGATCGCGCAGTGGTTTGCCCTTGAATACCCCGGGCGAGTCAACCGGCTGGTCCTGCTCAGCACGGTCGCCGAGCGCAGTGCAGCCGAACGCGCACGCGTCCTCGAACGTGCCGACAAGGTCCGCGACGAGGGGATAGCCTCCGTCGTGTCGGCAGCGGAGAATCGCTGGTTCACGCCCGCCTTCAAGGCGGCCAATCCGGGGAAAGTGGCACTGCGTCTCGAGCAGTTGAAAGCGAACGATCATCGCTCCTATGCCGCTGCCTATCGGGTGTTTGCCGAGGCCGACGAAGGCATCGACTTCACCCGTATCCGCCAGCCAACGCTGGTGATGACGGGCGAGAACGACATTGGCTCCAACACGCGCATGGCAAGGCGCATGCACGAGGCGATCGTCGGTTCACAGCTCGTCATCCTGCCCGAACTGCGCCACAGCGTGCTGATGGAAGCCCCTGACCTGATCGCCGACCATCTGCTCGAGTTCCTCGATTAGTCGACCCCTGTGACTGCCCGAAAGGATTGCCCCCATGGAAGCCAAGATCCGGAAAATCGTCACGGTTATCGAGGACGTACTGATTGAAGGCGGCAAGGCCGTGCCGCGCCCATACCGCGCGATCGTCGCGGCGGCGGTGATTGCCAATCCATGGTCCGGCGGCAAATTCGTCGACGACCTGCGTCCGGGGATCAACATGATCGCCCCTGTGCTGGGCGATGCGCTTGTCCCAAAGCTTCTCACGCATGTCGACCCCAATGCCGTCGAGGCCTACGGTAAGGCCGCCGTTGTGGGGACATCAGGCGAAATCGAGCACGCTTCGGCGATGATCCACACCCTGCGCTTCGGAAACAAGCTCCGCGAGGTTGCCTCGGGCGTGTCGTTCCTGCCCTTCACGAACAAGCGCGCGGCTCCCGGCTGCGCGGTTGATGTGCCGATGAAGCACAAGACCACTGAAGGGTCACGCTCGCACTTCCTGACAATCTCCTTCACGATCCCCGACGCCCCCGGGCCCGACGAGATCCTCGTCGCCCTTGCCGTCGCCACGAGCGGACGTCCGCATGCGCGCATTGGCGACCGCTATGAGGATATGAAGGAGATGGGGGTAGACCAGACGGGAGCGCGCACAAAAGTCGGGGCGTAGTCACCGATAGTCCATCCCGGCAGGCTAGGAGTGGCAATCGGGGCGCCGCAAAGTACAGTGGGACTTTCAGTGGGACTACCCAGCCTCAGGGGGACACATCCAGCGACATAACCCATCCGAAAACCCAATAAAATAAGCCCCTCGAGACCCGACCATCGTATTCCTAAACTGTAGGTCGGAGGTTCGATTCCTCTCGGGGACGCCACTCCCGAACATAAGTGAGAACCTCGGGGACAGAAAAAGCCCCGCCGGTTTCCGCGAACTTCGCGAGGAGTGCTTTTGAGCCGGTCAGGCGGGTTTCGACCCCGTTGATTTCGGCCTTTTCCAGCAGCAGCTTCATATAGGCCTGCCGTAGCTCCGGCGGGCCGTCTGCGAAGCGCTTGCGCATTTCGACGCACAGGTTGCCGAGCCGTTCCGGGTTCAGGGCCGACAGGCCGGGACCCTGATCGAGCTGGGCGCGCTTGATGTCCTGGTCGAGCTCGTCGCGCTGGAGGCGCAGCTTGCTCATCCGCTCTGAAAGGGTCGGGTCGTCCGGGGTCATGATCCCGTGCTCGATCGCGTCGACCAGCCGGACGATCGACGCCTCGACATCACCCCGGCGCTCCTTCGCCAGCCGAAGCTTCTCCTTGCGGGCCTTGTCGGTGGCGGCGTTCGCCGTGACGTAGGCGCCGAGCAGGGCGGCGAGGCGCTCGGGGCGGAACAGACGCTCGGCGAACATCTCCAGGACCTGCCCGTCGAGCTTGTCCATGCGGACCCGGAGGCCGACGCAGTGCTTGCGACCCTTCCGGATCAGCGTCGAGCAGGCGTAGTAGCGATAGTGCCCGCCACGTCCGGAGCCGGTATTGACGATCATCGCGGCTCCGCAGGCCAGGCACTTGGCCACACCGGCGAGCATGGTGGGGCTCGACAGGGCGCGGCCAGGAACGCGGACCGGCCGGCGGTCGGCCAGCAGGCTTTGTACCGAATCGAATATCGCCCGGGTAACGATGGCGGGGACGGCGACCGGAACCCACTCGGAGAACTTCTTGGCGATCAGTGTCCGGCTGTCCGTCCGGTTGAAGTAGCTGGTCCCGGCATAGGTGGCGTCGTGAAGGAGATTGTGCAGGCTGCCCGTACCCCAGGCCCGGCCCCGACGCGTGATGCCCCGGTCGTTCAGGTAGGTGACGATCGCCTTCAGGCCCTTCGACTTGGCTTCAGCGCCCCGGCACAGGTCGAACACCTGCCGGACGACGGCTGCTTCGGAGGGCTCGATGACGAGTGCTTTCTTCTCTTTGGTCCCCCGCTTCTCCTTCACCTCGACCTTGTAGCCGAAGGGCGGGCGCGACCCGTTCCAGAACCCCTGACGGGCGTTCTCGATCATGGCGCGGCGGGTGTGCTTGGCGTTCTCGGCGGACGAGTACTGGTCGAACAGGTTCATCATCTGCCGGGCCATGTCGCCGGCCGGGTCGGTGGCGAACTCCTGCGTGATCGAGACGATGTCGACGCCGGCCTTGCGCAGCTTGCGGGTATAGAACTCGGAGTGCATGGCGTCGCGCGAGAAGCGGCTGAACGAGTGGACGACGATCACGTCGAAGGGATGATCTTTCGAACAGGCCCGGTCGACCATGCGCTGGAACTCGGGACGGTCCTCGTCGAGAGCGGAAGCGCCGTGCTCGTTAAAGGTCTCGACCAGCTTCCAGCCCCGCCGCTCGCAATGCGCCTGGGCATGCCGCTTCTGATCGGGCAGCGACAGGTCGTTGTCGGCCTGCTTGGCGGTCGACACACGGAGGTATGCGGCGGCGCGGAGGGCGGTCTCGGTCATGTCGGGGCTTTCAGGGCTTCATCGAGGAGGTCGGCGAAGTAGAGGCGGAAGAGGTCGATCTCGGCGGGCAGGATCGGGAGCTGGTCCGGCAGGTCGTGGTCGATGACCAGCCCGTTGCCTTCATGGCGCTGGCGGACTGGCATCCCCGACGCGCACGGCGACGCCGGGCCGCTTTCGGCGGCCAGGTCGGGCGTGTGCATCTGGGTGAGCTGGTCTTCCATCGACCAGATAGTTGCGCGCTAAGCAAGGGGTCTGACGGGCGAGACGTGAACTCCGGTACAGATTTGAGCCAACGATGGCACGAAATTGAGTGCACGAGGTGCCGTGCGCGGACCGACCAAGATTCTAAAGCCGGATACCGACGGCCGTAAGGTGTTGAAGGTGTTTCAGTAGCCGCGACGGGGCGGTAGCCGCGCGGCCTGCCGAGGTGATTCGACGCCGAAAGCCAACGTGTCAACGGAATCAGAAAAGCGCCCCTTCGTCGTCAGGGGCGATCTCGGCTGTCCGCAGGCCGTGGATGATTTCAGCCGCCTCCCGGCTGGCCTTCAGCTTGGTGCTCTGGTCGTAGTGTTTTTTCGCAGTCCCAATCGACGTGTGGGACAGCACCGATGTGATCACGCCGACATGCTCGGGGTCGTCCTGGGCGATCGACGTGGCCGCCGCATCGCGAAACAGGTGCGGCCAAACGTGCTTGCCGAACTTGAGTTTCGTCCAGCGTTTGATCGTATCCCGTACCGCCGCCTCACCCATCTTCTTGCCGGAGCGGTCGATCCAAAGGGCGGTCGTGTTCGCCTTGCGGCCGCCCTGTTTCAGCAGGGCGGG
>JBIKWI010000043.1:0-21649 GCA_044356395.1 Tagaea sp. | reverse complement strand
CGTCGAGGACAGTCCCCGGCGTGGCGGCCAGCAGATGCATCAGGCCAGCGCCGCGCGGATGGCGGTCTGGTCGATGCCCTTCTTGCCGATCACGACGAGGCGGCTGGTGCGGTCCTCGCCGTCGGCCCACGCGCGGTCGAAATAGCGCTCGACGCGGGGCCCCACGGCCTGCACGGCAAGGCGCATCGGCTTGCCGGGCACGTCGAGGAAGCCCTTGGCACGAAGCACGTCGTGCCGCTCGATCGCGGCGACGAGCCGGCGCTCGAAGGCGACCGGGTCGGCGACGGTGCCGGGCTCGACGACGAAGCTGTCGAAATCGTCGTGGTCGTGCTCGCCCTCGGCATCGGCGTGGCTTGGCCGGCTGGCGAGATCGTCCTCGGCACGCGCGTCGAGGCCGAGCAGCACGGCGAGGGGCACGTCGCCGTGCGATGCCGACACCAGCTTGGCGCCCTTGCGCAGCCGGACCCCCAACTCCTCCTCCAGCCGCGCGCGGGCGGGTGTTTCCATCGTGTCGGCCTTGGTGAGCACCACCAGATCGGCGCAGGCGAGCTGGTCGCTGAAAACCTCTTCCAGCGGATTGTCGTGATCGAGCGCGGGGTCGGCCGCGCGCTGGGCGGCCAGCGCTTCCTCGTCGTCGGCGAACCGGCCGGCGGACAATGCCGGGCCGTCGACGAGCGTCACCACGCCGTCGACGGTGGCGCGCGCCTTGACCGACGGCCAGTTGAACGCCTGCACGAGCGGCTTGGGCAAGGCGAGGCCCGACGTCTCGATCACGATGTGGTCGAGGGCGGGGACGCGGCCGAGCAGCGCTTCGAGCGTGGGCAGGAAATCGTCGGCGACGGTGCAGCAGATGCAGCCGTTGGCAAGCTCGACCACGTCGCCGGGCGCGCACGCGTCGTCGCCGCAGCCCAGCAGCAGTTCGCGGTCCATGCCCAGCGCCCCGAACTCGTTGATGACGAAGGCGATGCGCCGCCCGTCCGCGCGCGCGGCGATGCGGCGCAGCAGCGTCGTCTTGCCGGCCCCTAGGAAACCCGTGACGACGGTTGCGGGAACGCGCTTCATTTCTTCGGTCCTTTCAGGAACAGCGGCAATCCGGCCGCCACGAAAACAACGTGGGAAGCGACCGCACCGACTGCCTGGTGCAGACGGCCGGCATGGTCGCGGAATTCGCGGGCCATCGCGTTGTCGGGCACGATGCCGAGACCCACTTCGTTGGAGACCAGAACGACCGGGCCCTTCGCGCGTTTCAGGGTCGCACACAGGGTGGCCGTTTCGGCCGCGATGTCGCGTCCCGCACCCAGCAGGTTGGAAAGCCACAGCGTCAGGCAGTCGACCAGCACGGGGGCGCCGGGCCGTGCATGCGCGTCGAGAATGCCGGCGAGGTCGAACGGTTCCTCGCGCGTCGTCCAGCCGGCACCCCGCCGCTCGCGATGCGATTCGATACGCGCGCGCATCTCGCCGTCGCGCGGTTCGGCGGTCGCCAGATAGAGCGCCTTCGCGCGCCCGCGCCGCAGGGCGAGCGTGCGCGCCTCGGCGAACGCGCTCTTGCCCGAGCGCGCTCCGCCCAGCACCAGCACGATGGAAAATTTCTTGTCCGCTTTACGCGCGGACGGTCTTCCGGCCATTTCGCACCTGTTCCTCCCGCCGAGGACGGTTGTTGGTGGACGAGCGAAGGCGGAAATCCGCATGCGCTCGGCGATCCGGGAGGTCTCCTGGCTCGGGGTCGACGGCCTGCCGCTCTGTGCCTTCCCGGCCGCGGAGTGCGGCCAGTGGCGTTCGGAATGGCGGCGGACCTAACCCTTACAGTTGCGGGGGCAGCGCCGGGTTGGCATGCGAGGCACAAAAACTATGCCGAAACATGCTTCACCGGTCTTCCCTGTCCGGATGCAGGGACGTTACTATCACGCCGAATTGGTGGAAACCAGCAGGCAGAAGGCGGAACGCCATGCATCGGGGTCTTGTCGGATTTCTTGCCGGAATCGCGGCCCTGCTGGCCGCCGGGCCGCTTGCCGCCCAGTCGCCGGGCCCGCCGCAGGGCACCATCCTGCAGCGCGCGCAGGAGGCGATCCCCGACAAGGTGAAATTCGGCCAGCAGATCGGCGTCAGCAACCGCGTGACGCGCGACGGGCGCCTTTTCGTGACGACATGGTCGCCACTCCCGTCGCCCAAGGGCTGGATCGTCGTCCTGCCCGACGCCAAGGGATGGGCGCAGGAGGAAATCGCGCTCTGGCACCCCACGCTGGTCCGCCGCCAGGTCGGCATCGTCGCGATGCAATGGTGGTACGGCACCGGCGACGGCCCCGCGCACTACGCGCAGGCCGACGTGATCTACCGCGAACTCGAACAGGCCATGCGCACGATGGGCATGAAGCCCGGCTCGCTGCTGCTGTACGGCATCGGCCGCGGCGCCGAAACGGCGTTCGCGGTGCAGGCGCTCGACCGGCATTCCGGCGGGCGCTTTTTCGCGGCGACGATCGTCAACTCGGGTGCCATGGCCGAGGACCTGCCCGCCAACCGGCGCGTGGCGCAGGGCCAGTTCGGTCTCGGGCCGTTCGACGATACGCGCTGGATGTTCTTCTGCGGCGGCCGGGATGCCGAGCCCGAGCGCGCGGGCTGCGCGACGATGCGCGGCGCGTTCAACGCCGTGAAACGTTTCGGCGGCAAGAACGAGCTGTTCGTCGAGGACCCGGCCGGCAACCGCGCCAGCTTCCTGCGCACCGCAAAACATGTCGATGCGGTGCTGGACAAATACCTGTCGCTGCCCCGGCCCTGACCGCCGGCCTCAGGCCGGCGGACGGTTGACGAAGCCCACGCGCCACGAATGGCCGACGCCGGCACCCTCGAGCCGGTCGACGCGCGTGACCGACAGCGTGTCGATCGTCAGGGAAAGGGCGGCTTCCGCATCGAGCTTCAGCGCATGCGCGACGCACGCGCGGATCGTTCCGCCGTGGCAGACGACCGGCACGTCCTGGCCGGGAAACTTCGCGGCGAGTTCGTCGAGCGTGCCGGCGACCCGCGCGCAGACCTCCTTGAAGCTCTCGCCGCCATCCGGCTTGATGTCGGCCATCGTCAGCCAGTGGCGGTGCGTCTTCTCCGGCGGGCCGAAGCCGTATGCGCCGATCTCGACATATGTCCTGCCCTGCCAGTCGCCGAAGCACTGCTCGATCATGCCGGGCGAAACCGTCATCTCCGGCTGCGGCGCGCCCTTGGCGGCCCAGATCGCCTTGGCCGTGCGCTGCGTGCGCGACAGGGGCGTCACGTGCCAGGCGCCCTTGTCGGGCACGATGCGCGCGAGACCCTTGAACATCGCTTCGTTCGTCGTGTCGCACTCGACGTCCTTGGTGCCGTAGCAGCGGCCCTGCTGGCCGACGACGGGTGCGTGCCGTACCAGCCAGAAACGCGTTTCGACGAGACCTTCGATGTTCATGTGACCCCCGGTTACCAGGATTGCGCGACAAGTGCCGCCAGCAGGATGGCGATCTCCGCCATCTGCTGGACGCTTCCGAGAACATCGCCGGTCTGCCCGCCGACGAGGCGGCGCGCGCGGTGCGCGACCGCGAGCGTCGCGAAGGCGGCGAGCGGCAGGGCGACCAAAGCACCCGGCCCGCCCATGGCGAGCAGGAAGACCGCGCCGATGGCGAGCGCGTCGAGGGTGCGCGCCTGCGTCGGCCGGCCGGCGCGCTTCGCCATCCCGTCGTCGCGCGCGAAGGGCAGCGCGTGCATGGCGTAGACCATGCAGGCGCGCGACGCGCACGACGCGGCGACGAGCACGCACGCCACGTCGAAAGGGTCGGCAAGATAGGAGAGCGCCCCGGCACGCAGCGAGACCGACACGATCAGCGCGAGCACGCCGAACGTGCCGATGCGGCTGTCGCGCATCACGGCAAGGCGGCGCTCGGGATCGTGCGCCCCGGCCGCGTCGGCGAAATCGGCAAGGCCGTCTTCGTGGAGCGCCCCGGTCGTCGCCATCATGGCGGCGAGGGCGAGCAGGCCGGAAAGCGCCGGCGGGATCCCGATCGTCCAGGCGATCGCGTAGACGGCCGATCCGACGAGCGCCACCGGCAGGCCGGCGAACGGGAAGGCGCGGACGGAAGCGGCGAGCGGATTGTCGGCGACGTGCGCGGGCAGGCGCACGGGGATGCGCGTCAGGAAGGCGAGCGCGAGGCGCAGCTCGTTGCCGAATCCCGGCCGGGCGGTGGTCTCGTCGGGATCGGGGGCGGCGGACATTCGGGAGGCGGGCCGTAAACGCGTGCTTGCGGAGAAGGGCGCGGGAAGATAGGACGCCTTCGTCACAGACGCCAGCCAAGAAAGCCCGCCCCCTCGCATGCGCCAGCCCGTCGCCCGCTTTTCCGAAATCCTCGCCCTGCTGCCCGAACTGCCGGGGCCGGATCTCGAATCGGCCACCAAGGCCGCCCTGCGCGAGGCGCAGCTCACCAAGCCCGCCGGCGCGCTCGGCAGGCTGGAGGAACTGGCGGGCTGGATGTCGACCTGGCAGGCGGCCCATCCGCCGCGCCTCAACCGGCCGCGCGTGGCGGTCTTCGCGGCAAATCACGGGATCGCGGCGCGCGGCGTATCGGCCTTTCCGGCCGCCGTCACGGCCCAGATGGTTCAGAACTTCATTTCCGGCGGGGCGGCGGTCAACCAGCTCTGCACCGCGTTCGACGCCGAGCTGCGCGTCTACGAGATGGCGCTTGAGCGGCCGACCGCGGACTTCGCCCAAGGCCCCGCGATGGACGAGGAAGAGTGCGCCCGCGCCGTTGCCTACGGGATGATGGCGGTCGAGCCGGGCATCGACCTGCTGTGCCTGGGCGAGATGGGCATCGCCAACACGACGTCGGCGTCGGCCCTGTGCGTGGGGCTGTTCGGCGGAACGGCATCCGACTGGGTCGGACCGGGGACAGGCGTCGCCGGATCGGCACTGGCGCGCAAGGTCGAGGCGGTCGAGATTGCCGCAAAGCTGCATTTTTCGCAGAAGCGCGCGCCGCTCGACCTGCTCGCGCGCGTCGGCGGCTTCGAGCTGGCGGCGATCGTGGGCGCCATCCTTGCGGCACGACTTGCGCGCGTGCCCGTGCTGCTCGACGGATTCGCCTGCACGGCAGCGGGGGCGATCGTCCATGCACTCGATCCGCGCGGGCTCGACCATTGCCAGATCGCCCACCTGTCGGCGGAACCCGGCCACCGCCGGCTGCTCGACAGGCTCGGCCGCACGGCCTTGTTCGATTTCGGCATGCGGCTGGGCGAAGCGTCGGGGGCGGCCCTCGCCATCGCGGTCGTGCGCGCGGCGGTCGCCTGCCACACCGGCATGGCGACGTTCGCGGACGCGGGCGTGGCGGGGAAAGCGTAGGCCCCTCCAATTCTGCGGGGGTCCGGTCGCGGCTTCGGACGGCTGGCGGCGGACGCGGTCCGGGTTAGCGTCCGAACCATGAAATACGCCCCCTTCATCGATCTCGGACTGGCGGGACGCGGGCAGCGACCGCCGCGCATCGGCGAGGCCACGGTCCTTCCGCTGCCGAACCTCGCTTCCCTCTGGCTGCGGATTGCGCGACGATTGCGGCGATGACCGGAGCCCACTGGGACGACATCCGCGCCTTCCTCGCCATCGCGAGCGCGGGCAGCCTTGCAAAGGCCGCACGCGCCACGAAGCTCAGCGAGGCCACGCTCGGGCGCCACCTGAAGGCGCTGGAAAAGCATCTCGGCGCCCCGCTCTTCGACCGGCTGCCCAACGCGCTGCGCCTCACCGCCCTCGGCCGCGAGGCGCTGGAAGGCGCCAGGGCGATGGACGACGGGGCGGCCACGCTCGAACGGCGTGCCCGCATCGCGCGCGAGCCCGCGCGCCGGCCGGTCGTGGTCAGTTCGGTCAACTCGATCGCCTGGTTCCTCGTGCGCCATTTCCCGGCCCTGCAGCGCGATCTTGCCGGCACGCCGCTGACGCTGACGGCCACGCGCAGGACCGTGGATCTGTCGCGCCGCGAGGCGGACATCGCGCTGCGCATGCTCGACCTGCCCGACGCGCCCGACCTTGCGGGCCGCAAGGTGGCGCGCGTGGCCAACGCGATCTACGCCTCGCACGCGTATCTTACCGCGCGCAAGCGCCGGCCCGGCGACGGCATCGACGGGATCGATTTCATCGCGCGCGAGACGGGTTCGGAGAAATCGCCGCAGGCGCGCTTCTCGGCCGAGATCCTGTCGCGCGTGCGCGTCGCGATGAAGGTCTCCGAAACCGTGCTGCGCCACCAAGCGGCCCTCGACGGGCTGGGCGCCACGCTGCTGCCCTGCCATCTGGGCGACGCCGAGCCGCGGCTCATGCGCATCGGCGATCCGATCCCCGAGCTGCTCGAGGACATGTACATGGTGATCCACCGCGACCTGCGCCGCGTGGGGGCCGTGCGCGCGGCGGCCGACGCGCTCGCCGCCCTTTTCAGGCGCCACGCGCGCGAACTTGCCGGACGCTAGACGCTATTCGCTCGACTGGAGCAGTTGCCCGCGCTGGCGCGCGCGCGCGAAGGCGAACAGGAACGCGGCGAAGCCGAGCGCCAGATAGACGACGTTGAGGGCGAAGGCCGACGCGAGCAGGTCCCAGCGGAACGCGCCGCCGATGACGAGGGCGCGCATCCCCTCGAACACGTGCGTGGTCGGCAAGGCCCACGCGACGGGCTTGAGCCACACCGGCAGCACGTCGACCGGGTACCACACGCCGGAAACGGGCTGCAGGATGAAGATCGACGCCCAGGCGTAGGACTCAGCCGCGAGCCCGAAGCGGAACAGCAGGGCCGCGATCATCAGGCCGATCGACCAGCCGAGCATGATCAGCATCGACCAAAACGCGACGAGCGGCAGGCCCATCTCGAACACCGAATAGTGGAAAAGCGGGATCGCGAGCAGGGCCGCCGGGATGACGCCGACGAGGGAGCGCAGCACGCCCAGCATCATCAGCGAGATCCCGAACTCGAACGGGCGCAGCGGCGAGACGAACAGGTTGGCGAGGTTGCGCGACCACATCTCCTCGAGCAGCGACAGCGTGAAGCCGAACTGGGCGCGCACCAGCACGTCCCACAGCAGCACGGCACCGATCAGCACGCCGGCGGCCTGCGCGAACCAGTTGGAATGCTGGTTGAGGAACACCGTGATGAAGCCCCAGATGACCATCTGCAGCAGCGGCCAATACATGAGGTCGAACACGCGCGTCCACGATCCGCGGAACAGGTAGTAGTGGCGCGACAGCATGGCGCCGAGACGGCCGAAGCTGGCGGAGATCGCGGCGGTGCTCATTGCGCGGCCTCGACGTCGGTCGAACTGGTGCCGCGCGCGATGTCGAGGAAGACCTGTTCCATGTCCTCGCGCCCGTAGCGGCGGATCAGCGTGTCGGGTGAACCCCGGTCGACGATATGGCCGCCCTTCATCATCAATACGTCGGCGCACAGCCGTTCGACCTCGGCCATGTTGTGCGAGGCGAGCAGGATCGAGGCATGCGCCTTGCGCGCGTAGCTTTCGAGATGCGCGCGCACCCTGTCGGCCGTGTCGGGATCGAGGCTGGCGGTGGGCTCGTCGAGCAGCAGCAGCTCGGGCCGGTTGATCAGCGCCTTGGCGAGGGCCGCGCGCGTCTTCTGGCCCGAAGACAGCGAGCCGGTCTTGCGCTCGAGGATGCCCGCGAGGTCGAGCTCGCCCGCCAGCTCGTCGATGCGCGCGGCGAGGTCGCGCACGCCGTAGAGCCGGCCGAACACCGACAGGTTCTCGCGCACCGTGAGCCGGCCCGGCAGATCGACATAGGGCGAGGAGAAGTTGAGGAGCGGCAGCGCGCGGAAGCGGTGCCGGAGCATGTCGTGGCCCAGCACCGTGACGCGCCCGGCGGTGGGCACGAGGATGCCCAGCAGCATCGAGATCGTCGTCGTCTTGCCCGCCCCGTTGCCGCCCAGCAGGCCGACGATGGCCCCGCGCGGGACCGCGAACGAGATCGCGTCGACGGCCGGCGGGCCGTCGTCGCGGAAGCGCTTGGTCAGGCCTTCGACATTGATCGCGTCTTCGCTCATGGGGTGATATATGGCGCGTTCCGGCCGCAGAGGCCAGAGTGCCGGTTGCCATGACGAACCCCGATCCCGCATCGCTCCTTCGCCCGCCGGCCCCGGCAAACCTGCCGGTCGGACGCGTGCGCCTACGCACGCTGGTGACGGTGCGCTGGGTGGCGGTGGCCGGGCAGGCGGCGGCGATCCTGTTCGTCTATTTCGGCCTCGGCTACGAATTCTCGCTTTACGCCACGCTGGGCGCCGTCACCGTCTCGGCCGTGCTGAACGCCGTGCTGACGTTCGACCGCCCGCCGGCCGGCCGGCTCGACGACCGGGCGGCCGGCGCCGTGCTCGGCTACGACATCCTGCAGCTCGCCACGCTGCTCTATTTCACCGGCGGACTGGTCAACCCCTTCGCCGTGCTTCTGGTGGCGCCCGTCGCGGTCGCTGCGACGTCGCTGACGCGCCGGTCGACCGTGCTGCTGGGCATCGTCGCCACGCTCGCGGCGGGCGTGCTGGCGCTGTGGCACGACCCGCTGCCGGGCGTGCCGTCGGGCTACGTCCTGCCGCCGGCCTATTCCTTCGGCCTGTGGCTGGCGCTGTCGCTGACCATCGTGTTCGTCGCGGCCTATGTCGGGCGCCTGGCCGACGAGGCGCGCCAGATGTCGGACGCGCTCGCCGCCACGCAGGCAGCCCTCGCCCGCGAGAACCGCATGAGCGCCGTGGGCGGGCTTGCGGCCGCCGCCGCCCACGAGCTGGGCACGCCGCTCGCCACCATCGCGCTCGTCGCCAAGGAGCTGGCGCGCGACGCGCCCGCCGGTCCCGTGCGCGACGATGCCGAACTGCTGCTCCAGGAATCGATGCGCTGCCGCGACATCCTGGCACGGCTGGCCGCCAAGCCCGAGGGCGGGGGGCCCGAGGGCGACCCGTTCCCGCGCCCGAGGCTGTCGGTGCTGCTCGGGGAGATCGCGGCGCGCTATGCGCGCGACGGCATCGCGCCGGAGATCGGTACCGACTACGCCGACGGCATCGATCCGCCGACGGCACGCGCGCCCGAACTGGTCCAGGCGATCGGCACGCTGATCGAGAACGCCTGCCAGTTCGCCGCCGGCGCGGTGCAGGTGCGCGCCTGGTCCGATCCGCAGTCGGTCGGCGTCGAGGTGCGCGACGACGGGCCGGGCTTCGCGCCCGAGATCCTCGGCCGGCTGGGTGAGCCCTATGTCTCGACGCGCGCGGACGAAGGCGACCACATGGGCCTCGGGATCTTCATCGCAACGACATTGCTTTCCCGGTCGGGAGGTGCGGTATCCTTCGAGAACGCCGCCGACGGCGGCGCACGGGTGACGGTCGTGTGGCCGCGCGCCATATTCGCGGGCGGCACGAAATGACGGGTACGGGCAGATGAGCGAGATCGACCGGGACAACAAGCACCTGCTGATCGTCGAGGACGACGAGGCGTTCCGCCTGCGGCTGGCGCGCGCGATGGAACGGCGCGGCTACACCGTGTCGATGGCCGAATCGGTCGCCGCCGCCGGGGCCGCGATCGAGGCGCACGCCCCCGAGTACGCGGTCGTCGACCTGAAGCTCGGCGACGGATCGGGGCTCGACCTCGTACCCCGCATCCGCGAACTGGCCCCCGACGCGCGCATCGTGATCCTGACGGGCTACGGCAACATCGCCACGTCGGTCGCGGCGATCAAGGCGGGTGCCGTCGACTACCTGCCGAAGCCCTCCGACGCCGACGCGATCGACGCGGCGCTGCAGGCCGTCGACCGCGCGCTGCCGGCCCCGCCGGACCATCCGATGTCGGCCGACCGCGTGCGCTGGGAGCATATCCAGCGCGTGTTCGAGCAGTGCGACCGCAACGTCTCGGAAACGGCGCGCCGCCTCAACATGCATCGTCGGACGCTGCAGCGCATCCTCGCCAAGCACGCGCCGCGCGAGCATCTCTGAGCGTGCAGCCATGCCGTTGACCGCCCGCCTGCTTGCGGCCCTGGGTGCGGCGCTGTGGCTGTTCTACGTGGCGCTGGCGGGCCGGCCGTCGTCGGCAATCTACGCGACGCCGATCGCCGAGGACGGCTGGTATGCGCTCACCGTGGCACGTGCGGCCGCACGCGGTCTCGGCATCACGATCGACGGCGTGGCGTGGACCAATGGATTCCAGCCGCTCTTCACGCTCCTCGAGATGGTCTGTTTCGCGCTGGCCGACGGTGCGGCCGAGACCGGGCTGCGGCTGTTCTTCGTCCTCGCCGCGATCGTGCACGGGGCGGGCGCGCTGCTCGTGGCGGGTCTCGCGCGCGACGTCTGGGACGGGACGCGCGACGAACGCCGGCTGGCCGGCGCGCTGGCATTCGTCGGCTATCTCGCCGCGATAAAGGCGTACAACGATTTCTATACGGGCCTCGAGACCGGGTTGCAGCTTGCTCTGTACGCCGCGATCTGGCGGCTCTACACGCGCGACTGGCGCAACCTTGCGGGCGACAGGATCGCGATGGGCGTGCTGCTCGGCGCACTGGTGCTGGCGCGCATCGATGCCGCCGTGTTCGTCGCGGCATTCTGCCTCGTCGAGCTGTGGCGGGGGCGGGCGGCCCTGCGCGACACGTTGGCGCGCTGCATCACGGTCGGCGGGCTGGCCGTTCTCGTCTCGTCGCCGTGGTGGATCTACAACTCGCTCGTCTTCGGGCATCCGATGCCGATCTCCGGCTTCGCGCAGCAGTCGCTGGAAGTCTCGTGGGAGCGCACGCTGACGGCCCTGTGGGCGCTTCGCAGCGTCGCGGTGCCGTGGATATTCGCGGGCGCGCACGAGGCCTGGTGGACCGACGCGCTGCGCGTGGCCGCGATCGCGGGGATTGCCGCTCTCGCGCTGCACGCCCGCCGCCGCCAGCTCGTCGCCCGGATCGAGCCGGAAAGCCGCGCCTTCGCCGCCATGCTGCTGGCGACTTATGCGGCGCTGGTGCCGTACTACTGGCTCACGTTCTTCGCCGACTGGTTCTACATCCGCTATTTCGCGCCGCTCTCTCTGCTCGCGTTCGTGTTCGTGCCGGCGCTCGCCGCGCGCGCGGCGCCGCGCCTGGCGCCGGGGGCGATGGCGGCGGCGGCGGTGCTGACGGCGTTCCTGCTCGTGGCCGCCTGGCGCGGCGAGGGCCTGTTCGGCGCGTCCTCGCACCACATCCAGCTCGCACTGGTCGAGAAGCACGTGCTGCCCGGCGACACGGTGGCGGCCGGCCAGTCGGGGATGCTCGGGTTCCGGCGCGCCTACGTCGTCAATGTCGACGGCAAGGTCAATGCCGAGGCGCTCGAATGGCGCGGGCGCATCCGGGAATATCTCGATACGCGCGACATCGGGTGGTTCGCCGATTCGACATGGTACGTCGAGATCAATCTCGGGCTCCGTCCCGAGGAGAACGGCTGGCGTCTGGTCGACTCGGAGGGCGACTTCCGGCTCTACAGGCGCGTGCGCTAGTACGCGTTTTCCTTGCCGAGAATGGCGAGCGGCGTGAGTGCCAGGATCTTCATGTCGAACAGCAGCGACCAGTTGTCGATGTAGTAGAGGTCGAACTGCACGCGCCGGCGCATCTTCTCGGGCGTGTCGGTCTCGCCGCGCAGGCCGTTGACTTGCGCCCAGCCTGTCATGCCCGGCTTGACGCGGTGGCGGGCGAGATAGTCGTCGATCACCTTGGCGTACTGCTCGTTGTGCGCGACCGCGTGCGGGCGCGGGCCCACCAGCGACATGTCGCCCATCAGCACGTTGAGGAGCTGCGGGAACTCGTCGAGCGAGGAACGGCGCAGGAAGCGGCCCACGCGCGTGACGCGCGGATCGTCCTTGGTCGCCTGCGGCACCGAGGGTTCCTCGGCGCGCTGGTGGTACATCGAGCGGAACTTGAAGACGACGATCTCGTTGTTGGCGAAGCCGTAGCGGCGCTGGCGGAACAGGGCCGGGCCGGGGCTGTCGAGCTTGACGGCGGCGGCCACGGCCAGCAGCACCGGCGACAGCAGGACGAGCAGGATGGCCGCGAGGACGCGGTCCTCCAGCGCCTTCAGCACGAGGCTCCAGCCCGACAGCGGGCGCTCGAGCACCGACAGCATCGGGATGCCGGCGATGGCATGGAAGCCGCGCGCGGGCAGGTAGGTGCCGATATAGTCGGGACACAGCTTCACGTCGACCGGCACGACCTTCAGCTTCTTGATCAGGTCCTGCAGGTCGGCCGACGCCTGCCAGGGCAGCGCCACGACGATCTCGTCGACCGGGTGCGTGCGGCAGTAGGCGATGAGGTCGTCGACCGTGCCGGTCACCGGCTGGCCTTCGATGGACTCGGGCAGCCGGTCGCGCCGGTCGTCGAACACGCCGACGATGCGGTATTCCTGCGTGCGCACGTCGGCCATGTGCTTGAGGAACGCGCGCCCCATCTCGCCCGCCCCGATCACCGCGAGGTTCATGGCGAGACGCCCCTGCGCGCGCCAGCGGTCGATCTGCATCAGCAGCAGCAGGCGCACGAGGATGAGGCCGCCGAAGCCCAGCGCCAGCCAGCCGATCGCGAAGGCGCGGCTGAAGGCGACGGAGGTCTGTGTGAAATAGGCCAGCGCGATCAGGCTTGCCATCACGCCAGTCCACGCCATCGCGAGCTTGCCGAACTGGCTCGCCAGCCGCGACAGGTTCTCGAACACGTAGAGGCGAGCGACCTGCATGTAGTTGGCGGCAAGACCCATCGCCGCGAGGATCGCCATCAGATAGAGGTCGGGAATGGCCCAGCTGTCGTGGCGGGCCCAATAGGCGACCCAGGCGGCAAGGGCCACCACGCTGACATCGGCCACCCGCAGCGCCCCCAGCACCAAGGTCTGCAGATCGGCGGCGACGACGTTGTTTTTCCGTTTCATTTCAGCTTGTTGCCCAAGTCCTGCGGGCATTTGAAGGTCCGCGAGCATAAGCCACCCCGTTGCCGGAATCAAAGTCGATCTCGGGACAGAACGGCCTCGGGGGGTGTAGCATTTCCGCCATGGACCCGACGAGCCTCGACATGGATTTTCTGGCGTGGGGGATGCTCGCCGCGGCGGGCATCGCAGTGGTCCTGCGCCTGCGCGCGGCCTTCGAACGCCGGCGGGAAGCCGAGCGCCCGCCCGAGGAATATGTCGTGCGCGTGGCGCGCCGCCACAAGCCTGGCATGGGGGCGGCCCCGCTCATCAACGTGCCGTTTGCCGCCAACGCCGCCGGCCCCGATCCCGAAGACGCCGTGCGCCGGATGGCGCGCACGCTGCTGGCCCTGGCCGACAAGCGCGATCCGGTGGGCGCCGCGCAGGCCCGCCGCGCCGCCGCGCGGATCACGACGCTGGCCGCCAGCCGCGGCATCGGCGGCGAGGACGTCGAGCGTGCGGCCCTTGCCGGCATGCTGCTGAAACTCGGGCCCGGCGTTCTGCCGGTGAGCCTGCAGCCCAAGCCCGAACGCGAGTTCTCCAGCGTGCTGATGGACACCGCCCGTCTCGAAGGACCGGTCCCGGCGATCGTGCGCGCGATCCGCGACGGCGTGCCGGTCGAGCCGAAGCTCGAGCCGCTCGTCAATCTCGTGCGCGAGGCGGCATAAGCCCGGAATTTGCGGCCGCCATCCCCGTTGTCTCGGGTCGGACAGCCTGATATTCCCAACCCCGCAAGAACGTCGGAAAAAGGTCGAACACCCATGTCGTTGCGCAAACGCATCCTGATCACCGGCGGTGCCGGGTTCCTCGGCTCGCATCTGTCCGAGCGGCTGGTCGAGGCCGGGCATGACGTGCTGTGCGTCGACAACTATTTCACCGGCACGAAGGACAACATCGCGCACCTCCTGAACAAGTCGAACTTCGAGGTGATGCGCCACGACGTGACGTTCCCGCTCTTCGTCGAGGTGGACGAGATCTACAACCTCGCCTGCCCGGCCTCGCCCATCCACTACCAGTTCGATCCCGTGCAGACGACCAAGACGTCGGTGCATGGCGCGATCAACATGCTGGGCCTTGCCAAGCGCGTGAAGGCGAAGATCTTCCAGTCGTCGACGTCGGAAGTGTACGGCGACCCCGAAGTGCATCCGCAGCCCGAGGAATATCGCGGCAACGTCAACCCGATCGGCCCGCGCGCCTGCTACGACGAGGGCAAGCGCTGCGCGGAAACGCTGTTCTTCGACTATCACCGCCAGCACGGCGTGAAGATCAAGGTCGCGCGCATCTTCAACACCTACGGGCCGCGCATGCACCCCAACGACGGGCGCGTGGTGTCGAACTTCGTCGTGCAGGCACTGAAGGGCCAGGACATCACGATCTACGGCGAAGGCAGCCAGACGCGCAGCTTCTGCTATGTCGACGACCTGATCGACGGCTTCATCCGCCTGATGGACAGCCCCGACGCGGTCACCGGCCCGATCAACCTCGGCAATCCGAACGAGTTCACGATCCGACAGCTCGCCGAGCGCGTGATCGATCTCACGGGGGCGAAGTCGAAGCTGGTGAAGCGCCCGCTGCCGGCCGACGATCCGATGCAGCGCAAGCCGAACATCGACAAGGCCAAGGCGATCCTCGGCTGGGAGCCGACGATCCAGCTCGACGCCGGCCTCAAGAAGACGATCGCGTATTTCGACGATCTCTTGCGCCGGAACGTCGGCCCGGCGGCGGTGGGCGCGAAGCTGTGACGCTTCCCGACGGTACGCAGCCGGTCCGGACGATTGGTACCTTTACTCGAATCGGTTAAAAATGCCTGATATACAGGAAGCGGAAGGGGCATTCCGATTTGAATCCGCGTACCAGCAGGAAGCTCCGGGCGATCTTGGTTGCGGACGTCGTCGGCTATAGCCGCCTCATGGGTCTCGACGAGGATGCGACATTCGCAGACCTCAAGGAGATCTTCGCCCAAATCGTCGAGCCGAAGGTTTCCGCGCATCACGGACGCATTTTCAAGTCCGTCGGCGACGGCTTCCTCGCGGAGTTCGAGAGTGTTGTCGATGCGCTGCATCTCGCGGTCGAGGTCCAGGCCGCAATGGCCGCTCGCGCCGATGGCGTTCCCGAGGACCGGCGCATCCGGTTCCGGATCGGGATCAATATCGGCGACGTGATTGCCGACGAAGGCGACGTCTACGGCGACGGCGTCAACGTCGCCGCGCGACTGGAAAGCCTTGCCGAGCCGGGCGGCATCTGCGTCAGCAAGGCGGTTGTCGACTATTTCGGCACGCGCGAGGGCTTCGCGTTCGAAAGCCTGGGGCGCGTGAAGGCGAAGAACATCACGTATCCAGTCTATGCCTTTCGCCTTCGCGAACAGGCCGGAAGACCTGTCGCCCGCTTTCGCATGCGGTCATTCGCGGTTGCCGCTGCCCTGGTCGCTACGCTCGGGACGGGGTTGTATTTCGGCGTCGACGCCCTCCTGCCGTCCGGAAGCCGGACGCCGGATGCCACCGTTGCCATCCCGGACAAGGGACTTTCCGTCGTGGTGCGGCCGATCAGCGACCGTTCGGCTGAGCCGACCAAGGCGTGGATCGCGGATGCGCTCACCGATGACCTCATTTCGGATCTTTCGCGCATTTCCGGATCGTTCGTCATCGCCCGGAGCACCGCCTTCACTTACAAGAACAGCAGCATCGATGCCCGCCAGATATCCCGCGACCTTGGCGTGCGCTACGTGCTCGAGGGATCGATTCGTCACGAAGCCGGCGGGCTACGGATGGATGTGGCTCTGATCGACGGCGAGAACGGCCGGCAGGTCTGGTCGGAGCGGTTCGAACGAAGCGGCGGCGACGACAGGGAAATCGCGCGCGACATCACCGGGCGGATCGCCCGCGCTCTCAATATTCAGCTCAAGGAAGATGCGGGGCGCCGCGTCGCATCCAGATCGCCGGCCAGCCTCGACTCGGCGGAGCTGGCGACGTTGGCCTGGACAGTCCTGTTCAACCGCCCGCAGTCGCGCGAAACCAACCTGGAGGCCGCCCCACTGATCGACCGCGCGCTTTCGCTCGACGAGCGAAACGTCGAGGCGTGGATCGGGGCGGCGTACGTGCATACGCGGGCCGCACTGTATGGCTGGTCGGAGTCCCGCGCGGCGTCGCTGCGCGCGGCGATTGACGCAGGCGAGCGCGCGATCCGGCTCGGCCCAGACAGTGCGGACGCATTCTACGTTCTCGGCTTTGCCAGCCATATCGCCAACGATGTCGAGCGAGCCCGGCATCTGTTCGCGCGCTGCATCGAGATCAATCCCAATTTCGCACCTGCTTACAACTGGCAGGGAATCATCGAGTATTTCGACGGGCATCCCGAGCGGGCATTGCCGCTGATCCGTCAGGCCATCCGCCTCAGCCCGCGCGACGGGCTGCTGGGCGTGTGGCGCGCAAATGCAGCGATGTCGATGCTGCTGATGAACGACTTCGAAGGGGCTGCCGCGGAAGCCCGCGCGGGTATTTCCGACAACCCGCGACATCCCAACAATCACGGAATCCTGGCGTCCGCCCATGGCCAGCTTGGTCGAACCGCCGAAGCGCGAGCGGCCCTGACGCGATACCTCGACACCTCGTCGGGAATCGGCACATTGAAGCAGATCGTCGATCTGGGGCGTCCCGATCCTGAAACCTACGCCCGCCGGTTCGCCGTCTATCTGACCGGCCTGAGACTCGCCGGCTTGCCGGAAAACTGAAGACGCAGGCGGCGGGCACCAAGATTGCGCGCTTCCGCCGCACGAAAACAAAATCCGGCGATGGCTCAGGCGATCTTGCGGTTGGGATCGCGCAGCATGCCGTCGATGTGGAAGCCCTGGAACAGCCGCACGCCGGCGGCCTGGCCCAGTTCCAGCGCTTCGGCCGTCTCGCAATGCGCCATGATCAGGCGGCCGGCTTCGGCCGCGGCGACCTTCTCGGCCACGCCCGGTTCGCGCCATTCGTTCGGACGCTCGGGGCGGAACAGCACCTTGATGAAGTCCGCCCCCATCTCGGGGCGCGCGAACATCGGCAGCACATCGAGCGTGATGCCGTCGAGCAGCACGCGGTAGCCGGCGTTGCGCAGGAACTCGCACGCGGTCAGGTACTCGGCATAGTCCCAGAACACGTCGAAGCGCGGGATCTCGATGAGAATCTGCGCCTTCGGGATGAAGTTGGCGATGCGCGTGTCGAACTCGCGGAAGCTGGCACTCATGATCGTCTGGATGTTGAGGTTGATCGACACGTTGCCGGACTGGCGCGTGACGAAGCCGTCGAACATCGCGCGCAGCACGCGTGTGTCCATCGTGCGGGTGAGCTGCTGGAACAGCGGCTTCACCATCTTGAGGTCGTTGCGCGGCGCCACCATCTGGCGCAGTTCCGATACGCCGACGAACACCTCGCGGAAGAACACGCGCATCTGCTCGCCCGGGGCGACCGCACAGCACATCTGGCTCTTGAGGAAGCCGGTGATGTCGGCCTTGCGCAGCAGGTCCTCGAGCTTGGCGAGCGAGGCGGGCGTCAGCGGCTGGCCCTGCGCCGTCGTCATCGCCGTACCGGCCTTGTTCAGCAGGCGCGAGCGGCGTTCCTGGAACGAGCGGTAATCCTCGGCGATCTTGTTAACGATGCCTTCGAAGTCGGCGAAGCTGTCCTTGAAGGCGAAGAGCTCGTAGGCGTCCTGCGCCTGGCCTTCCTCGAGACCTGCGGCCGAGGCGTGCTGGCGCAGGATCGTCTTGAGGTCGGAGTCGAAATTCTCGAGATGGTAGCGATGGTCGCGGCGGAACAGCAGCACGATGTTGTAGTTGTGCATCGCGAACACGCCGCTGTCCGACGTGCCGAGAAGCTGGCGCAGGGCCTGGATGATCTGCTGGAAATTCTCGCGCCGGCGGCTGAACCACGCCGGCGAGTTCATGGCCACGATCACGCCATAGCGGAACTGGATGTCCTCGGATTTCTTGACCCGGGCCAGTTCGGCTAGGAGTGCATCCTCGTCGCTTGCTTCGGTGGCCTTGCTGTCCATGTTCCGTCGTGTATTTCGTGAATTCTGCGGGCCCGAGTCGCGGCGCGGATGCCGGTCGACAACTCTATCCGGCGGGGCGGGCGGGTTCAACACGCCGCGCCCAGGGCAATCCCTGTCCGGCGGGCGGGGCGGGGGGCTTGGTGCGCCAGCGCGTCAGCACGTCGACCGCTTCGGGCAGGCCGATGCGGTCGAACATCGCCACCGCTTCCAGCGGCGGGCCCTGGTCGACGCCGTCTTCGGCCGGCATCAGGCGGCCTTCGCTGGCCGAAGTGCGCTTGATCAGGTGGGCGAGTGCGAGATAGTGCGCGCGTTCCATGCCCAACGCCTTTGCCGCGACCGCGAGCGCCCGGCCGTCGGCCTGGTAGAGGATGCGCCGCCCGACCTTCATCGGGAGTTCGGCGAAGCGCGCGAACAGCGCCTCGAAGAGGGAAACGTGGCCCTGGCGCAGCGTGCGCACGAGGATGGCCGGATCGTTGAGGCGCTCGGCGCGGATCGTGTCGGCCAGACGGTCGGCCGACGAGCCCCAGTCCATCGCCGCCCCGTGGTCGGCGGCGGCGTTCTGGGCGGCATCGTCGACGGCCCAGTCCACTTCGCCCGCCCAGGCCTGCGCCCAGTTGGCGCTGTTGGGGTCGAAGGCGTAGCGGTCGCGGATCTGGCGCTTGAGGTCGGCGGCGACCCAGCCATAGAGGCGCGCCGCGATGTCGCCGGGCAGGTCGTCGCGCGCGACCAGCGGGCGCTGCAGGGCCTCGCGCTCGCGCGAAAGGTCGGAAAGATAGGCGAACGTCGCCTGTGCTATGCGCGCCGAGCGGTTGGCGAGGAGTTCCTCCATCACGTCCGCCTCGCCGCTCTCGACGAGGGCGGCCGACACGGTGGCGCTCACGTCCGCGCGGTTGGCGATGGCCAGGCGGTGCGCATGGCCGCGCTGGCGGATGATCTCGATGAGGTCGGAGTCCGCGAGGGCGGCACTCATCGTCAGCAGCGGGCGCGCGATCGAGATCTCGTCGTTGGCGAGTGCCAGCACCAGTTCGCGGGGTGCGTCGGGCGTTTCGGCGAGCCGCTCGGCGAGCCGCCGGCGGATCTCGGCCTCGGTCTCCTTGATGAGCTGGCGCACGATGTCGGCGGCGATCTCGAACTCGCCGCGGTCGAGGGCGGCGGGCTGGTCGGCCAGGATCTCGCCAAGCTGGTTGCCGATCGCCGCCCGCGCGGTTCCGCGGCTCGTCTGGGCGACCTCGAGCAGCGCTTCGATCTTCGACTGGATGGATTTGGGCATCGTCCATCACGTTATGCGAGCGGGTGACTCCCCGGCAAGCGATAGCCGGGTCCGACGAAAAGACGCGACTAATTCGCACTTGCGGTCTGGAGGGTTTCGGTTTAATTTCCGGAAACAATATTGCAAGTCATTCTCATTTAGTCGCCTCGAGGAGCCCGAACATGCGTTCGATCAGCCGCCGCAACCTGCTTCGTGGAACCGCCGCCGTCGCCGGCCTGGCCACGTACGCCTTCGCCCCCCGGCGCGCCGATGCGCAGGCTGCGGCAGGTGTGGTGAATCTCTACACCGCCCGCCACTACGACACCGACGAGACGATCTACACGAACTTCACCAGGGCCACCGGCATCCGCGTCAACCGGATCGAGGCCGAGGCCGACAAGCTGATGGAACGCATGCGCGCCGAGGGCGCCAACAGCCCGGCCGACATCTTCGTCGCGGTCGATGCCGGCCGGCTCTGGCGCGCGCACGAGGCGGGCCTGCTGCAGCCGGTCCGCTCGTCGGCGCTGGAAGCCGCGATCCCGGCCAACTACCGCGAACCGGCCGGCCACTGGTTCGGCCTTTCCAAGCGCGCGCGCGTGTTCGTCTACGACAAGGCCAAGGTCAAGCCGTCGGACATCCCGACCTATGCCTCGCTCGCGGACCCCAGATGGAAGGGCAAGATCGCGGTGCGCTCGTCGACCAACGTCTACAACCAGTCGCTGGTGGGCGCCATGATCGCGGCCAACGGCGAGGGCCCGACCGAGGCGTGGGCGCGCGCGCTCGTTGCGAACTTCGCGCGTCCGCCGCGCGGCGGCGACACCGACCAGATCAAGGCGGTCGCGGCGGGCGAGGCCGAGATCTCGATCAGCAACCACTATTACTACGCCAACCTCGTCGCCTCGACGAAGCCGGCCGACCGGGACGTCGTGGCCAAGACGGGCATCGTCTTCCCCGACCAGGGGCCGGGCCAGCGCGGGACGCACATGAACATCGCGGGAGCCGGCATCGCGCGCCACTCGCCCAACCGGGCGAACGCGATCCGGTTCCTCGAATATCTCGTGACGCCGGAGGCGCAGTCGGTCTTCGCCGAAGGCAACAACGAGTACCCGATCGTGCGCGGCGCCCGGCTGTCGCCGGTCGTCGCCCAATGGGGCGAGTTCCGCGAGGACGACCTGAGTGGCGCCGTCTTCGGGCGCAACAACGAGGCGGCGCTCAAGCTGATGGACCGCGCGGGCTGGCGCTGAAAGGCACCTGACGGGCGGGCGACTGCCGGGTTAGTCTCCCGCCCGTCATGAACTACCGCCATGCGTTCCATGCCGGCGGCTTCGCCGACGTGGCGAAGCACGCGGCCCTTGCCCTGCTCGTCGAGCGCCTGCGCGACAAGCCCAAGCCGTTCTGCGTGCTCGACACGCATGCGGGGCTGGGCGAGTACGATCTGCTTGCCGATGCCGCCACGCGGACGGGCGAATGGCGGGACGGGATCGCGCGCATCTTCGAGCGCGCCGACGCGCCGGGCGCCATGGCGGCCTATCTGGGTGCCGTGCGCGCCCTCAATCCCGACGGAACGCTGCGCTGGTATCCGGGCAGCCCGCGTCTCGTGCAGGGCCTGCTGCGCGAAGGCGACAGGCTGGTCGCCAACGAGCTTCATCCTGCCGACGCCGAAACGCTGCGCCGCACGTTCGCGCGCGAAGCCGGCGTCGAGATCGCCGAGGGCGACGGCTACGAGGCGATCAAGGCCAAGCTGCCGCCGCGCGAGCGGCGCGGGCTCGTGTTCGTCGACCCGCCGTTCGAGCGCAAGGACGAGTTCGCCGTACTCGCCAAGGCGCTGCGCCAGGGCCATCGGCGCTTCGCCACCGGCACGTTCGTCGCGTGGTATCCGGTCAAGGGTCGCGCCGCCGTCGATGCGTTTCTGGGCGGGATCGGCGACGGCCGCATCCGGCGCGTCGGCGTGGCGGAGTTCATGCGCCACCCGGCCGACGACGAGAAGCGGCTCAACGGCAGCGGCCTCGTGACCGTCAACGCGCCGTGGAAATTCGAAGAACGCCTGCGCGAGGCATGGGAATGGAGCGCTGCCGCCCTCGGCATCGAAGGCGGCGTGCGCATCGAGACGCTGGTCGGCGAATAGGATCTAGGCCGGCGGCGCGCCGATCGGGCCGTTGAGTTCGACCGTGACCGCCTCGGGCCCCTTGCGGGCCGTGACGACCTTCATGCGGACCGGCTGGCCGGGCGCCAGACTCTGGAGGCCGGCGTTGCGCAGCACCGTGATGTGGACGAACACGTCCTTGCCGCCGCCGTCAGGCTGGACGAAGCCGTAGCCCTTCAGGCCGGAGAACCATTTGACGACGCCGTCCATGGACTCGGCGTTCGAAAGATCGACCGGTGCCTGATAGCTGCTGACGCGGTCGCCGCCCCGGTCGCCGCCACCGCCGCCCGCACCGCCCCAGCCGCCGCGATCGCCGCCGCCGCC
>JBIKWI010000193.1:0-6471 GCA_044356395.1 Tagaea sp. | reverse complement strand
GGCTCGCCCCTTCGAGATCGGCTTCGCGGAAATCGCAGGCGAAAAGCGTGGCGCGGTCGAGCACGCAGTCCGACATCATCGCCCCGCGGAACGAGGCCCCGGTGCAGTCGGCTTCGGTGAGGTTGGCGCCGGCCATCGCCATGCCGCCGAGGTCGGCGAAGGCCAGCATCGCGCGCACGCCGCCGGGCTTGCCCGTGCGGAAGCGCTCGTGAAGCGCGATCACGCTGGCAAGCTCGGAATGCGTCAGCTTCTTGCGCTGGACTTTGGCACTATGGGCCGACAGCATCACGCCCCCGTTCGCGACCACGCCGTACGATTGCCTCAGTCGGGCATCGAAATCAAGGCGTTAGAGATATCGGGGCCGGGACGCTACAATGTTGGGCAATGCATTTCGTGTATCAGGAGGCTCCATGAATACCCGTCGCGACCTGCTGCTGGCCGGCATCGGCCTCATCGCCCTCCCCGGTCCGGCGGCGGCGCAGGGCCTGCTCGACCAGGGGCGCAACCTGCTCAACCAGGGCGGCGTTTCGATCCCGGGGACCGGCGGCAGCCGGGGTGCGGGCCTTTCGGTCGACCAGATCGTGCAGGGCCTGAAGGACGCGCTGGCCAAGGGTAGCAACGCGACCGTCGCGCGCCTGGGCAAGGCCGACGGTTTCCTCGGCGATCCCGCCGTCCGCATCCCGCTGCCCGACACGCTGCGCCAGGTGCAGTCGGCCCTGCGCACGGTGGGCGCTTCCGGCATGGCCGACGATCTGGAGACGCGCATGAACCGCGCGGCCGAACAGGCGGTCCCGAAGGCGCGGGATCTGTTCTTGTCCGCGATCCGGGGCATGAGCGTGTCCGACGCGCAAGGCATCCTCAACGGGCCGGCGGATGCCGCCACGCAGTATCTGCGCCGCACGACCGGCGGCCAGCTCGGCACGCAGATCCGCCCGCTGATCGAGACGGCCCTGCAGCAGGCCGGTGCCGCGAAGGCCTACGATTCGCTGCTCGGCCGTTACGCGCAGATCCCCGGCATGCCGGACGCCAAGGCGAACATCACCGACTGGACGCGCGACAAGGGTCTCGACGGCATCTTCCATTACATCGCGAAGGAAGAGGCCGATATCCGGGCAAACCCCGCCGCACGCACGACCGAGCTGCTGAAAAAAGTGTTCGGCTGACGCGACGGCCTATAATCTTCCCATCCTCCCCTCCCCGCCCGAACAAGGTTGATCCGCCCATGGCCCCGCCGGTTGCCTCCACCTTCACGACCCGTCCCGAAATCGCCGGCACGTTCGGCGTGGTTTCGTCCACGCACTGGATCGCCAGCCAGGTCGGCATGGGCGTGCTCGAAAAGGGCGGCAACGCGTTCGACGCGGCCGTCGCAGCGGGCTTCACGCTGCAGGTCGTCGAGCCGCACATGAACGGGCTGGGCGGCGACGCCGTGATCATCGCGTGTACCGCCGACGGCAAGCCCAAGGTGATCTGCGGCCAGGGCGTGGCGCCGGCGAAGGCGACGATCGCGCACTACAAGGCGCAGGGTATCGAGACGATCCCGGGCACGGGCCTGCTCGCGGCCGTGGTCCCGGGTGCCTTCGACGCGTGGCTCACGATGCTGCGCGACTACGGCACGATGACGCTCGCCGAAGTGCTGTCGCCCGCCATCGGCTACGCCAAGGACGGGTTCCCGCTGCTGCCCGGTGTCGCCGGCGCCGTGCAGTCGGTTTCCGAGATCTTCAAGACCGAGTGGAAGAGCTCGGCCGCCACGTGGATGCCGGGCGGCAACGTGCCGGCGGCAGGAACGCTGTTCACCAACCCCAAGCTTGCCGACACGCTCCAGCGCCTGCTGGCCGAGGGAGCGTCCGCCGGCCCCGACCGCGAAGCGCAGATCGAGAAGGCCCGCAACGCCTACTACAAGGGCTTCGTCGCCGAGGCGATCGACAGGTTCTGCCGCGAGAACGAGATCATGGACGTGTCGGGCAAGCGCCACAAAGGCGTGCTGTCGGCCGACGACATGGCCGCATGGCGGGCCCCCGTGGAAGATCCCACGACGTTCGACTATCGCGGCATCACCGTGTGCAAGGCAGGCCCCTGGAGCCAGGGGCCGGTGTTCCTGCAGGTGCTCGCGTTGCTGCAGGGCTACGACATCGCGTCGATGGACACGACGGGCCCCGAATTCATCCACCTGCTGATCGAGGCGACCAAGATCGCCTATGCCGACCGCGAGGCGTGGTACGCCGACCCCGACTTCAACGACGTGCCGATGAAGACGATGCTGTCGGCCAAGTACAACGAAGGGCGCCGCAAGCTGATCGGCGACAGCGCGAATTTCGACCTGCGCCCCGGTTCGCCCGACGGGCGCAATCCGTCGCTGCCGAAGTTCAACGTCGCCGGCGTGAAGAAGATGATCCCCGGCATGGGCGGCTTCGGCGAGCCCGCGCGCATCGAAAGCGATGCGCTGGCGACCGAGCGCTATCGCGACGGCGGCGCCTCGGCGATGGCGCGCGGCGGACGCGCGGCGCAAGGTCCCGCCGAAGGCGACACCTGCCATCTCGACGTGATCGACCGCTGGGGCAACACGGTCGCCTGCACGCCGTCGGGCGGCTGGCTGCAGAGCTCGCCGACGATCCCCGACCTCGGCTTCTGCCTGGGTACACGCGGCCAGATGTTCTGGCTGCAGGAAGGGCTGCCCTCGAGCCTGACGCCGAAGATGCGCCCGCGCACGACGCTCACGCCGTCGCTCGCGATGAAGGACGGCAAGCCGTGGATGGCCTTCGGCTCGCCCGGCGGCGACAACCAGGACCAGTGGATCGCGCAGTTCTTCCTGCGCCACGTCGACCACAAGCTCAACATGCAGGCCGCGATGGACGCGCCGATGCTGCAGACCGACCACTGGCCCAACTCGTTCTTCCCGCGCGAGGCGCGCCCCGGCAAGGTGCAGGTCGAATCGCGCTTCCCGAAGGAAACGATCGAAGCGCTCAAGGCCAAGGGCCACGACATCGAGGTCGGCGGCGAATGGTCGCTGGGCCGCAACGCGGCGGCCAAGCGCGAAGGCAAGCTGATGAAGGCGGCCGCCACGCCGCGTCTCCAGCAGGCCTACGCGGTCGGGCGTTAGTTGGGCGGGCGCTAGTTGCCGGACGGCACCTCCGAGATACTGGCTCTCGCCTCGGCCGTCGCCTGGGCGAGCGGGATCAATCTCTACGCGGCGGTGCTCGCACTCGGCGCCATGCACCATCTGGGCATCGTCGCGCTGCCCGAGCACATGCAGCTCGTCGCGTCGTTCCCGGTGATGGCGGCGGCGGGCGGCATGTATCTGGCCCAGTTCGTCGCCGACAAGATCCCCGGCGTGGACCTGGGCTGGGACGCGATCCACACCTTCATCCGCATCCCGGCCGGCGCGTTCCTGGCGGCTGCCGCGGTCGGCGACGCGGACACGGGCCTGAAGCTTGCCGCCGCCCTTGCCGGCGGGGCGCTGTCGCTGGGCACGCACGCGACGAAGGCGAGCGGGCGGCTCTTCGTCAATTCGCATCTGCCGTTCGCGGGCACCGCCGCCGCGTCGGTCGCCGAGGATGTCGCGGTGGTCGGCGGGCTCTACGCCGCCGTCACGAACCCGGTCTGGTTCCTGGGCGCCATCGCGGTGCTGATCGTCCTGATGGGGCTTGCACTGTGGCTGCTGGCGAAGTTCGTGCGCTTCGCGTTCGCGAAGCTTTCCGGCCTGTTCCGCAGCGGATCGCCGGCCTAGTTTGTCTGCGGCTCGATGTCGTCGAACAGCAGGCCGGCCTGCAGCACGTCTTCCAGGCCGAAGCTGCGCCACAGCTCGCCCGCCCGCAGGTGTCGGCGGAAATCGTCCCAGAACGCGGCCTTGCCGGGAAGCGAGTCCGGCCAGACGCGCACGAACATGTCGCGCGCGGTCGCCGCCTCGCCCGCATAGATCAGCACCAGCAGCGAACGCCATGCCTGCACGGGCGGGATCGCGTGCACGTCGTCGGGCGTGCGGATGCCAAGCGGCACATAGGCGCCGCCCGATGCGCGCCAGTTTTCCAGTGCGGCGCGCATCTCGTTCTCGAAGCGCTGCAGGCGGCGCGGCGAAGTGGGCGCGCGACCGGCCGAATTCGCGTCGACGACGAAGCGCCGGCCCTCCCACACGAGATTGATGGCCGGCGTCGGGCCGTTGGCGAGCGGCGCGTTCCAGCCCGCGAAGGCGCGGTCGGAGAAGACGAGACGCTCGACCGCGCGCTCGTCGCCGGCTTCCACGCCCGCGAAGATGTCGCCGCGCCCGATCGTCTGCACGGAAAATCCGTTCCGTAGCGCGAAGGCGTGCAGCGTATCGCCGTCGAAGCCGTCGCCCGGGCCCGCGTCGACCAGCAGGTCGGGGCCGTCGGCGCTGCCCTCGTGGAAGGCGACGACCTTGAAGCTTCCCGCCGACGTCAGATGCACGATGCGCCCGCGCCGCTCGACGAGCATCAAGGCGGGATGCGCGCGATTGGCGGGATAGAGCGAGAAGACGTGGCCGCGCAGCGTGAAGCGCTGCGGGACGGGATCCTGCGCGCGACGCTCGGTCAGGCGTTCGAAGAGCAGCCAGTCGAAGACTGTGTCGGCGCGCGCGGAGCGCGCCCAGCCGGTCAGGGCGGCGAGCAGCACGGCCGCCGCCAGGCACGCGGCCAGGAAGCCGCGCGGATCGATCGCTGGGGGCCGGCGTCTGTTGCGCATCGCGCTCACTGCCTTGCGTCCGGAACATCCGAGACGTGGATCAGAGCATATTCCGTGTCGGGCGGCGAGTCGGGACGCGATCAGCTCCCCTTCGTCCTGTACAGCGGCTCGGATGCGCCCTTGAGCGACAGGCGCTTGCGGTCGGGCTCGGGGGCGGCGAGCGCTTCGCATTCCACCAGCGTGGCGAGGCTGCGCTTCGTCAGGTTCTGGTAGTCGCGCGTCCCGCCGCGCTTCCACTCGATCTCCGTGTCGGTCACCTCGCGCAGGATCTTGGCGGGGATGCCGGCCACCAGCGTGCGCGGGGGCACGACGAAGCCCGCCTTGACGAACGCCATCGCCGCGACGATGGCGCATTCGCCGACCACCGCCCCGTCCATCACCACCGCGTTCATCCCCACCAGCGCGTCGCGCCTGATCGTGCAACCATGCAGGATGGCGCCGTGGCCGATATGGGCGTCCGTCTCCAGCACCGTGTCGGTATCGGGGAAACCATGGACGACGCAGTTGTCCTGCAGGTTCGAGCCGTCCTGCATCACCAGCCGGCCGAAATCGCCGCGCATCGATGCACCGGGGCCGATGTAGCAGTTGGCACCGACGATCACGTCGCCGATCAGCACGGCCGTCGGATGCACGAAGCTGGACGGGTCGACGACCGGCACCATGCCGTCGATAGCGTAGACGCGCGGGCGTGTGGAAATCATGCGGGCGGGTTCCTTCCGGAGGACGCTGCGGCCGCCAGACTTAGCGCGGAATCCCCCGCCCCGGAAATGCCGTTCGCCGGCCGCCCGGCCGGAGACCGGGGTTGCGGCCTGCGCGGCGTCTTGGCATGGTCGAAGGCCACGGGGGAAACCGATCACGATGGCAACCACGACGATCCGCACGGCGCTCGAGGACGGGGTCGCGACCATCGCGCTGAACCGTCCCGACAAGCTCAACGCGTTCGTGCCCGAGATGCACGCCGAACTGCGCGCGGCGCTGGAAGCCGCCCCCGCATCGGGTGCACGCGCGGTGTTCCTGACCGGCGAAGGGCGCGGCTTCTGCGCGGGCCAGGATCTGGGCGCGCGCAAGGTCGGCGAAATTCCCGATCTTTCGGACACGCTGGGCCGGCTCTACAACCCGCTCATCCGCACGATCCGCGACCTGCCGCTGCCCGTCGTGTGCGCGGTCAACGGCGTGGCCGCCGGGGCGGGCATGTCGCTGGCACTCGCCTGCGACATCGTCTATGCCGCGCGCTCGGCCACGTTCCTGCAGGCTTTCGTGCGGATCGGTCTCGCCCCCGACAGCGGGTCGACTTGGTTTTTGCCGCGCCTTGCCGGCATCGCGCGCGCCAAGGGGCTGGCGCTGCTGGGCGAGAAGATCACGGCCCAGCAGGCGCACGAATGGGGCCTGATCTGGAAGGTGTGCGACGACGACCGCGTCAAGGACGAGGCCCTCGGCCTTGCCCGCCATCTCGCCACGCAGCCGACCCGGGCGCTTGCCGCGATCAAGAAGGCGATGGATACCGGCATGGACCGCACCCTCGACGCCCAGCTCGACCACGAGCGCGACATCCAGGGCGAACTCGGCCGCACCGCCGACTATCGAGAGGGTGTCGCGGCATTCTTCGAGAAGCGCGCACCGCGCTTCGGAGGCAACTGACATGGCCGCGATCCCGCCCGACCGGACCGTGGGCATCGTCGGCGCCGGTGCGATGGGCACCGGTATTGCCCAGATCGCCGCGAGTGCGGGCCACCGCGTTCAGCTCTACGACATGCGCGAAGGGGCCGTCGATGCGGCCAT
>JBIKWI010000042.1:0-21842 GCA_044356395.1 Tagaea sp. | reverse complement strand
CGACGGAGTGGGCACTGCGCGTCGCGGCGGTGGTCCTTCTGCTCGGAATGCTCGGATGCGTGGTTGCCGGGGTGGTTTCGCGCCAGCTCGGCAACCCGCTGAGCTGGACGGACGAGGCGGCGCAGTACCTGCTCGTCTGGACCGGTTTCACGGGCATGGTGCTGGCGGCGCGCCGGCGCAGCCACATCCGCATCGACGTGTTCATCGACCGGCTGCCGCCGCTTGCGCGCCGGGTCGCCGAGGTGATCATCCAGGCAAGTGTGATCTTCTTCGCGTTCGCGTTGCTGCGCTACAGCCCCGCGCTGATCGAGCGGAACCTCGACGTCGAGTGGATCAGCGTCCCGCTCTCGGCCGCACTGCTCTACATCCCGTTGCCGATAGCGGCCGTCGCACTCGTTTCCAGCGCCGTCGTGCAGCTGGTCGAAGCCTTCCGCGGACCCGTCGCGGCGCCCCAGGCACCGGGAGACCAGCCGCTGTGATCGAGACCATGACGACGGTCATGGCCGTCTGGTTCGTCGTGCTGCTGCTCGGCGTGCCGCTCTACGTGACGATGGGGCTCGCCTCCTTCGCGTTCGTGTGGATTTCGGGCGTGTCGCCCGGAATCGTCGCCCAGAAAATCGCGCAGGCGGCCAACTCCTTCCCGCTGCTGGCCGCTCCGCTCTTCATCCTGATGGGCAACATCATGAATTCGGGCGGCATCACCGTCCGCATCTTCTCGTTCGCGACGGCCTGCGTTGGCTGGATGCGCGGCGGGCTGTGCCACGCCAACATCCTGGCGAGCGTGATATTCGCCGGCATGTCGGGGTCCGCCGTCGCCGATGCCGGCGGGGTGGGCACGCTCGAGATCAAGGCGATGAAGGACGAGGGTTACGATGCCGAGACGGCCGCCGCGATCACGGCCGCGTCGGCGACCATCGGGCCGATCATCCCGCCGTCGCTGCCGATGGTGATCTACGGCGTCAGTGCCGACGTCTCGATCGGCGGGCTGTTCCTGGCGGGCGTCATTCCCGGTTTCCTGATGGCGGGCGCACTCATGGCGATGGTCACGGTCGTGGCGCGCCGGCGCAACATGCCGCGCCATCCGTTCCCCGGCCTCGGCGACCTCTGGCGGGCCTATCGTCGCGCGCACTGGGCGCTGATGACGCCTGTCATCCTGTTCGGCGGCATGATCGGGGGGATCTTCACGCCGACCGAGGCGGCGGGGGTGGCGACGGTCTATGCGCTCGTCCTCGGCCTTTTCGTCTATCGCGAGTTCGACATGCGCAAGCTTCCGCAGCTCATCGTCGAGACCGTCGAGACCACGGGCGTGGTGCTGGCGCTCGTCATGGCGGCGTCCGCGATGGGCTGGTGCCTTTCGCTGTCGCGCATTCCCCAGACGGCAGGTCCCGCGATCGTGGCGCTGGTCGGCGACCCGTGGATCTTCCTGATCGTCGTCAACCTGCTGCTGCTGGTCGTCGGCTGCTTCATGGAAGCGCTGGCCGCGATGCTGATACTGATCCCGATCCTGACGCCCGCCGCGGGCCAGTTCGGCATCGATCCGATCCAGTTCGGGCTGATCTTCGTGCTCAACCTGATGATCGGGACGATCACGCCGCCGGTCGGCGTCGTGCTGTTCATAACGTCGAAGATCGCCGGCGTGACGTTCGCGGCGATGTCGCGCGCGATCGTGCCATGGCTGGCGCCGCTGGTCGGCGTGCTGATCGCGATCACGTTCTGGCCGCCGCTGACGCTGTGGCTGCCGAAGCTCGTCATGGGGCGTTGAAGCCGGTTCAGGCGGCGATGTCGATCAGCTGGCCGCGGCCTGAATCGGACGGCGGAGGCGGGAAGTTGTTGCGCGAAAACCCGCCGCTGTAGCCGCCACGGCCGCCGGCACCGTTGCTCGAATCGCCGCCGGCCGTCGCGGTGAGGCCGGATGCCGTCTGCGTGGAAGCGCCGGCCGCATTGGGGTCGGTCGAGTTCGTCTCGGGCGAGAGCAGGTCGAGATTGGGATCGGGCCGCCGGCCGGCTTCGTTGCCGCCGAGCATTTCGGCGAGGTTCCCGTAGCTGTCCAGTCCGTTCAGCGGGCTTACCGACATGGCGAGACGATCCCTTTGCGATGTTCGACACGCCGATCATCGCAAGAGCGCCTTACCAAGGCCTGAAGAAATCGGCCGGATTTTAGTAAATAGTCATTCGGATGCGGCGACCGTTCCATGCCGAGAAATGCCGTAAATACTGGAACAGAATCGAGTCGTCATGCGTCCTGCGCGCCCGGCATCGGTGCCATGCGGAGCCGCTCCGGACGATTTTTTCGATGCCTAAAATGCGGATAAAAGCTCGTTAAAATGTTCAGGCGGCCGGCACGTTCCAGCTCCGCAGGATCCCGTTCAGAGTCGTGCGGTCGGCGGGATCGAGTGCCGGCAGCCCCGGCAGGCGGACCGGGCCGACCGCGAAGCCCAGCTCGCCCATGGCCTCTTTGACGACGGTGACGTTGGCGCCGTTGCCGTAGCGCGTGCGCAGCGTCTCGAACATCGCGATCGTGTCGACGAGTTCGCGCACCCTGGCGAAGTCGCCCTTCTCGAGTGCCGCGTGGATGGCCAGCGAGCGCGCCGGATCCACATTGACGAGACCGGACGTGAAGCCGCGCGCACCCGCTGCGTAGAACGGCCCGGCCCAGCCTTCGGCGAGGCCGCAGACCCAGAGTGCCGTCTTCGCGTCGCTGGCGCGCACGCATTCGGACAGCATCATCAGGTTCGTCGTCGCGAATTTCACGCCGGCGACATTGGGATGGTTGGCGATGCCCATCAGGTCCTTGAGGCTCATCGCATCGGAGCGCACATAGGCCACGAGCGGCAGGTCGACCTTCTCGGCGATCTCGCGGAAATAGGCGGCCTGCGCCTGCGGAGCGGCGAACGGGTCGAGCGGCTGATGCGCCATCACCGCATCGGCACCGCCCGCCTTGGCGCGCCTGCCGAGTGCCACCGCCTCGACGAGCGAGCGGCCGATGGCGGCGGTCACCTTGCTGCGGCCGGTATTGGCGGCGATCGCGCGGTCGTGGACGAATTTCACCTCGTCCGGCGTCAGGGCGTAGAACTCGCCGGTGTTTCCGGCCGACACGATGTTGTGGATGCCGGCGGCGGCGATCCGGTCGATCACGCGGTCGAGCGTAGCGCCGTCGGGTGCCCCGTCAGTGCCGTAGGGCACGATGTGCACGCCGGAGATACCGGTCAGGGCCTTGCGCATCTTCTCGATCGTCATTGCGTCCTCCAGTTTGTCCCGATTTCGCGCTATACCGGCGCTTCGTCCGCATTTCCGCCGAGGATATCCGCATGCGCACCGAGACGCCAAAGATCGAGCCGCTGATCGACATTCCCCTGGGGACCGGCGAGGGCCCGTGCTGGGATGCGTCGACCGGCATGCTCTACTTCATCGATATCCCGGCGCCGGCGCTCTACCGCCTCGATCCGCGCACGAAGCGCATCGACCGCTTCGAGATGCCCGGCACCATCGGCAGCTTCGGACTGACGGCGGACGGTCGCGCCATCGTGGCGCTGCGCCACGGCGTTCATCTGTTCGACATGCGGACCGGCCGCTTCGAGTTCCTCGTCCATCCGGAGCCGGCTCCCGCGACCAACCGTCTCAATGACGGCAAGGTCGGTCCCGACGGCCGCTTCTGGGTCGGCACGATGGACGACCGACCCGAGAAGCAGGCTGTCGCGAGCCTCTATCGCGTGGACTGGGACGGCACGGCGACCCGCATGCTCGAAGGGCTGACCGTTTCGAACGGGCTGGCGTGGAGTCCGGACGGCCGGACGCTCTACCATTCCGACAGCCGGCAGCGCTTCCTGCAGGCCTTCGACTACGACCCGGCGCGCGGCGCCATCGCAAACCGCCGCACGTTGCGGACGTTCACCGAAGAAGAGGGCCGCCCGGACGGGGGTGCCGTCGACAGCGAAGGCTACTACTGGAGTGCGGGCGTATCGGCCGGCTGCCTCAACCGTGTGGCGCCGGACGGAACGATCGAACGCAGGATCATGCTGCCGATCGACGCGCCGACGATGCCGTGCTTCGGCGGCGACGATCTCAAGACGCTGTTCGTCACGTCGCTGACCAGCGACAGGAACGGCCGCAAGCAGGCCGGAACGCTGGTATCGCTGCGCGTCGACGTCGCGGGCGCGCCGGTCGGGCGGTTCGGCGCGAAGCATCAGTAGCGCGGCCGGTCCGAATTCCAGTCGGGCCGGTACTTGCGCATTTCCTTGGCGTCGTCGCGCTTGCGGATGCCGCAGTCGAGATACTGCTTGTGCAGCATGGCCAGTGCCGCGCGGTCGAGACGTACGCCGAGGCCGGGGCCGGGCGGCGGGGCAAGCGAGCCGCCCTCGAACCTGAAATTCGCGCGGCCGCCCTCGACGACCTCCTCGACCTGCCAGGGATAGTGCGTGTCGCAGGCATAGGCGAAGTTGGGGATCGTCACGCCGACATGCGTCATCGCGGCGAGGCTGATGCCCAGATGCGAGTTCGAGTGCATCGAGATGCCGAGGCCGAAAGTCCGGCCATAATGTGCCAGCGTCTGCGTCGCGCGCAGGCCGCCCCAGTAGTGATGGTCTGTCAGGATCACCTGCATGGCGCCCAGTCGGACCGTCTTCGGTATGTGGCCGAAGGCGACGGTCACCATGTTGGTGGCGAGCGGCAGTGTCGAGAACTTCGCGACCTCGCCCGCCTCGTCGAGACTGTTGACCGGGTCTTCGAGATACTCGAGCAGCCCTTCGAACTGCGGCATCAGCCGGCGGGTCGTGGCGACTGACCAGCCGCCGTTGGGATCGATGCGCAGCGGATAGCCGGGAAACGCCTTGGCGATCGCGCGCAGCGTCTCGATCTCGAAATCCGGCTCGAACACGCCGGCCTTCAGCTTGATCGAGCGGAAGCCGTATTCCGCGACCATGCGGCGGGTCTGCTCGACCATCTGGGCGTGGGTCAGCGCTTCGCCCCAGTCGTCGGGCGGATAGCCGGGGTCGTCCTTGTGCCGGGCGAACTTGTAGAAGAGGTAGGCGCTGTACGCGACGCGGTCGCGCACCGCCCCGCCGAGAATCTCGAACAGGGGACGGTCGGCGATCTGTCCCTGAAGGTCGAGGAACGCGACCTCGAACGCGCCGATGGCGCTTGCCAGCGCCTTGTCCCCGGCGTGCGGGAAATCCTGGCCGGCGAAGGGCGTTCCGGTGACGGCCTCGTAGACCCTTGCCGTCAGCCCGTTGAGGTCGAACGGATCGAGGCCGACCAGGCGGGGCTTCGCCTTGGCGAGATTGCCGAGCGTCTCGAGATCGCCGTAGCTCTCCCCAAGGCCGATCCGTCCGTCGTCGGTCTCGATCTCGATGATCGAGCGCAGGGCCCAGGGTTCGTGGACGCCGACGACGTTGAGCAGCGGCGGATCGCGGAACGCGATGGGCGTGATGCGGACATCGGCAATTCTCGGGCGGCGCGAGACGGTCGCGGCAGCCCCGACGCTTGGACCCTTCATGGTGTTTCCCCCTCGGACGGCCCTGACAATAGCCGTCCGGCAAGTGCAGGAAAAGAACTAATATATTAGTGCGTGACAATCCGGAAAATTCGGCCGATCATCGCGCGATGAAGAAGCAGACCGCGTCAGCGGTGCCGACGAAGGGGAGAGCGGTTGTCCGGCCCGGCCGCGCGCGGCGCGGCGGCGGACGTTCGCTCGAGCGGGGCCGTCTGGCCGCGATCCAGGTTTTCGACCAGCTTCGCGACATGATCCTTTCCCTGATCCTCACGCCCGGGGCCGTGCTGTCGCGCGCCGCGCTCGCGCGCCAGTTCGGCGTCAGCCAGACGCCGGTGCGCGACGCGCTGATGCGTCTGGCCGCCGAGGGTCTGGTCGAGATATTCCCCCAGCATGCGACCGTCGTCAGCCTGATCGACCTGACGGCCGCGCGCCAGGCGCATTTCCTGCGCCGGTCGATGGAGCTGGAAGTCGTTCGGGCGCTTGCCATCGAGCATAAACCCGAGACCATTGCCCAGCTGCGCGACAGCATCGAGGGCCAGCGCGCGCATGCGCGGCGGGCCGATCTCAAGGGCTTCTCCGACGCGGACAGGGCGTTCCACCGCATCATGTACGAGGCGGCCGGCGTTCCCGACATGTGGCTGCTGATGCACCGGCACTGCGGCCAGCTCGACAGGCTGCGCCGTCTCAACCTTCCCGATCTCTGCAAGATCGAGACGGTGCTCGCCGACCACCAGGCGATCGTCGACGCGATCGCCGACCGCCAGCCCGAACTCGCGCAGGCTTTCCTGCGCAAGCATCTCTCCGGCACGCTTGCCAACATCGAGGCGCTGAGCGCGCGGTTCCCCAAGTACATGCGCAGTTCCGAGCCCGTGCGGCCGACGGAGGTCCCGGGAGCCGGGTTGACACTCTGATATATTAGTGCGTAAATCGTGTCGACGATGCGGCGCCCGGACCAACCGGGCCCGCGTCGACGAAATCGCCGCCAGACGGCCAAAGCCGAAGAAGAGGGAGAAACGAGATGACCGATCGCAAGAGCCATATCTCCGACCGCATGGACGCCGTCGACCGACGGACGCTGCTGCAGGGCATCGCCGGTGCTGCGGCGGTCGCGGCGGTTCCGTCCGTCGCATTCGCGCAAGGAGCGCCGAAGGAAGCGCCCGAACTCGCCAAGCTCGTCGCCGAAGGCAAGCTGCCGCCGCTTGCCCAGCGCCTTCCGTCCTCGCCGCTCGTCATCCAGCCGCACGAGACCGTCGGCCGCTACGGCGGCACGCTGCGTCGCGGCCTGCGCGGTTCGAGCGACCACAACGGCATCCTGCGCATGGTCGGCAATCAGGGCCTCGTGCGCTGGAACCTCGCCTTCACCGAAGTGCTGCCGAACGTGGCCGAGCGCTGGGAAGTCAACGCGACCGCGACCGAATTCACCTTCCACCTGCGCGCCGGCATGAAGTGGTCGGACGGCAAGCCGTTCGGCGCCGACGACGTCGTCTTCGCGATCGAGGACTGCACGAAGAACTCCGAACTCTACCGTTCGGTCCCGTCGGTGCTGACGATCGGCGGCAAGCCCGCCGTGGTCACGAAGGTCAGCGACACGGCCGTCAAGTTCACGTTCGCCGCACCCTACGCGATGTTCCTCGAGAACCTCGCCACGCCGCTGGGCCAGCATCCCACGCTGTTCCCCAAGCACTACTGCAGCCAGTTCCATCCCAAGTACAACGCGGGTCTGGATGCGCAGGTCAAGGCGGCGAACATGTCCGACTGGCCGACGCTGTTCCGCGCGCGCTGCGGCGACATCGAGATCCCGTCGCGCTGGGGCAATGCCGACAAGCCGACGATCGATCCGTGGGTGATCGCGGAAGCCTACACCGGCGGCGCCACGCGCGTCGTGATGAAGCGCAATCCGTACTTCTGGCAGGTCGACACGCAGGGCGCGCAGCTCCCCTACGTCGACCAGCTCACGATGAACATCTCGCAGGACGTCGAATCGCTGATGCTCGACACGATCTCGGGCCGCATCGACATCCAGGACCGGCACATCGACTCGCTGCAGAACAAGCCGACGCTGTCGCAGAACATGCAGCGCGGCGGCTATCGTCTCGTCGAACTGGTCGCCTCGGGCGCGCAGCAGTGCCAGATCTACCTGAACATGACGCACAAAGACCCGAAGATGCGCGAGATGTTCGCCAACAAGGAGTTCCGTCAGGCGCTCTCGCTGGGCATCGACCGCAAGGAGATCATCGATCTCGTCTATCTCGGCCAGTCGGAGCCCTACCAGACCGGACCGCGTCCGGGCCATCCCTGGTACCACGAGAAGCTCGCGCGCCAGTTCACGTCGCACGATCCCAAGGAAGCCAACGCGATCCTCGACCGTCTCGGCTACAACCGCCGCGGCTCGGACGGCATCCGCCTGCGGCCGGACGGCCAGAAGGTGTTCTTCGCGATCGACGTGATCCCGACGCTGTACCCCGACGCGGTCGACACGCTCGAACTCGTCAAGCGCCACTGGGCGGCGATCGGCGTCGACATGAAGGTCAACACGATCGAACGCGCGCTCTACTACACGCGCGGCGACAACAACGACCACGACGCGGCGACGTGGCCGGGTCCGGGCGGGCTCGATCCGATCCTCGACCCGCGCGACTATCTCGCCCAGCATCCGCAGGGCTCGCGCTACGCGATTCCGTGGACGCAGTGGTACGTGTCCGGCGGCAAGGAAGGGCAGGAACCGCCCGAGAGCCAGAAGCGCCGCATGAAGCTGTTCGACGACGCGCGCGCCACGCCCGATCTCGCCAAGCGCGGCGCCTTCGTCAAGGAGATCATGGACCTGGCGGCCGACGCCTTCGAGACGATCGGCGTGTGCCTCGCGGTCAACTCCTTCGGCATCGCGAAGAACAACCTGAAGAACGTGCCGGCGAAGATGCCCAACGCGTGGAGCTGGCCGAACCCCGGGCCGTCGCTCCCGCAGCAGTTCTTCTTCACGTCCTGACCGACTGACGGGCGGCCGGTGTCCCTTGCGGGGGACGCCGGCCGTCGCCTTTTCCGCCCATCGCCACAGCGCCCCCGGTCTTCTCGACATGCTGCGTTTCATCGTCTTGCGACTGATCTGGATGGTTCCTTCCCTGATCGCCGTGAGCTTTCTCGCGTTCGTGCTGATCCAGTTGCCGCCGGGCGACTACGTCACCACTTACATCGCAACGCTCGCCGCCTCGAACGAGGTCGTCGACCAGAACACGGCGGCGGACCTTCGTGCACGCTTCGGCCTCGACCAGCCATTGGCCGTCCAGTATTTCAAATGGATCGCCGGAATCCTGACCGAGGGCAATTTCGGCCTCAGCTTCGAGTGGCAGCAGCCGGTCTCCGAGCTGATCTGGGAGCGCATGGCGCTCACCCTCGTGCTCACCGTCTCGACGCTGATCGTCACGTGGGGCATCGCGTTGCCCATCGGCGTGTTCTCGGCGGTGAAGAAATATTCGGTCGGCGACTATGTCGCGACGTTCTTCAGCTTCCTCGGCCTCGCGATTCCCAGTTTCCTGCTCGCCCTCGTGCTGATGTACGTCGCGGCCGTCCAGCTCGGACAGGAGGTGGGCGGGCTCTTCTCCGAGCGCTTCGTCAACGCGCCCTGGAGCTTCGACAAGGTCGTCGACCTGATCGCGCATCTGTGGGTGCCGGTCATCATCCTGGCCGTCTCGGGCACGGCAAGCCTCATCCGCGTGATGCGCGCGAACATGCTCGACGAACTGAACAAGCCCTACGTGACGACGGCCCGCGCCAAGGGCCTTTCGGAGTTCGCGCTGCTCGTGAAGTACCCGCTGCGCGTGGCGCTCAACCCCTTCATTTCGACCATCGCGTGGCTGCTGCCCAATCTCGTGTCCGGCTCGATCATCGTGGCGATCGTGCTCAGCCTGCCGACGGCCGGCCCGATGCTGCTCCAGTCGCTGATGAGCCAGGACATGTATCTCGCGGGCGCCTTCGTGCTGCTCATCTGCGCGCTGACGCTGGTGGGGGCGCTGGTCAGCGACATCCTGCTCGCACTCGTCGATCCGCGCATCCGGCTGGAGTAGAAGATGAGCGAGATCCAGTCCGTTTCGGTCGACAACAAGCGGCTTGCCGTCGCCTCGCAGTGGCAGCTCGTCTGGTGGGCGTTCAAGCGCCATCAGCTCGCGATGATCGGCCTCGTCATCGTCGTCGTGTTCTACGTCATCGCGGCCGTGCCCGGCTTCTTCGCCGTCAACGATCCCGCACTCCAGAATGCGCGCGCAGCCTACCACCCGCCGCAGGCGCTCCACTTCATCGAGACGGATGCCGACGGAAGCTGGCGCATCAAGCCCTATATCCATCCCTACCAGCTGCGCCGCGATCCGCAGACGCTGGCGGCGGTCTATGTCGAGGACACGAACCGCAAGGTCTACGTGACGATGTTCGGCACCGGCTATTCCTACACGGTGCTCGGCCTGTTCACGGCGAACATCCACATGTTCGCGTCGAGCGAGCCGCGCCAGCCGCTGTTCCTGCTGGGCGCCGACCGTCTTGGGCGCTGCGTCTACAGCCGGATCATGCAGGGCGCCCAGATCTCGCTGTCGGTCGGCCTCGTGGGCGTGTTCCTGTCGCTGACGATCGGCGTCGTGCTGGGCGGCATCTCCGGCTACTACGGCGGCAAGTCCGATTTCGCGATCCAGCGCGTGATCGAGTTCATCCTGTCGCTGCCGACGATCCCGATCTGGCTGGCCATGGCGGCGGCCCTGCCGCAGGATTGGCCGGCCATCACGCAGTACTTCATGATCACGCTGATCCTGTCGCTGACCGGCTGGGCGCAGCTCGCGCGCGTCGTGCGCGGCCGCTTCCTGAGCCTGCGCACCGAGGAGTTCGTCGTCGCGGCCCGCCTCGACGGCGCGTCGGAGGGGCGCATCATCTTCCGGCACATGCTGCCGAGCTTCATGAGCCACATCATCGCCAGCATCACGCTGGCGATCCCGGCGATGATCCTTGCCGAGACCTCGCTGTCGTTCCTGGGGCTCGGCCTGCAGCCGCCGACGATCTCGTGGGGCGTGCTGCTGCGCGAAGCGCAGAACATCCGTTCGATCGCGACCGCACCCTGGCTGTTTGCACCGGGTGCCGCCGTGGTCGTCGCCGTGATGGCGCTCAACTTCCTGGGCGACGGCCTGCGCGACGCGGCGGATCCGTACAACAAATGACATCGGCTCTCAAAGACGGCGACATCGTCCTCGACGTGCGCGACCTCGTCACGCACTTCGCCACCCGGACCGGCGTGGTGAAGGCGGTCGACGGCGTGTCGTTCTCCGTCCGGCGCGGCAAGACGCTGTGCGTGGTCGGCGAAAGCGGCAGCGGCAAGAGCGTAACCGCCCGCTCGATCCTGCAGATCGTCGACGTGCCCGGCCGGATCGTCTCGGGCTCGATGGTGCTGCACCGCCCGGACGGCAGCTCGGTCGATCTCGCCCGGCTCCATCCGCGCAGCAAGGAAATCCGCGCCGTGCGCGGTGCCGAGATCGCGATGATCTTCCAGGAGCCGATGTCGTCGCTGTCGCCCGTGCACACGGTCGGCGACCAGATCATGGAAGTGCTGCGCCTGCATCTGGGCATGGACAAGGCCGCCGCGCGCGCGCGCACGGTCGAACTGCTGAAGCAGGTCGAGATCCCCAATCCCGACCGCGCGGTCGACCGCTACACGTTCGAGTTCTCCGGCGGCATGCGCCAGCGCGTGATGATCGCGATGTCGCTCGCCTGCAATCCGTCCATGCTGATCGCCGACGAGCCGACGACGGCGCTGGACGTCACGACGCAGGCCGAGATCCTCGACCTCATCAAGCGCCTGCAGACCAAGTTCGGCATGGCGGTGCTGTTCATCACGCACGACATGGGCGTGGTGGCCGAGATCGCCGACGAAGTGCTCGTGATGTATCACGGCAAGGTCATGGAGAGCGGCCCGGTCGAGCAGATCTTCCATGCGCCGAAGGACGAGTATACGCGCATGCTGATCGGCTCGGTGCTGCGCCTGGAACAGAAGGCGGAGATCCGCCTGAAGCGCGCGCCGATCCGCGACGAGGCCCCGCCGGTGATCGAGGTTCGCGGCCTGCGCATGCATTTCGGCGAAGGGGCGAACGTCACGAAGGCGGTCGACGACGTCTCCCTTATCGTCCGTCCGGGCGAGACGCTGGGCATCGTGGGCGAGTCCGGTTCGGGCAAGACGACGATGGGGCGCTGCCTGCTGCGCGTCTACGAACCCAACGGCGGCGCCATCGACTACCGGCGCGCCGACGGCAGCGTCGTCGATCTCGTGTCGGCCGACAAGGAAACGCTGAAAGCGATGCGCCGCGAGATCCGGATGATCTTCCAGGACCCGGTCGGCTCGCTCAATCCGCGCATGACCGTGGCCCAGATCATCGGCGAGCCGCTCTACGTCAACGGTCTTGCGACCGGCAGCGAGCTCGACGACCGGGTCGCGGGCCTGATGAAGCAGGTCGGTCTGGAGCCGGCGTGGCGCGAGCGCTATCCGCACGCCTTCTCGGGCGGCCAGCGCCAGCGCATCGGGATCGCGCGGGCGATAGCACTCAAGCCGCGCGTCATCGTCGCCGACGAGGCCACGTCGGCGCTGGACGTTTCGATCCGTTCGCAGATGCTCGACCTGATGATGAACCTGCAGGACGAGCTCGGGCTTTCCTACGTGTTCATCAGCCACGACATCGGCGTGATCCGCTACATGTGCGACCGCGTGGCGGTCATGTATCGCGGCAAGGTCGTCGAGACGGGCAGCACCGATCAGGTCTGCGACGCGCCGACGCACGACTATACCAAGGCGCTGCTGTCCGCCATTCCGCGTCCCGACCCGAGGCATCGGCGGATCCACGCGCGCTTCCGCTACGCCGGCTAGGAGCTTCCATGAAGATCGTCGACATCCGTACCTTCCTGATGCAGGTGGATGCGCCCAATCTGCGAAGCTGGGCCTCGGACGGCTCGTTCGGACACGCCAAGTCGAAGAAGGGGCTGACGGGTACGCGCAACTGGCTGTTCGTCAAGGTCTATACCGACGAGGGCATCGTCGGCATCGGCGAATGCAGCGGCTGGCCGCGCGTCATCGAGACGGCCGTGCAGGACCTGAAGTCGATCCTCGTCGGGCAGGACCCGATGAACATCGAGCGCCTGTGGCAGAAGATGATGAGCGCGCTGATGGCGCACGGAATGCTGGGCACCGTCGGCGGGGGCGCCATGACCGGCATCGACATGGCGCTGTGGGACATCAAGGGCAAGGCGCTGAACACGCCGGTGTGGAACCTGCTGGGCGGCAAGCTGCGCGACAGGATCCGCATCTACGCCCATGCCAACACCGTCGAGGTGGCCCTCGACCTCAAGAAGCGCGGCATCGCGGCGATCAAGTGCGGCGGCGTGTCCGATCCCGTGCGGAAGGTCGCGGCACTTCGCGAGGCGATCGGGCCGGAAATGGACCTGATGATCGACCTGCACGGACCGCCGTGGCTGACGCCGGCGGACGCGGCTCAGGTCGCCCGCGCGCTCGAACCTTATAGCCTGATGTTCGTCGAGGATCCGATCGCGCCCGAGAATCTCGACGGCTATCGGCGCATCCGCGATGCGGCAAACGTCGCGCTTGCCGCCGGCGAACGCATGGCGACGATCTACGGCCTGCGCGATCTGATCGAGAAGGACCTGGTCGACGTCGTGCAGCCCGATACGGGCCGTGCGGGCGGCATCACGCAGATGAAGAAGATCGCCGCGATGGCCGAGGCGCACCACATCATGATGGCGCCGCATTCGGGCTCGCTCGGGCCGGTCGCGGAGTATGCGGCCCTGCACGTGCTTGCCGCGATCCCCAATGCGCTGATCCTCGAGCGCATCGAGGACGACTGGGCCGGCCGCGCGCAGACCGTCATCCCGCATCCGGTTCAGAAGGACGGCTATCTCGACGTCCCCGACAAGCCGGGTCTTGGCGTGGACATCGACGAGGAATTCGTCGCGCGCTACGCCAGCGAATGCAACGTTTCCAATCCGGGCAAGGCGACCGACACCTCGTATGCGGCCGGAACATCGGACGAGCACGTCTACGTGCAAACGCGCCTGCGCCGCGGAGTCTATTTCGGGAAGGATTGAGCCATGACGAAGAAGCTTTCGGATGCCACGCGCAAGGCGTTGATGGGCGTGAGCACCGCCACACTTTGCACGGCGCTGTTCAAGCGCGGCCTGCGCAACCAGTTCATCCAGGACGTGCGGCCGCTGAACGCGAATCTGCCCAACATGGTCGGCGAGGCGTTCACGCTTCGCTACATCCCGGCGCGCGAGGACCTCAACCAGATCACCGTGTTCCAGGACCGCGGCCACCCGCAGCGCAAGGCGATCGAGGAATGTCCGCCGGGTTCGGTGCTGGTCATCGACAGCCGCAAGGACGCGCGCGCCGCTTCGGCCGGCGGCATTCTCGTAACGCGGCTGATGAAGCGCGGGGCGGCCGGCGTCGTCACCGACGGCGGCTTCCGCGATTCCCCCGAGATCGCCGAGATGACGTTCCCCGTCTATCACAACCGCCCGTCGGCGCCGACGAACCTGACGCTGCACCAGGCGGTCGAGATCAACGGGCCCATCGGCTGCGGCGACGCGCCCGTGTGGCCCGGCGACGTCGTGGTCGGCGACCGGGAAGGCGTCATCGTCGTGCCGGCGCACCTTGCCGACGAGATCGCCGCGGAAGCGACCGAAATGACCGTCTTCGAGGATTTCGTCATCGACATGGTCCAGCAGGGCCGCTCGATCCTCGGCCTCTATCCGCCGACCGAGGAGAAGTCGAAGACGGATTTCGCCGCCTGGCGCAAGGTCAAGGGCAGATGAGCATGCGCCCCGTCGTCTGGGGCATCCTCGGGGTGGCTCGCATCGCGATCACCAAGGTCGTGCCGGGGATGAAGACGAGCGCGTCGTGCGACATGCGCGCGATCGCCTCGCGCGACCTTGCGAAGGCCGAGGCGGCCGCCGGAACGCTCGGTCTTTCCAAGGCCTATGGCAGCTACGAGGCGATGCTCGCCGATCCCGAGATCGAGGCTGTCTACAACCCGCTGCCCAACCACCTGCATGTGCCGTGGACGATCCGCGCGATGGAAGCCGGCAAGCACGTTCTGTGCGAGAAGCCGGTGGCCCTCACGGCCGGCGAAGCGGCGGCACTGGTCGACGCGCGTGCGCGCACCGGAAGGCTGGTCGCAGAAGCCTTCATGGTCCGCTTCCATCCGCAGTGGCTGCGCGCGCGCGAGATCGTGCGCAGCGGGGAAATCGGCGAGCTGCGCAGCATCGCCACGCAGTTCTGCTACAACAATCCCGATCCGGCGAACGTGCGCAACAAGGTCGACATCGGCGGCGGCGGTCTCTACGACATCGGCTGCTATGCGGTGCTGACCGCGCGCTTCATCTTCGGCGGCGAGCCGGAGCGCGTCGTGTCGCTGATCGACCGGGATCCGGCGATGAAGGTCGATCGCGTGGCGAGCGGCCTCGTGGATTTCGGCGGCGGCCGCCAGCTCGCATTCGGGGTCTCGACCCAGACCGCGCTGTCGCAGCGCGTCCAGATCTTCGGCACCAAGGGCCGGATCGAGCTTCCGGTCCCGTTCAATCCCGTCCCCGAAAAGCCGGCCAGGATCGTCGTCGACGACGGGCGCGATCTCTACGGAACGGGGATCCGGACCGAGACCTTCGCGCCGTGCGACCAGTACGCGCTGCAGGGCGAGGCCTTTTCGCGCGCGGTCCGCGGGATCGCCCCGCTCGACTGGCCGATCGAGGACGCGGTCGCCAACATGCGCGTGCTCGACGCGCTCTACCGTTCGGGCGAGAGCGGCGCGTGGGAGCGGGTCTGAACTAGACGTACGCGGTCGAGCCGTCGGGCTTCTTCGTGACCTTGCGTTCCCAGTGGATGTAGCCGTCCTTCTTGAGGACGTCCTCGTCGATCTCCACGCCCCAGCCCGGACGGTCCGGGCGCAGCTCGAGATAGCCGTCCTTCGGCAGGTAGGGATCGCGCACGTAGGGTGCGCCCTCCGACTTGGCCTTCTGGTCGTCGTAGTTGACGCCGTGCGGCAGCCGGTATTCGAGGATCCGGAAGTTGGGCTGGGCGGCGCTGAAATGCACGTTGACCGCCGTCGCGAGCGGACCCATCGGGTTGTGCGGCGCCACGGTCACGTAATGCGCCTCGGCGATCGCGGCGATCTTGCGCATTTCCAGCAGCCCGCCGACCACGCAGATGTCGGGCTGGATGATGTCCGCACCGCCCACGGTGAGCAGGCGCAGGAACTCGAATCGGCTGTAGAGCGACTCGCCCGTCGCCAGCGTGCATTGCAGCTGGCGGCGCACGTCGCCCCACACCTCGACGTTCTCCGGGCGCAGCGGCTCCTCGAAGAACAGCGGATCGTACGGCGCCAGCGCGTTGCCGAGCTGGATCGCCTGCTTGGGCTCGAAGATCTTGGCATGGGCGTCGAAGGCGATCTCGTAGTCCGACCGCACCGTCTCGCGCACCTGGCGGAAATACTCGGCACTCGTGCGCACGACCTCGCCCCAGCGCTGCGTGTGGATGTCGCCGCGGAACGGGCTGAGCTTGAAGGCCGTGATGCCCCAGCCCGTGTTGAGCGCGTCGAGCTGCTCGCGCGCGATGGCCGGATCGGGGGCGGTGTAGACGCCGGCATAGACGCGCACCTTGTCGCGCGCGTTGCCGCCCAGCAGCATGTAGACCGGCACGCCCAGCGCCTTGGCCGAGATGTCCCACAGGCAATGGTCGATGGCCGAGAAGGCGGCGAGATGCAGCGCACCCGGCGGGAAGCGCGTCTGCTGCAGCAGATAGAGCATCAGGTACTCGATGCGGCGCGGATCCTGCCCGCCCAGGAACGTGGCGAGATATTCGAGCAGCGGCAGCAGCGCCCGGTCGGGGCCGTGGTTGTAGCATTCGCCCCAGCCGGTGATGCCTTCGTCGGTATCGATGGCCACGATGACCCGCGGGCGGTCCTTGTCGCGCGTCATATACGCGCGCAGCTTCGTGATCTTCATGGGGCGGCCTATTTCTCGTGGAACGCGGAATCCAGCGCCTTGTAGACGGGATTGAGAAGATAGCGCAGCACGGTGCGCTCGTCCGTCTTGATGTCGGCCAGCACCGTCATGCCCGGCAGCACCAGGTTGCGCTTGGGATCGTCGCCGACATGGTCCTTCTCGAGGGCGACGAGCGCCTTGTAGTAGGCGCGGCCCTGCGGGTCGACCAGCGTGGACGGCGAAAGATAGGTGAGCTTGCCCGGCACGCTGCCGAAGCGCGCGAAATCGTAGGTCGAGACCTTGACCGCGACGTCCTGCCCGATGCGGACCTGTCCGATGTCGGAGGGCTGCAGGCGCGCCTCGACGATAAGCTCGCGTCCGATGGGGACGAGGTCGAGCAGCACGCCGCCGGGCGGGATGACGCCGCCTTCGGTGCGCACGCGCAGTTCCTTGACCACGCCGCGCACGGGCGCGATGACCTGCGTGCGCGCCACGCGGTCGTCGAGGCGCACGCGCGCCTCCTCGACCTGGCGCAGTTCCGAGGTGACGCTGCCCAGCTCGCGCATCGCGTCGGCCGACAGGCGCGAGTCGAGCTCGACCAGCCGCTGCTCGGCCTCGCCGATGGCCTCGCGCGCGCGTCCGATATTGACCAGCACCGTCGACAGTTCGCCCTGCACGCGGTTCATCTCGCGCTGCACGTCGAGCAGCGTGATGCGCGAATTGAGGCCCTGGTCGGTCAGCCGCTGGCGCATGTCGAGCGCCTCGCCGGTGATGCGGATCTGGCGCTGCAGCGTCTGCTGCTGGCCCAGCAGCGCCTCGAGATCGGCCCTGCGGCCGGCAAGCTGGCGTTCGAGGACCGCACGCTGGCTGGCGCGCGCGCGTTCCTGCGTGCGCAGGATCGCGGCCTGGTCGGCGGAAAGGCCGGCTTCGCCGCTCTCGGCGAGCAGGGCGACGCGCCCGTCGGCGAACGCGCGCAGCCGCTCGGCCTGCAGGCGCAGGCTCGCCTCGCGCGAGGCAAGCTGGTCGCGCTCGGCGACCGCACCCGTCGGATCGATCTCGACGAGCTTCTGGCGCGCCTCCACGATGTCGCCTTCGCGCACGTGGATGCGCGCGACGATGCCGCCTTCGAGATGCTGGACGGTCAGGACGTTGCCGGCCGGCACGATCTCGCCCGGTCCTTGCGCCACCTGCGGCACGACCGTCGTCGCGGCCCAGCCCACGGCCAAGAAGATCATCGCGGCGGCGAGCCACACGGCCGCGCGCATCAGCCAGGGCGCGCCGCCTTCCTCGAGATGGATCGCGAGCGTGAGGTAGCGGATCCGGGACGGATCGGCCGGCAGGGCCGGGGTCTTCGCGTTCATCTGATGGCTCCGAGGAAGGAAGTCGCGGCGTTGTCGCCGGCGGCGCGCATCTGGACGATGCGTCCGCCGTCGAACGTCGCCACGCGATCGCAGATCGCGAGATGGCTGGGGCGGTGGGTGACGAGAACGACGGTCTGCTTGCCCTTGCGCCGGCGAAGCGTGTCGATGAGGGCGGCATCGCCGCGCTCGTCGAGCCACTGGCCCGGTTCGTCGAGCAGCAGCACCGAGGACGGGCGCAGGTAAACGCGCGCCAGCGCCAGCCGCTGCAGCAGGCCCGCGGGGAAGCCGCGCGCCGCCTGGTCGCCGAGCGGCGTTTCCAGCCCGAGCTTGAGCGCCATCACGTCGTCGAGCGCGCCGGCATCGGCAAGTGCGGCATGCAGCTCCTGCGTGCTCGCCGTCGCCGCGGCGAGGCGCAGGTTCTGGGCGATCGTGCCGTAGAACATGTGCCGGTTCTGCGGCGCGTAGGTGACGGCGAGGCGCAGCTCGGCCGGCGTCATCTGGCGGATGTCGAGCCCGTCGAGCATCACCGTGCCGGCCTGCGGCTGGTAGAGGCCGGCCATGACCTTCAGCGCGGTCGACTTGCCGGCTCCCGAATGCCCCGCAAGCCCCACCATCTCGCCCGCCTTGACCGCGAGGTCGACGCCGAGCAGGGCCGGCTCGGCCTCGGCGCGGTAGCGCAGCGAGACGCGGTTGAGCGTGATCTGGCCGCGGAACACGCGCTGCACGACGGCCGGCGCCGCGCGATCCGTGAGTTCGGGCTTGAGGCGGAGAAGCTGGTCGATCTGCGCGATGCCCTGGCGGATCTGGGTGAGGCGCTGGAGCGTGGCGATGCCGAGCTGCAGCGGCGCCAGCACGCGCCAGGTCAGCGCCATGACGCCGACGAGCGCGCCGACGGACATCTGCTGGTCGATGATGCGCGCGGCACCCCAGACGAGCACGACGGCACCGGCAAGCATCGTCAGGCCCTGCGCCACCGTCTGGAGAAGCGAGCCCAGCTCCTGCGCCTTGCGCCCTTCGCCCACGCTCGCGGCCGACGCCGCGCGGAAACGCTCGAGCCACGTCTCGCTGCCGCCGATCTGCTTGATCGCGCGCAGGTTCGACACGATCTCGACCGACAGCGCGTGGCGCTGGGCGCGCGCGCGGCTGGCGCGCTGGGTGCCGGCCTGCTGGAGATGCGAACCCGCATAGCCGAGCAGCAGCAGCAGCGAGCCCAGCACGAACGGGACCGCCACCAGCGGCCCGCCGAGCCACGCGATGACGATCAGGAAGACGAACAGGAACGGCAGGTCGAGCGCCACGCCCGCCAGCGGACCCGTGAAGAATTCGCGGACCGTCTCGAACTCCTTGAGCCGGGCAAGCTGCGTGCCCACGGGGGCTGCCTCGAGGAAGCCCACCGGCAGGCGCAGCAGATGGCGTAGGACCGCGACCGAAACCAGCCGCTCGACGCGCGCGCCGACATAGGCGAGCAGCCGGCCGCGCACGCTGCGCATCAGGAAGTCGAAGACGAACACGATGCCCACGCCGATCGTCAGGTCGCGCAGCAGCGTGGGCGACTGGTTGCCGATCACCTTGTCGAAGACGGCCATCGAGAACAGCGGGAAGGCGAGGGCCAGCACGTCGGTGAACAGCGTGATGATCGCGAGCTGGCCGGCGATCGGCCGGAAGCGCTGGGCGAGCCTGCCGACGAACGAGCCCTGTGCCGCGGTCTCGTCGCGCGCGCTCTCGATCGCCTCGACGAGAAAGACCTTGCCGAAGATCGCTGCCGCGACCGCGTCGCGTTCCTTGGCCTCGATGCCGTCGAACACCCGCACGCGCGTCCCTTCGCGCGACAGCAGCACGCTGGGCCGGCCGTCGCCGTCGACGACGAGACAGGGCAGAAGCCGTGCGTCGATCTCCGACGGCATCTTGTCGTAGGGCTTGGTCGAGTAGGAGAGTTCGGCAAGCACGTTGCGCAGCCCGTCGAGATCGAGCCTTGACGTGAAGTGCGGCAGCGCTTCGACGAGCACGCGCGGATCGCCGCGCCAGCCCAGTGCCGTCAGCAGCGGCATCAGGCACGCCGCGAAGGGGGAGGCAGCCTGGAAAGCCTCGAGATGGCCCTGGCGCAGCTCGTCGGCGAGCGTGCCGGTCCGCACCGTCTCGATGCGCGGGCGGCCGGCGCCGCTTCCGGGCAGGGCGGGAGGAAGTTCGCTCATTTGCGTTCCGGCGGGCGTTCGTGGAAACGGCCGTCGCGAAGCTCGTAGACGCGGTCGGCGAGGCGAAGGACGGAAGGCTGGTAGCTGACCAGCACGAGCGTGCTGCGGCCCTTGAGGTCCTTCAGCAGGCCGAGCAGCCGGTCGTTCGAATCGTGGTCGAGCCCGTTGTTGGCCTCGTCGAACAGCACGATGCGCGGCTCGTCGACCAGGGCGCGCACGAGCGCGATGCGCTGGCGAACGCCGCCGGGAAGCGTTTCGCTTTCGCCGATTTCCGTCTCGTAGCCCTGCGGCTGGGCCGCGACGTAGCGGTCGAGACCCAGACGCTCGGAAAGGTCGAGGGCCACGTCCACGATCGGGCCGCGCCGGAACATGGTCAGGTTGTCGATCAGCGTGCCGTGGAAGACCGCGCCCTGTCGCGGGAGCAGCCCGATCTCGGCCGGCGTGGGCCGCGGATGGCCGTGTCCGAGTGCCACGCCGTCATAGAGGATCGAACCGCCGGTCGGCCGCACGAGTCCGCCAAGCAGCGACAGGACCGTCGACCGGCCGCTGCCGTTTGCCGCGACGATCGCCACGGTCTCGCCCGCGGCGATCGTCAGGTTGGCGCCGCGCAGGATATCCCGCCCTTTGGCATAGCCGAAATCGACGTCGCGCAGCTCGATGCTGCCCCGGTCGATGCGGGGGCCGGCGCTCTTGCGGTGGCCGGGTTCGAAGGGAATTTCGGAGAGCGACTTCAGGCGGTCGCGTGCGATGCGGATGCCCTGGAAATTCGTCCAGATCCCCATCGCGCGCATCAGCGGCTGCAGCGTGCGCCCGGCAAGCAGCGAGCAGCAGGCGAGCTGGCCGACGGTCATGTCGCCGTCGAGCACCAGCGTGGCCCCGTAGGCGAGGACCGCCACGACCGCGAGATTGGAAAAGAGGCTGCCCAGCGTCTGCGACAGGTTCGACAGGTTCGTGACGCGATGCGCGTTGGAGGCGGCCGAATCCATCAGCCGCTCGTAGCGCCGCATCATCTGGCGCTCCATCGTCAGCGCCTTGACGGTGGTGATCCCGGTCAGCACTTCGATCATGAAGCTGGTGCGCCGGTCGTCGGAAAGTGCCCGGGAACCGATCGCCTTGCGCAGGAAGCCGCCCACGGCGAGGGCGGCGATCGCGAAGGCGGCGAAGACGGCGACCGTCACCCAGACGAGCGGGCCGCCGATCACCCAGATGAGGCCGGCGAAGACGAACGCGAACGGCAGGTCGACGAAGATCGTCGCCCCCTGGTTGGCGTAGAATTCGCGCAGCCGGTCGACCGCACTCAGCCGCTCGAGATGGGCGCCGGGCGAGTCGCGCTGCACGGCGGTGAAATCGCCGTGCAGGAGCCGCTGGATCGCCGCACAGCCGGCCTCGTGCTCGTAGCGCGCACCGGCCCAGCCGGCGAGCGCGTTGCGCGTCGCGCGCATCAGGCCTTCGCCCAGCAGTACGGTCACGAGCAGGACCACCAGCAACACCAGCGTGTCGGTCGCGGCGTTCGGGATCACGCGGTCGTAAACCTGGAGCGTGAAGATGGGCAGGGCGGTTCCGAGCACGTTCAGCGCCAGCGATGCCAGCAGGAGCGTCGGATTGAGTGCCATGCGTAGTCCCGCACCCACGGGTATCCGGTCGAATTTGGCCATCGCTGGAATGCTGTCTCGCCTGTAGAGTCCGTTGGCCGGAAAGGGGGTCCTCGAAGCTTCGAATACCCCCATTGAGGTGGCGAGTCGAAGTAAGATTTCGTTATGCAGAATACAGCCCGTAAAGTTCACTGTGGACTCAAAT
>JBIKWI010000192.1:0-6535 GCA_044356395.1 Tagaea sp. | reverse complement strand
CCGGCATGCCGGCCCGCGATCCGCGTGCGCTGCGCGCCGTGCTGGTGCTCGGCCTTGCCGTGGCGATCGGCGTCGGCGGCGACCGGGCCGGGATCAATTTCGCGCGTGCGCTGGCCCCCGGCGTCGATGTCGCAGCCGTGCCGCCCGGCACGCTCGACCTGTGGATCACGCCGCCGGCCTATACGGGCCTGCCGCCCGTGCTGCCGCGCGCCGACGCGACGACGATCGCAGTACCCGTCGGCAGCCAGCTCATCGCGCAGGTCTCCGGCGGCAACGCGCCGCCGCGCCTGACGCTCGACGGCAAGCCCGTTCCCTTCGCGCCCGTCGATCTCGCCTCGGCGCCGGCACCGGTCGCCCCCGGTGCGGCACCCGCCCCCCGCCTGCAGAGCTGGCGCGTGGCGAGCGAACTTGCCGCCGGATCGCGCCTGACGGTCGAACAGGGACAGCGTTCGCTGGGGGCCTGGGACCTCGCGCTCATTCCCGATGCCGTGCCGACGGTCGAGTTCGTGCAGCCCCCGCACGCCAGCCAGCGCGCCACGCTGCGCATGGAGTATCGCGCGAAGGACGACTACGGCGTCGCCGGCGTGATGGCGGAGATCCGCCGCGACGTCGCCCCCGACAAGCCCGCCGGTGCCGGTGCCCCCATCGACCTCGCCCTGCCGCTCGCTTCGGCCCGCGCGAAGGATTCGACCGCGGCGACCTTCTTCGACCTCACGGCGCACCCGTGGGCCGGGCTGCCGGTGACGGTCACGCTGAAGGCGACCGACGTCGCCGGCCAGACGGGCGTTTCGGAAACCATCCGCATCGTGCTGCCCGAGCGCGTGTTCCAGCATCCGGTCGCGCGCGCCATCGTCGAGCAGCGCAAGCTGCTGATCGCCGAACCAGCACTGCGCCCGGTCGTGGCGCGCGCCCTTGCGGCCATCGCGTCCAACCCCGTGCAGTTCGCCGACGACCCGGTCGTGCTGCTGTCGCTGCGCATCGGCGCGCTGCGCCTGCAGAAGCCCGACACGCCGGGGACCATCGACGAGATGCAGGCGCTGATGTGGGACACGGCCCTGCGCATCGAGGACGGCCGCCTGTCGGCCGCCGAGCGCGAGCTGCGCGCGATCCAGCAGAAGCTGCAGGACGCGCTTGCCAACAACGCGCCGGATTCGGAAATCGAGAAGCTGATGGCCGAGCTGCAGCAGGCCATCGACCGGTATCTCCAGTCGCTCGTCGAGCAGGCGATGAAGAATCCCGGCGACCAGCGCCAGCAGCCGCAGGACCGCAACGCGCGGCGCCTCGACCGCAACGACCTGCAGAAGCTGCTCGACCAGGCCCGCCAGCTTGCCCGCACCGGGGCGCGCGACGCGGCCAAGGACCTGCTCGCCCGCCTGCAGGAGATGCTCGAGAACCTGCGCACGATGCAGGCCAACCGCGAAGGCCAGCAGCAGCAGGGCCAGCCCGGCGACGGCCAGGCGCAGGAAATGATGAAGAGCCTGCAGGAGATGATGCAGCGCCAGCAGAGCCTGATCGACCGCACCTTCCGCCGTTCGCAGCAGAACCGCCCCGGCCAGTTCCGGCCCGGCCAGCAGGGACAGCGCGGCCAGCAGGGCCAACAGGGGCAGCAGGGCCAGCAGGGCCAGGGCGAAGGCGAGGGTGAAGGCGACGACGCGGGCGAGCAGGAAGCGCTGCGCGGCGCGCTTGCCGACATGATGCGCCAGCTCGAGGAAATGATGGGCGGCGCTCCCGACGGGTTCGGACGCGCCGACCGCTCGATGGGCGAATCGGGCGACCAGCTGCGCCGGGGTGCTCCCGGCCGCGCGCTCCGCCCGCAGATGGACGCACTCGACCAGCTTCGCGCCGGCGCGCGCGAAGCGCTGCGCCAGATGATGGAGCGCTTCGGCCAGGGCGAAGGCGAAGGCATGGGCGACGAGGCGTTCGGCGAGCGCGAGCAGGCCGACCAGCGCGACCCGCTCGGCCGCAATCCCGAAGGCGACGGCACGTCGCTGTCCGACAATTTCCAGCGCATTCCCGGCGTGGGCGAAGGCCAGCTCCTGCGCTCGCAGGAAATCCTCGACGAGCTGATCCGCCGGCTGGGCGAACGCACGCGGCCGACGGCGGAGCGCGACTATCTCGAGCGGCTGCTGAGAAGGTTCTAGTCGATCGACTCCGCGAACCGGTCGGTCGCGGCGACGAGGGCCGAACGCATGTGCGCGTCGCCCGCGTCGTGCCCGGCCGTGTCGATGACGACAAGCTCGCTGCCCGGCCAAGCCCGCGAAAGGTGCCACGGCGTGGCGAGCGGGCTGGCGAGATCGAGCCGGCCATGAACCATCACCCCCGGGATGCCTGCCAGCAGGTCGGCCTGTCGCAGCAGGATCCCTTCTTCGAGCCATGCGCCGTGCCGCCAGTAATGCGTGACGAGTCGCGCGAAGGCGAGCCGGAAGCCGGAATCGTCCCAGCGCGGGTCGGGTGACTGGCCGGGTCGCGCGACAACGGCGATCTCCCAGTCGCACCAGTCGCGGGCCGCCTTTTCGCGCACGCGCGCGTCCGGGTCCATCAGCAGCCGGTGATAGGCGTCGACCGGGGCTGCATCCCGATCCCCGGCCGGAACTCCATCGCGGAACTTCGCCCACGCTTCCGGCAGCAGGATGCCGACGCCGCGCGTGATCCATTCGATCTCGGCACGGGTCGTCGTCGCGGTTCCCCATAGCACCAGTGCGCGCACCCGGTCCGCGAAAGCCCCGGCATAGGCGAGCGCCAGCGTGGAGCCCCACGAGCCGCCGAAGACGAGCCAGCTTTCGATTCCCAGATGCGCGCGCAGCCGCTCCGCGTCGCGCAGCAGATGGGCAGTCGTGTTCGTCGCGAGATCGACATGCGGCGCGCTCGCGTGCGGCGTGCTCCGGCCGCAGCCGCGCTGGTCGAACAGCACGACCCGGTAGACCGACGGATCGAAGTATCGCCGCACGCGCGCCGAGCAGCCGGACCCCGGCCCGCCATGGAAAACGACTGCCGGCTTCCCGTCGGACCGGCCGCAGACTTCCCAATGGATGCGATGGCCGTCGCCGACATCGAGCAGGCCTTGCGCGTGGGGCTCGATGCCCGGGTAGAGATCCTTCATGGAGCGGCGCTCTAGTAAATCAATTCGTCCGCATCGCCGCCGCGCGCGATGGAGATCTCGTTCTTCGCGGCGAGGTCCTTGGCGAGTTCGATGATGGCGTGCTGGGCGTCGGACACGTCCTTCACGCGCACGGGGCCGAGCTGTTCCATGTCGTCGCGCATCAGGCGGCCCGCGCGCTCGGACATGTTGGACAGGAACAGGTCGCGGATCAGGTCGGGCGCCCCCTTAAGTGCCAGCGCCAGCCTTCCCTTGTCGACCGCGCGCAGCAGCGTCTGCACGCCGGCAGGATCGAGGCGCGCCAGATCCTCGAACTTGAACATGCTCTCGCGCACCTTCTGTGCCGCCTCGGGGTTGCGGTCCTCGAGTGCGGACAGGAAGCGGTGCTCGGCCGCCGGATCGAGCGCGTTGAAGATCTCGGCGATCGATTCGTGGCGGTCCTTGCGCGGGGTCTTGGCGACGTTGGACATGAACTCGTTGCGCAGGATCGTCTCGACCTGGTCGAGCACTTCCTTGGGCACGGTTTCCAGGCGCAGCATGCGCGTGATGACTTCCATCGCGAACCCGTCGGGGAGCTGCGAGAGCACCTTGGCGGCGTGCTCGGGCGAGACCTTGGCGAGCACGACGGCGGCGGTCTGCGGATATTCGTTCTTGAGGTAGCTCGCCAGCATCTGCTCGGGCACGTAGCCGAGCTTGTCCCAGATGGTGCGGCCGCGCGGGCCCCTGATGTCGTCGAGGATGCCGTCGGCGCGCTTGCCCAGCACCTTGCCCAGGAAGCGCTCGGTGCCCTCCATCGTGCCGGCAAGCGAGCTCGACTGGCCCATCTGCTCGGCGAACTCGACGATGAGCTGCTCGATGACGCCGGCGTTGACCGTGCCGAGGCCGGCCATGACGAGGGAGAGCTCCTTGATCTCCTCGTCGTCCATCATGGCGAAGACCTTGGAGGCACTCTCCTCGCCCACGGCAAGCAGCAGGATCGCGGCCTTCTCCGAGCCGGTCAGCTGTCGGTAGTCGTCGAGATTCCTCGGTGCCGCCATGATCGCGATTCTATGATGAAAGAGGATCGGCGCGAAGTGCACGGACGTATGCCGGGGCCGGCGTCGGTTGCCCCGCACCGGTATTTATGACATTTTGGTTACATCCAAGCCATCGCCGCTTCCGGAGGACACTGAAATCGGCGCGACATCGATCCTGATCCACCTCGTCGGCGGCGTCGCCCTCCTGCTTTGGGGGCTGCGCATGGTGCGCACGGGCGTGATGCGCGCGTTCGGCGGCGACCTGCGCGCGGCCATCGGCTCGGCGCTGGGCAACCGGTTCCTCGCGTTCGGCTGCGGCCTAGGCGTGACGTCGCTGCTGCAGAGCTCGACCGCGACGGCGCTGATGACCGCGTCGTTCGCGGCGCGCGGCTTCGTGGGCACGGCGATGGCGCTCGCCGTCATGCTGGGGGCCGACGTGGGCACGTCGCTGATCGCCCAGCTCGTCTCGTTCAATCTGACGATCCTGTCGCCGATCCTGATCACGCTCGGCGTGGCGCTGTTCTCGAGCGGGCTCGCCACGCGCTGGCGCGATCTCGGGCGCGCGGGCGTGGGGCTCGGCATGATGCTGCTGGCGCTCAAGCTCATCGTGACCGCGACGCATCCGTTGCGCGACTCCGTCGTCATGCACGAGGTGCTCGCCGCCCTCGCGGACGAACGCCTGCTCGTCGTCCTGATCGCCGCGTGCCTCACCTGGCTCGTCCATTCGAGCCTCGCGATGGTGCTGCTGGCGGTGTCGCTGGCCGATACCGGCCTGCTGCCCGTCCCGCTGGCGCTGACCGTGGTGCTCGGCGCCAATCTGGGCGGCGCCTTGCCCGCCCTGATCGCGACCTGGTCGGCCGAGGCCGGCGCCAGGCGCGTGACGATCGGCAACGCGGCCTTCCGGACCATCGGGGTCTTCGTCGCCCTGCCGCTGCTCGCCCACGCGGTCGCCTTCCTGCCGCTGCTCGAATCCGGCATCGGCCGGCAGATCGCCAACTTCCATCTCGGCTTCAACCTGGCGCTTGCGGTCGCGTTCCTGCCGCTGGTCGGGCTGGCGGGCAAGCTGCTCGACCGGCTGGTCGTGCCGCGCGAATCGCCCGCCAACCCGGCGATCGCGCGCTATCTCGACGAGTCGGCGCTGGAATCCCCGAACCTGGCGCTGGCCGCGGCCTCGCGCGAGGTGCTGCGCATGGGCGACGCGATCGAATCGATGCTGCGCGACAGCATCACCGTCTTCCGGACCGACGACCGCAAGCTTGCCGACGAGATCATCAAGCGCGACGACGTGGTCGACCGGCTGTGCGAGGACGTGAAGCACTATCTCCTGCGCATCTCGACCGATTCGATGGGCGAGAAGGACCAGCGCCGCGCGATGGAGATCCTGCAGTTCGCCACCAACCTCGAGCACGCGGGCGACATCGTCGAGAAGAACCTGATCGAGCTGGCCGTCAAGAAGATGAAGAATCGGCTGCGCTTCTCCGACGAGGGCATGGCCGAGATCGAGGCGCTGCACGTGATGCTGCTCGACACGCTGCGCCTGGCACTCGCCGTGTTCATGCAGGGCGATGCCCGGATGGCCCGCCAGATGCTGGCCGAGAAGGTCGAGTTCCGGGAGCGCGAGCGCCACGCGGCCGACCAGCACATCGCGCGCCTGCGCGGGCGCAACCCCGACACGATCGAGACCAGCTCGCTGCATCTCGACGTGCTGCGGGACCTAAAGCGCATCCACTCGCACCTCGTCTCGGTCGCCTACCCGCTGCTCGAGGCGTCGGGCGACCTGCGCGAGAGCCGGCTCGCCCCCGAGCGCCCGGCCCGCAAGACCCGCGCGAAGCCCGCCGAAGGCACGTTCTGAGCCGGACGGACGGTCCGGTCAGTTCCGCTCAAGCCACGTGCGCTCCAGCGATTTGAAGTAGCCTTCCCTCGCCTTTCGCCGGACCCATTCGTTCACGAATTCGAGCCAGGCCACGTCGTTCTTGGCGACCGCGAAGGCGGCGGGCCGCCGGTTGCGCGGGCCTTCGCTGGCTTGCGTCAGCACAAGCATGTTTGACTTCTTCAGGATATCCGCAGCCGCGACGTTGCTCGTCAGCGTTGCGTCGGCAAGCCCCTCGATGACCTCGCGGTACGCAACCGAAGGCGGAGCAACCGAAACGATCTGGGCTTTGGGAAAAAGGGTCTTCGCTTCTTCCAGAAAGACCGTGCCCGTATCCACGGCCACGCGAACGCCGGCAGCGTTCAGGTCGTCCCACGTTTTCAGTCGGATGGCTGACGGCCTGTAGACAACCGGAATCGTTGAAAACTCGAAATACGGCTCTGAGAAAGACAAGAGTCTTGCGCGCGCTTCATTGACCGACGCGCCCGAGAAAATATCGAAACGGTTTGCATTCAATCCGTCCGCGATGCGGCCCCATTCGGTCCGAATCCA
>JBIKWI010000191.1:0-6549 GCA_044356395.1 Tagaea sp. | reverse complement strand
AACGGGCGGGAACCTCGCAAATTCCGGGGCTTGGGGCAATCGGCCTTCGGCAGGGGGCCGGCGACCTTGACAGGGGCCGGGGGCCGGGGCGCATCCTTGCGCCAACCGGAGGCTTTACATGGCCCCAGCCGACGCGACGCAAGGCCGCCGGCGCTTCCTCGCGGGATTGGGTGCCCTGGCGGTTGCCGGCCGGGCGGGGCCGGGCGTTGCCCAGCCGGCTGCCGGCATCGATCCGCTCCAGCCCTTCACCCTGCCGCCCAGCGACGTCAACCTCGTGCTCGCGGTGGATTGCTCGCGCTCGGTCGACGGGTCCGAATACCGCCTGCAGGCCGAGGGCTATGCCGCCGCCTTCCGCAACGACCGCGTGCGCCGCGCGATCCTGGGCGGCCGGGAAAAACGCATCGCCGTGTCGATGACCCAGTGGGCCGGGGCGCGCGTCCAGCATGTGGCGATCGGCTGGACGCTGCTCGACCGGCCGGCCGCCATCGACGCCTTCGCGGCCCGCCTGTCCGCCCAGCCGCGCCTGACCGAGGACGACGCGACGGCGCTGGGCAGCGCCATCGACCATGCGCGGGGCGTACTGGCGGACTGCCCGTTCGCGAGCCTGCGCAACGTCATCGACGTGTCGGGCGATGGCTCGAACAACCAGGGCCGGCTTGCGCGCTATGCGCGCGACGCGGCGGTGGCGGTCGGCATCGGCATCAACGGCCTGCCGATCCTGACCGACGAGCCGAACCTCGACACGATCTACCGGCGCGAGGTGATCGGCGGACCCGGCGCCTTCGTCGTGCCGGTGCGCCGCTATGCCGATTTCGCCGCCGCGATCGCCCACAAGCTGGTGCGGGAGATCGCGTAGAGAGAAAATATTACTGTCGCAAGATTATTGACCTATAAATTCTGAGGCAGTACATTCCGGAAGACTGCAACCCCGGAGTGTCCCATGCGCCAGCCTGCCTCTCTTTTCGCCTCCGCTTCCGACTGGTTCGAACTTTCCGGCCACACGGGCCGGGGCTTCGACACGCGGCGCGACGACGCGATCCGGATCGAGGCCATCCTCGCCAACAGCGGCGATCTCGATCTTGCGGAGACCGACGGCCCGACGGGCTATTGGGGGACGGGTCTCGACACCGCACTGCGCCGCTACCAGAAGCGCAACGGCCTCGCGGTCGACGGCTGGCTGGCGAAGAAAACGGGAAGCCGGGAATGTATCTGCTCGACCAGTCGAGCGCGCGCCGCCCGCAGCAAACCTTCATTCCATTTGAACGGCCGCTTCGCCACCCCGGATATACCGCCGGGCAGTTTTCCGTCATCCAGCCACCCTCACGGAAGTAGCCCGACCATGCGCTTGGTCGCTTTCCTCTCTGCCCTGATGTTCCTGCTCGCGCTCCGTGTTCCGGCGGGCGCTTTGCCGCGTGACGCGGATTGTCCGCTCGAACATCCGCAGGATGCTTCGCTGCGATTCTTCAGCATGACGTTGGATCAGAATCGGCCGGGCACTGCTTGGCCGCCCGATAGCGATCGGGATGTCGCGCTCGATCAGGGCCTGATTCAGACGACGACTTTCTATGCCGCTTACCAGATCCTGCGCGATCAGGTGATGATCTGCGAGTACAGCGAGATACGAAAAGAATCGCCAGTAAGCATATATCGTTTAACGACATTGCCGATCTTCTTGCCTGGCATCCTGATGCGCTGCGAGGGAATTCTCAGGGAAGTCCCGAAGCCGGAACCAAATACTTGGGTACGCCGTTGGTGCACGCACGACCCGGACGAATAGACGCGTTCGCAACGCTCTTTGACATCGTGAATAGGTCTGCCCGTCAACGTGCCAGAATGCGCGACGAAGGCGGCCGCGCCGGCGCAAATCGCCGCAAAGTTGCGTCAACAAAAACGCGAGTTATGTCTCATGTCTCCTGACTATCGAATGATTCCAATGACTTGGGAGGAGACGCAAGGTTACCGTCAAGCGATTTTTGCGGCCGTCAGAGCCGCTTCTGGAAGCGCAGATAGTCGGCGTCTTCGGTCCAGCCGGCGCGCTTGTAGACGCTCTGCGCGGTGGCGTTGGTGCGCGCGGTGAAAAGATCGAGCCGGCCCGCACCTGTCGTGCGGGCGAAATCCTCGACTGCCTTCATCAGGGCGGCCCCGGCCCCCGACTTGCGCACCTGCGGATCGACGAAGATGTCGTTGAGCAGCCAGATGCGCTTCAAGGCCACCGACGAGAAGGTCTGCGACATCAGCGCGAAGCCGATGGCCTTGCCGGCCGCGTCGCGCGCGAGGAAGCCGACATATTCGCCCGCCCCCAGGCGCTTCGCGAGATAGTCGCGCGCCAGCGCCGGGTCGGACGGCTGTTTGTAGAAGACGCGGTAGGCGTCGAACAGCGGGACGAGCGCGCCCAGATCGCCATCCGTCAATGGTGTTATCTTTGTCACGCCTTCTTCTTCGCGCGCGGGTCGCGCGACAGGCCCATGCGTTCGAGTGCGGCGAGGTACTCGGCATAGAGCCGGTCCTTGTCCGTGCCCAGCGCGTGGAGATAGTCCCAGCTGTAGATGCCGGTGTCGTGCAGGTCGTCGAACTTGATGCGGATCGCGTAGTTGCCCACGGGCTCGAGATCCATGATCCCCACTTCCGCGCGGCCCGGCACGATCGTCTTCTGGCCGGGCCCGTGGCCCATCACTTCGGCCGACGGGCTTTCCACCCGCAGCAGCTCGGCCGGCAGCACCATCGTCGTGCCGTCGTCGTAGTCGATCTCGAGGATCTTCTCCGCCTTCTTCAGGCGGATCTCGACCGGCCGGTGCTTGACCGCGAAGTCGTTCACGGAGCGGTCGCGTCGAGGCGGCGCGCCTCGTCGACCAGCATGATCGGGATGCCGTCGCGGATCGGGAAGGCGAGGCCCGCCTGCTCGCTGACCAGTTCGGCCTTCGCCGCGTCGTAGCGCAGAGGTCCCTTGGTGACCGGGCAGACGAGGATTTCCAGCAGCCGTGGATCGACGCCGCCCCGCTCGGTGTTCGCGCTCTCGGCCATGGCGGATCGCTCCTCTGTCTTCCCGTTCGGTCAGTGGCGCAGCGCGCCGGGCGGCGGCTCGCCGCCGGCGGTGCGTGCTTCGCAGAACCCGGTCATCGCCTTGGCCCGGTCGGCGAGTGTCGCACATTCGAGCAGGCTCTGCTTCTCCTCCGCGCTGAACGGGCAGAGCATGGCGAGCGTGCTGACGATGCGCTCGTCGCTTGCCTGCTCGATCGACTCCCAGTCGCCCTGCAGCCCTTCGGCCGCGAAATACGCCTTGAGGCCCGCGAGCAGACGCTTGCGGTCGAAGCCGCCGGAATCCGGCGCGTCGAAATCGCCGGCGAAGCGCTGGAAGTCGGGACGGAAGCGGCGATAGCCGCGCATCGTCGCGATCTCCTCGCCGAGCGCGAAGCGCGCGATGCCGGAAAGCTGGATCAGGAAGCGGCCGTCGTCGGTCTCCGACCAGCTCGTGATGCGGCCGGCACATCCCACCGGATAGAGCGGCTGGACGCGGCCTTTGCGCTCCTTCTCGGTCGGCTGGATCATGCCGATCAGCTTGTCGGGCGTGGCGAGCGCGTCCTCGACCATGGCGAGGTAGCGCGGCTCGAAGACGTTGAGCGGCAGCTTGCCGCGCGGCAGCAGCAGCACGCCCGTCAGCGGAAACACCGGCAGGGTTGCCGGCATGTCGGCAAGCGTCAGGTGCCCGGCGGTGGTCGGCATGGGCGCCCCGATTCCGGCGTCAGGCGAACATCAGCGAGGACAGGCGCTTGCGCCCCTGCACGGTCGCCGCGTGGGCGTTGCCCAGCGCCTCGAAGAACTTGACGAGCTGGGCGCGCGCGGCCCCCTCGTTCCAGTTGCGGTCGCGCTTGAACAGCTCGAGCAGCTGGTCGATCGCCGCCTCGGCCTGGCCGCCGGCGAACAGGGCCAGTGCCAGGTCCATGCGCGCCTGGTGGTTCGCCGGATCGTGCGCGACCTTTTCCAGAAGCGGGGCGACGTCGCCGGCCTTCTCGCCCTGGCGCGCGACGTCGAGCGCCGTACGCGCGCCGATCACGTCGGCGTCCTTGGCCGCTTCGGGCGATGCGGCGTCGAGCACGCCTTGTGCCGCGTCGAGCGCGCCCGTCGCGATGTGGCACTTGGCGAGACCGGCGACCGCCTTGGCGTTGGCCGGCTCGTGCTTGAGGATCTGGGCGTAGATCGCCGACGCCGTCGCGAAATCCTCGGCCGCCATGGCGCCGGCCGCCTGTTCGAGCGCCTGCTCGATGGGCGAGGGGCCGGCGGCGGCACCGCCGAGCTTCTTGACGAACTTGCGGATGTCGCTTTCCGGCAGGGCGCCCAGGAACGCGTCGACCGGGCGGCCGGCCTTGAAGGCGAACACCGCCGGGATCGACTGCACGCGCAGCTGCTGGGCGAAGAAGGGGTTCTCGTCGATGTTGATCTTGACGAGCCTGACGGCACCGGCCGCTTCCCTGACGACCTTCTCGATCAGGGGGCCGAGCTGCTTGCAGGGGCCGCACCACGGCGCCCAGAAATCGACGATGACCGGAACCTTGGCCGACGCGGCGATCACGTCCTGCTCGAACATGTCGTCCGTCGAATCCTTGATGAGGTCGGCCGGTGCGGCGCCCGCCTTCGCGGCCCCGATGAGCTGGTCCATGATCCGTCCCGTATCCGAAATGTCTGTCGCGAGGAAACCCGCGGGGAAAATGGCGGGTTTCAGTGGCCAAGACAACCCCCCAGACCCCCCGTTTTAGGTCTTGCAATCGGGGCCGTGCGTCCTATTATCCCGGCGCGTTTCGCCACGGCGACCGGGCGGGAATAGCTCAGTGGTAGAGCATCACGTTGCCAACGTGAGGGTCGAGGGTTCGAATCCCTTTTCCCGCTCCAGTCGCCGCGGAACGCCCTTCAGATAAATTCAGAGACGATCTGGCACGGCCAGCAGCACCTGGCCCATCGCGATCTCTTCGGTCACCGGCCGGCGCGCGCCGAACTCGACCTGGTAGGTCGTGTAGCCGAGGTCGCGGAACAGCCGCACGGCATCCATCAGGCACAGCGACTGGCGCGCCCAATAGGACGGCTCCCAGAGGAAGAAGATCTTCGGGCGGAAGCGCTTGATCGTTTCCATGCCGCCCTGCAGGGCGTTCCACTCCTCGCCCTGCGCCAGGAGCTTGATCGCGTCGAGGCGCGGGATCGGGTTGGCGGCGACGTAGTCGTCGAGGCTCCACACCTTCATGTCGATCGAGCGGGTCGAGCGGCCGACGTTGGACTGCTGCAGCGAGGCGTTGGCGAAATTGCCGATCGTGTCGTCGTGCAGGAAGAGCTGGCGCGTTTCCGTGCGACCGGCGACGGCCGCCTGGTTGAGCGTCACGTTGTCGAGGCCGTTGAGCGCGAGGTTCGCCTTGAGGCGGCCCAACGGATGCGGATCGGGCTCGAACACGTGCACGCGGCCCGTCGGGCCCACGCGGTTGGCCATGATCATCGCGTGCATGCCGATGTTCGAGCCGATGTCGAAGGCGACCTGTCCCGGGCGCAGCATGCGGTTGAGCAGCTTCGAGACCTTCGGGCGGAAGGCGCCGTAGAAATAGATGTACCACTCGAGGAACGAGTGGGTGTCGATGTTGATGACCATGCCGTCGTCGTAGTCCAGCACGGTCCGAACGGGGCGCGCATTGCCCGGCGGGTGCAGCGCGCGGACCAGCCGGTCGGTGCCCTTGGGATGGAAATGCCGGGTCAGCCAGGCAAGTGCGGGAACCCACGAAGCGGCGTTCGGCGGCGGTTCGAAACGGACGGGGGCTGAATCGGGCAAAACGCGTGTCTCGCTGGCTGGAGTGGTCATCGTCAGGTGGGCCATTTCCTCGATTTCCTCCGCCGGTCCGTATCGTTGAACGGCAGAGATACCCACGCTATTCCCCGGGGTTGGGCCCGATTATTACAGCGTGTTACCGTATGTTACCGGAAAATGCCCGAGGCACCAGCGATACGCAACCAATCGTCACTAAACGACTGTAAAATAGGGGTATTGGCTGCGCAGGGCCCGGCGCTATGCTGTCGCCGCCGGCGCGGAGCCGGGCGGGGGAAGCGTCCATGTCGAAGCGCGACGAAGCTCGGAAGACCGAAATCCTCGACCGGCTCGCCGGCATGGTCCGCCAGCGCCTGCCGGCCGGCGGCGCCATCGCCAGCGCCGAGACGGCCGAAGCCTTCGTCCGCCGGTTCTACGCGAACGTCGCGGTCGACGATCTGGCCGAGCGCACGCCCGACGATCTCTACGGGGCGGCGGTGGCACTCTGGGCCTACGGCCGCACGCGCGCGGCCGGGGCGGCCAAGGTCCGGGTCTACAACCCGCGCCTTGCCGAACACGGCTGGGCTTCGACCCACACGGTCGTCGAGATCGTCAACGACGACATGCCGTTCCTGGTCGATTCGATCACAGCGGAGATCAACCGGCGCGACCTCTCGGTGCATCTCGTCATCCATCCCGTCGTTCCCGTGGCGCGCGACGCGACCGGGACGGCGACCGCCCTTGCCGACGGGGCGGGCCGCGAGAGCTTCATG
>JBIKWI010000190.1:0-6554 GCA_044356395.1 Tagaea sp. | reverse complement strand
AAGGACCTGAAGGTCAAGGGATCTTCCTCGGTCGTCAAGGTCGGCACCAAGGTCCGGGGTATCCGCCTTGTCGACGCAAGCGACGGGCACAACATCGCGTGCCGGATCGACGGCATCGGCGCCATGAACCTCAAATCCGAGTTCGTGAAGAAGGCCTAGCGGCAGCCTCGCCCGCCGGCATTTCCGAACTATTTTCAGGCCGGCCTGTCGAAATCGCGGGAGCCCGCGGCTCATTGGCATGGAAGCGGCAATGTGGCCGCCGCCATTACCCAAGATGGAGTGCGCGATGCATTACATGATCATGTTCCACGAGACGGCCGCCCAGTTCGACGAACGGACGGACCCCGAGAAGTCGCCGGCCTACTGGGGTGCGTGGGGTGCCTACGTGAAGGCGCTCAACGAATCCGGCAAGGTCGTCAGCGGTGCCGGCCTGCAGCCACCCGCGACGGCAACGACCGTGCGCGTGCGCAAGGGCGAACGCATCGTGCAGGACGGCCCGTTCGCCGACGCCAAGGAGCAGCTGGCCGGCTTCTTCGTGATCGACGTGGCCGATCTGGACGCCGCCCTCGCATGGGCCGCGCGCAGCCCGGCGGCGGCGGGTGCCGGCGTCGAGGTGCGCCCCGTCCTGCCGCCCATGGCGTGAACGACGGACCGGACATCGCGCGCCGCACGGCCGAGGCCGCGGCGCGCGATTCCTACGGCCGCCTGCTGGCCTTCCTCGCCGCACGCGCGCGCAACATCGCCGCCTGCGAGGACGCGCTTGCCGACGCGTTCCGCGCGGCCTTGGAAACGTGGCCCGCGCGCGGCGTGCCGGACCGGCCGGAGGCCTGGCTGCTCACCGCCGCACGCCGCAACCTGCTGCACGGCTACCGGCACGACAAGGTGCGCGATGCCGCCGCACCCGCGCTTGCCCTGCTCGGCGGCGAGGAAGGCTACGATCCCATGCTGGCCGACACGATCCCCGACGAACGCCTGAAGCTGATGTTCGTGTGCGCGCATCCCGCCATCGATGCGGCCGCGCGCACGCCGCTGATGCTGCAGACCGTGCTGGGGCTCGACGCCGCGCGCATCGCCTCCGCCTTCCTCGTCGCACCCGCGACGATGGGCCAGCGGCTGGTGCGCGCGAAGGCGAAGATCCGCGACGCGGGCATCGCTTTCGAGATCCCGGGGCCGGACGAGCTTGCCGGACGGCTTGAGGCGGTGCTCGCCGCGATCTATGCGGCCTATTCGCGCGGACTGGACGACCTGCCCGGCGCGGATTCGAGCCGGGACGGCCTTGCCGCGGAAGCGGTGTGGCTGGGCCGCGTGCTGGCGGGTCTGATGCCGGACGAGCCGGAAACGCTCGGCCTGCTGGCGCTGATGCTCCACTGCGAGGCGCGCCGTGCCGCACGGCGCGACGAAGCCGGCACGTTCGTGCCGCTCGACCGCCAGCCGACGGCACGCTGGGACCGTACGCTGATGGCCGAGGCCGAATCGCTGCTGGCCCGCGCGGCCGCACACGCGCGCATGGGCCGCTACCAGCTCGAGGCGGCGATCCAGTCGGTCCACGCCCAGCGCGCCATGACCGGCATCACCGAATGGGCGGCGCTCGACATGCTCTACGGGGCGCTCGAAGCGCTCGCCCCCAGCGCGGGCGCCACCGTCAGCCACGCCGCCGTTCGCGCGCGCGTTGCCGGACCGGATGCGGGCCTCGCCCTGCTCGACGCCCTGGCGGCCGACCTTGTCGCCGCATATCAACCCTACTGGGTCGTGCGCGGCCATCTGCTGGCCGAGGCGGGTAACCCGGCGGAAAGCCGTAGCGCATACACGCGCGCGATCGGCCTCACCGAGGATCCCGCACTTCGCGCGTTCCTCGTCGCCAAGACGCTCTAGAGCGACTCTTCCAGCAGCATCTGCGCTGCCGCCGCGTCGAGCTTGCGCGGGTTGGTCGCCGCCGTGTGGTCGGCGAGGATGTGCGGGATGAGGCCGGCGAAGCGCGACGGCTCGACGCCCATCGCCTTCAGGCCCGGTGCGATCCCCAGCCGTGCGTTGAGGTCGGCGACGAACGCGTCGAGCTTCGTATCCGCGGCAAGTCCGAGGGCCACGCGCAGGCGCGCATACTTGTCGCCCGTCGCAGGCTCGTTGAAGCGCAACACCGCCGGCATCACGACGGCGTTGAGCGTGCCGTGGTGAAGGTTGAGATCCTTGAGGCTGCCCAGCGGATGCGAGAGCGCATGCACCGCCCCCAGCCCCTTCTGGAAGGCCATGGCGCCCTGCATGGCGCCCATCATCATGTGCCAGCGTGCTTCGCGGTCCTGCCCGTCCTTCGTCGCGCGCTCGATGTGCTTCACGACGCGCACGGCACCGTCCAGCGCGATCGCCTCGGCCGGCGGGTTGATCGCCGGCGCCAGGAACGTCTCGATGCAGTGGGCAAGCGCGTCCATGCCGGTCGCGGCCGTAAGGCCCCTGGGCAGGCCGAGCGTCAGTTCGGGATCGCACACCGCCACGCGCGGGATCAGGTACGGCGACACGATGCCGAGCTTTCGCCCGTCGGCGAAGACGAGGATGGCGCCGCGCCCCACTTCCGAGCCCGTGCCCGCCGTCGTCGGGATCGCGATGCTGGGCGCGATGTGCGCGCCGATGCGCGGCACGCCGCCTTCGATGGCGGCATAGCGCACGAGCGGGCCTTCATGCGTGGCGCCCAGCGCCACGACCTTGGCGAGATCCATCGACGAGCCGCCGCCAAGCCCGATGCAGCTGTCCGCCTTGACGGCCTTGAACTGCGCGATCGCGGCCAGGGCCGCTTCCTCGGTCGGGTTCGCCGGCGTGCCGTCGAAGATGCCGGCGGGTTCGAGGCCGAGCTTCGCCAGCACGCGCGCCAGCAGGCCGGCCGCGACCACGCCCTTGTCGGTGACGATCAGCGGGCGCTTGGCCCCGATCAGGGCAAGCTCGGCCGCCAGCGTATCGAGCGCGCCGTAGTCGAACTGGATTCGGGTCAGGTACTGGATCAGCGCCATGGATCAACCCCCGTAGGCGAGGAACACGAATGTCGTCTTGCCGTAGCTGCGGCTGTCGACCTGGCCGAAGCCCGCCGGCACCTCGAACGCCTCGTCGAGCGCCAGTTCGACCACGCACACGGCACCCTTCGCAAGCCAGCCGCGCACGGCGAGATCGGCAAGGGCGGCGGGTGCCAGACCCGACCGGTAAGGCGGATCGAGGAAAGCGAGCGTGGCCGGCGCCCATGGCTCGGGTGGGGCAGCGGGCAGCTTGGTCGCGTCGGCGACGACGAAGCGCGTGCGCGGCCCGGCCGCGACGAGTTTGATGTTCGCCTCGATCGCGCGGCGCGCGGCGGGTGCGCGGTCGACGAACACGCAGGTCGCGGCGTTGCGTGACAGGGCTTCGAGGCCCAAGGCACCCGTGCCCGCGAACACGTCGAGCACGCGCGCATCCTGCATCATCGACACGCCGCCGGGGGCGAACTGCCCGTGGCCGAGGATGTCGAACAGCGCCTTGCGCTGGCGCTCGCCCGTCGGGCGGATCGCGTCGCCCTCGGGCACGGCGAGCTTGCGGCCCCGCCACTGGCCCGCGACGATCCGGATGGTGCCTGCGCTCTTGTCGGCCATGGAAGAATCTGGTTCCTTTCGCGCCCTTCTCTAGACCGCTTCGCGGCACCGCGCGAGAGGAATGCGAGCATGAAGACCCGCTGCTGGATCGCCGCCAGTCTCGACGGCCACATCGCCCTGCCCGACGGCAACATCGACTGGCTGCACCGCTGGGACCCCCACGCGTTCGGCTACACGGAATTCTACGCCGGCATCGGCGCCGTCGCCCTCGGCCGAGGCACCTACGACACGACGCTCTCCTTCCCGGAATGGCCCTATGCGGGAAAGCCGGCCTTCGTGCTGAGCGCGCGCGGGATCGCGCCCTCGCCGCACGTCGCGCTCGCCTCGTCCGATCCGCGTGAGCTGCATTCGGCCGCGAAGGCCGCGACGAAATCGGGCGACCTGTGGCTGGTCGGCGGCGGCAAGGCGCTGGCGGCATTCCTCGACGCGGGCCTCGTCGACGAGATCGAAGTGTTCGTCATGCCGATCCTGCTGGGATCGGGCATCCCGCTTTTTCCGGCACGGCGTCCGGGCACGGAAACGGTCGAACTGGTCGAAAGCGAGGTCTTCGGAAAAGAAGGCGTGATCCGCCAGCGCTACGCGGTGCGCCGCGGGGCGACGAGATCGGCGACCAGCACCTGAACGACGTCGCCGGCACTGTCGAACGTGGTGAAGCGCACCTTGACCATGCCGCGGTCGGGGCGCGATTTCGACGGGCGCACTTCGAGGATCTCGCTTTCCAGCCGGATCGTCTCGCCCGGGCGCAGCGCCTTGGGCCAGCTGATCGTTCCGCCCGCCCCGATCACGCCGCCGCCGACCGGCACGCCGGAATCGACGATCAGGCGCATGGTTAGCGCCGCCGTGTGCCAGCCGCTGGCGGCAAGGCCCTTGAAAAACGAATCCTTCGCCGCCTCCTCGTCGAGATGGAAGGGCTGCGGATCGTACTTCGCGGCGAATTCCTTGATCGCGGCCGCGTCGACCGTCAGCGAGCCGCCCTTGATGATGTCGCCGACCTTGAAGTCGTCGAGATACATCGGCGGCTTCATGCGGCGGGCTTGCCCTTCTTCTGCGCGGGGCCCGCGAGCGCGCCCAGCGTCTTGCGCAGTTCGCCCGGCCCCACTTCCTCGATGCCGCCGCGCGGCAGCCGTTCGAGGCCGAAGACGCCGTAGTCGGTGCGGATCAGCCGGTTGACCTGCAGGCCGAGCTGCTCGCACACGCGGCGGACTTCGCGGTTCTTGCCTTCGGTCAGCGCGAAGACGAGCCAGGCGTTCTTGCCTTCGGGCTTGCCGTCCAGCCGCGCGTCGATCGAGCCGTACTGCACGCCGTCGATGGAAATGCCGTTCTTGAGCCGGTCGAGCCGGTCGGGATCGGGTGTGCCGTAGACGCGCACGCGATAGCGCCGCACGAGGCCGGAGGCCGGCAGCTCGAGATAGCGTTTGATCGCGCCGTCGTTGGTCAGCAGCAGCAGCCCTTCGGAGTTGAAGTCGAGCCGCCCGACCGGCATCAGGCGCGGCAGGTGGGCCGGCATGCCGTCATAGATCGTGCGGCGGCCCTGCGGGTCGCGCGTCGCGACGAGCACCTCGCGCGGCTTGTGGAAGCGGAACAGGCGCGGGCGCTCGCTGGCAGGCAGCTTCTTGCCGTCGACGACGATCTCGTCGCCCGGCTTCACGTTGTGCGCGGCCCGGCGCAGCTTCTCGCCGTTGACCGTGACGCGGCCCTGCTCGATCAGCACTTCGGCCTCGCGGCGCGAACACAGCCCTGCGCGCGCGATCACCTTGGCGACGCGTTCGCCGCCGCTCGGCTCGTCGGTCACTTCGCGCACGCCTTGATGAAGGCCACGAAGATCGCCCCGTCGCCCGGATCGATCGAGTATTCCGGATGCCACTCCACGCCGAGGCAGAAGCGCTTGCCTGTGTGCTCGATCCCCTCGATCACGCCGTCGGGGGCGCGCGCGTTGACGACCACGCCCGGCCCCACGTCCTTGACCGCCTGGTGGTGCGCGGAGTTGACGTTCATGCGCGTGGAGCCCACCACGCGGTGCAGCAGCGTGCCGGGCACCACGTCGACCGCGTGGCCGGGTTCGGTGCGCGGGTTGGGCTGCTCGTGCGCGAGGCCGTTCGGGAACACGTCGGGCACGTGCTGGTGCAGCGTGCCGTCGAGCACGACGTTGAGAAGCTGCTCGCCGCCACAGATGCCGAGGATCGGCATGTCGCGCTCGATGGCACCCTTGACCATCGCGTACTCGAAGGCGGTGCGCCGGTCCTTGGTCTTGACCGTCGCGTGCTTGGTGCCGTCGCCGAACAGGGCCGGGTCGACATCGAAGGCCCCGCCGGTGACCAGCAGGCCGTCGAGCCCGTCGAGATAGGCCGATGCCAGTTCCGGTTCGTGCGGCAGCGGCAGCGGCAGGCCGCCCACGTCGGCGACCGCGCCGCAGTAGTTCTGGCGCAGCGCGTACCACGGCATCTTGGACCAGCCGCCGGCGGGTTCGGAGTCGAGGGTGATGCCGATGCGGGGACGATTCATGCGTCCCTCTTATCACGGCGGCGATTCCGGCGTAAACGCTTGGGCATGACCGAAGGATTCATGGACCGCGCACTGGCCGAGGCACAGGCGGCCGCCGAGGCGGGCGAAGTGCCCGTGGGCGCCGTGCTCGTCGACGGGACGACGGGCGAAATCGTCGCGGCGGCGCACAACCGCGTCGAGCGCGACCACGACCCGACCGCGCATGCCGAGATGCTGGCGATCCGTGCCGCCGCCCGCCGATTGGGGGCCAAACGGCTGGAAGGGCTCGACATGTACGTCACGCTCGAGCCGTGCCCGATGTGCGCGCAGGCGATCGCCTTCGCGCGCCTGCGCCGGCTCTACTGGGCGGCGTCCGACCCCAAGGCCGGCGGCGTCGAGAACGGCCCGCGCATCTTCGCGCAGGCCGGATGCAACCACAGCCCCGAGCTTTACGGCGGCATCGGCGAGGCC
>JBIKWI010000189.1:0-6569 GCA_044356395.1 Tagaea sp. | reverse complement strand
AAGCCCAATCCCCTCCCCTTGTCGACACATCTGCACGGCAACGATTCCCGCGTGCGATGCGTGCGACGGAACGCGAGGGCGCGACGCGGGTCGGCGTGCAGGACGTGCGAGGACGGTGCCGGACGGTCATGGTCTTTTTCCTTGCAGCCAGCCTGTGGATAACCGGTTGCACAGATGGCCGGATGGACACGTTACCAGAAGCGCCGGAAATCTGCACAAGGACACCGTAAATTCCTTTATCTTTAGTTGCTTAGACCCGCAGCCCAAGTTTCGGGAAATAGGTGACAACAGGTTACCGTAACCTATTTAAGCCCTTGATTTGGAATGCTTGTAACCAAAGAACGCATTCCAAGTCACCGCACCTCGCTGCCGTCTCACGATTTAGGATAATATAGCGGTAATAGGATAAAATCAAGCGCTGATTACGAGGGGCTATTCAGTGCCGCTTTCCCGTCACCCCCGGGCTCGCTCCGGGGGACCACGACTTGTTTGCCCCGAAATCGTGGATGCCCGGCACGAGGCCGCGCATGACGGACGACGCCAACGAGAAAGCCCTGCCGGCTGCCGGGCGGGTTTTCGCGCGTCGGCGTGGGACTCCCGAGTCCGGAATTGACTGGGTGTTTTCCGAATCTTCAGGCGGTTGAAGGATGGCGCGATACTGCCGGCACAATGCGCGCCGAGTTTTCGGCTGCGCTGCAAGGCGGTCAATTGCCCGCGATACCGAGGAGACCAGTCATGGGCAGCGTTGCTGACCGCATCAAAGACATCGGGCCGAAGCCGCAAGCGTTCGACATCGAGCACGCGACGAAGGACAACACGAATTATCGTTCGGTCGCATGGAGCGGGCGCTACCTGCAGGTGACGCTGATGTCGATCCCCGCGGGCGAAGACATCGGCCTTGAAGCGCATCCGGAGACCGATCAGTTCCTGCGCCTCGACGCCGGCAGTGGCCGGGTGCAGATGGGAGCTGCGAAGGACAAACTGAATTTCGACAAGGAAGTTTCCGACGGCTGGTGCGTGCTCGTTCCGGCGGGGACCTGGCACAACATCACCAATATCGGCACGGCGCCGATGCAGGTCTATGCCATCTACGCGCCCGCCCATCACGCGCCCGACAAGGTGCAGGTGACGGCGGCGAAGGCCGAAGCCGACAAGAACGACGAGCCGGCGGCATGGTCGGTGCAGTCAAAAGAACCTGTGCCCGACAAACACGGCTGACCCCCGACCGATCCGCACGAACGAAAAACCCCGCCGGTCGCCCGGCGGGGTTTCGCGTCTTCGGAGATAAGGCGAAGGACTAATTCTTCGCCTTGTCGACCAGCTTGTTCTTGGCGATCCACGGCATCATGGCGCGTAGCTTCTCGCCGACCTTCTCGATATCGTGCGCGGCGTTGCGACGGCGCATCGCCTTGAAGCTCGCCTGGCCGGCGGCGTTCTCGAGCACCCAGTCGCGCGCGAAGCGGCCGGACTGGATGTCGTCGAGGATCCGCTTCATCTCCTTCTTCGTCTCGTCGGTGATGATGCGCGGACCGCGCGTGTAGTCGCCGTACTCGGCCGTGTTCGAGATCGAGTAGCGCATGTTGGCCATGCCGCCCTCGTAGATGAGGTCGACGATCAGCTTCACCTCGTGCAGGCACTCGAAATACGCCATCTCGGGCGCGTAGCCGGCTTCGGTCAGCGTCTCGTAGCCCGCCACGATCAGCGCGCACAGGCCGCCGCAAAGCACGGCCTGCTCGCCGAACAGGTCGGTCTCGCATTCTTCCTTGAACGTCGTCTCGATGACGCCCGCACGCCCGCCGCCGATGGCCGAAGCGTACGAAAGCGCGATCTCGAGCGCGTTGCCCGAGGCGTTCTGGTTGACGGCGACCAGGCACGGCACGCCGCCGCCCTTCTGGTATTCCGAGCGCACCGTGTGGCCGGGGCCCTTGGGCGCGATCATGAACACGTCGAGGTCGGGGCGCGGCTCGATCAGCGCGAAATGGACGTTGAGGCCGTGCGCGAAGGCGATGGCGGCCCCCTGCTTCATGTTGGCCTTGAGGTCGTCGTTCCACAGCTTCGCCTGCAGCTCGTCCGGCGTGACGATCATCATCACGTCGGCCCACTTGGCGGCCTCGGCCGGGGTCATGACCTTGAAGTTCGCACCCTCGGCCTTCTTGATCGACGGCGAGCCGGCGCGAAGCGCGATGACGACATCCTTGACGCCGCTGTCGCGCATGTTGAGCGCGTGCGCGTGGCCCTGGCTGCCGTAGCCCACGACGGCCACCTTCTTGCCCTTGATCAGGTTAACGTCCGCATCGCGGTCGTAATACACGCGCATCGGTCTTCTCCTCTGGATTCCGGATATCGGTAAAGCTGTTTGGGGTCCGCCGGCGGGCGGGGTTATCACATGCGCCGCTCGCCGCGCGCAATGGCGACGATGCCCGTGCGACTCACTTCGGCGAGCCCCAGCGGCGTCATCAGGTTCACGAATGCGTCGATCTTCTCGCCCGAGCCGGTGATCTCGAACACGAACGAGCCGATCGTGGAATCGATCGTCTTGGCGCGGAAGATGTCGGCGATGCGAAGCGCCTCGATCCGGTCGTTGCCCTTGGAAATGACCTTCACCAGCGCCAGTTCGCGCGCCACGTGCGGGCCTTCCTGCGTCAGGTCGGAAACGCGGTGGACGGGTACCAGCCGGTCGAGCTGCGCCTTGATCTGCTCGATGACCATGGCCGTGCCCGACGTGACGACGGTGATGCGCGACAGGTGCGCCGACGCGTCCGTCTCGGCGACGGTCAGGCTCTCGATGTTGTAGCCGCGGCCGGAGAACAGGCCGACGACGCGGGCAAGGATGCCCGGTTCGTTGTCCACGAGCACGGCGATGGTGTGGCGTTCGGTGGGTGCGGGTGCGTTCACGGGATCTGGCTTTCGGAAGGATGGATCGGGGCGGCTCTCGTCGGCGGCGGGAGAAACCCGCCTAGACGAGGACCATCCCCTCTTCCGAGATCGGGCCCGTCTTGCCGCCCGAAGTGCCCGCCGACTTGTCGGTGGGCCCCAGGATCATCTCGTTGTGCGCCGCACCGGACGGGATCATCGGGAAGCAGTTCTCCTTCTGGTCGACGCACATGTCGACCACGACGGGGCGCTTCACCGCGATCATCTCCTTGATCACGTCGTCGACTTCCGAAAGCTTCGTGGCGCGCAGGCCCACGCAGCCGAACGCCTCGGCCAGCTTCACGAAGTCGGGCAGCGAGTCCATGTAGCTTTCCGAATAGCGCGAGCCGTGCAGCAGCTCCTGCCACTGGCGGACCATGCCCATGTACTGGTTGTTGAGGATGAAGGTCTTCACCGGCAGCCGGTACTGAACGATCGTGCTCAGCTCCTGGATGTTCATCAGGATCGAGGCTTCGCCGGCCACGTCGATGACCAGCGATTCCGGGTGCGCGATCTGCACGCCCATCGCCGCCGGCAGGCCGTAGCCCATGGTGCCGAGCCCGCCCGACGTCATCCAGCGGTTGGGCTTCTGGAACTTCATGAACTGGGCCGCCCACATCTGGTGCTGGCCCACTTCGGTCGTGATGAACACGTCGTCGCGGCCCGACGTGATCGCCTGCAGGCGCTCGAGCGCGTATTGCGGCTTGATGTTGTCGGCGGTCGACTTGCGGTAGGCAAGGCAGTCGCGCTTGCGCCATTCGGCGATCTGCATCCACCAGTCGGCCAGCGCCTTCTTCTGCGGCTGGGCGCCGGCGGTCACGCGCTTCTTCCACTCGGCGATCATCGCGCGGATGATGTTGCCGGCATCGCCCACGACGGGCACGTCGACGCGCACGTTCTTGTTGATCGACGACGGGTCGATGTCGGCGTGGATCTTCTTGGAGCCCGGCGAGAAGGCGTTGAGGCGGCCTGTCACGCGGTCGTCGAAGCGCGCACCCAGGTTCACCATCACGTCGCAGCCGTGCATCGTGAGGTTCGCCTCGTAGGTGCCGTGCATGCCGAGCATGCCCAGGAACAGCGGATCGGATGCCGGCATGGCGCCAAGGCCCATCAGCGTGCTCGTCACTGGGAAGCCCGTCAGGTGCGCCAACTCGATCAGCGCCTTCGCGGCTTCGGGGCCCGAGTTGATGATGCCGCCGCCGGTATAGAGGATCGGCTTCTTCGCGTTGAGCATCAGGTCGACGGCCTGTGCCACCGCGCGCGCGTCGGGCTCGGTCTTCGGCTTGTAGCTGGGGTGTGCGACTTCCGGGGCCGGCGAATAGCTGCCCTTGCCCATCAGGATGTCCTTGGGCAGGTCGATGACGACCGGGCCGGGCCGGCCGCTGCGCGCCACGTGGAAAGCCTCGTGCATGACCTTCGCGAGGTTGCGGATGTCCTTCACGAGATAGTTGTGCTTCGTCGCCGGGCGCGTGATGCCGGTCGTGTCGGCTTCCTGGAACGCGTCGTTGCCGATCAGGTGCGTGGGCACCTGGCCCGTCAGGCACACGATCGGGATCGAATCCATGAGCGCGTCGACGAGGCCGGTCACGGCGTTCGTCGCACCGGGTCCGGACGTCACGAGCACGACGCCGACCTTGCCGGTCGAGCGCGCATAGCCTTCGGCCGCGTGCACGGCACCGGCTTCGGCGCGCACCAGCACGTGGCGCAGCGCGTTCTGCTGGAACAGCGCGTCGTAGATCGGCAGGACCGCACCGCCCGGATACCCGAAGATGACCTCGACGCCCTGGTCGACCAGCGCCTTGAGGACGATCTCCGAACCCGTCATCTGGGTCGTGTCCTGGGTCGTGGTCGGGGCGGTCGCGGTCGACATTGTCCTGTCCTTTCGGGAAGGGATTTGCGTTGGGGCGCGGACCATAAAAGCGGTGCCGCAGTGCGTCAACGGATTTCTTTAATAAACGTACGAATCTCCGGCATCAGACTTTCCGAATATTGCGCGGGAACAATTCTGGCTACTTTCATCTGACCCCGGAACCAGGTCGTCTGGCGTTTGGCGAAACGCCGCGTCGAGAACTGCAATGCCTTGATCGCGCTCGTTAAATCGTACTCGCCGCGCAGGTGGCCGGCGAGTTCGCGCACGCCCAGTGCGCGCATCGCCGGCAGCTCGTCCGACAGGCCCTGCGCCAGCAGGCCGCGCACCTCGTCGAGTGCGCCGGCCTCGACCATGCGCGCCGCGCGCGCGTCGATGCTTGCGACCTGCGCGGCGCGCGGGGGAATGAACAGCAGCGTCGGCCAGTCGGCGGCGCGCGGCGGATCGGCCGCCTGATGGGCGCCCAGCGGGATGCCGGTCGCGACGACGACTTCCCACGCGCGCAGGATGCGCTGCGTGTCGGCCGGGCGAAGTTTGGCCCCCGACGCCGGATCGCGGCGTGCGAGATCCGCGAAGAATTCCGCATGGCCGATCTTCGCCAGCAACGCGCGCGAGGCTTCGCGCACGGCGGCCGGGATCGGCGGCACGGCCGACAGGCCCTCGACGAGCAGCTTGAGATACATCCCCGTTCCGCCGCACAGCACGGCAAGCTTGCCCGCCTTGTTCGCCGCGTCGATCTCGGCAAGGGCCGCCGTGCGCCAGCGGCCGACCGTGCCGTGCTCCGCCGCCTTCCAGATGCCGTAGAGGCGGTGCGGCACCGCCGCTTCGTCTTCCGCCGACGGGCGCGCGGACAGCACGCGCAGCTCCTCGTAGACCTGCATGGAATCGGCGTTGATCACCACGCCGTCGAACTCGCGCGCGATCGCCATCGCGGCGGCGGACTTCCCCGACGCCGTCGGCCCGCCGACGATCACCGCGCGCGGCTTGCCTTCGCGGGCCTCGGTCACCATATTCGCCGTCCCATGACCCATGTCCTCGTGCTGACGGCGGATCCCGCCGCCCCGATCCTCGACGATAGCAAGCTCGCAGCATTGCGCGCGAGCCTTGCCCCCGAATTCGGCGAGGCGAAGGCCCCGAACTGGCTGGCACCGGGCATCGCGGCCGAACTTTTCCCGCTTGCCGGCGAACCGGCACGCATCGCGGAGTTGGCGCGCGCCGCACTCGGGCCCCTGCCCGTCGACGTCAATCTCGTGCCGGCGCAAGGCCGCATGAAGCGCCTGCTCGTGGCCGACATGGAATCGACGCTGATCGAGAACGAGATGCTCGACGACATCGCGCACCTGCTGGGCATCGGCGAGCGCGTGTCGACGATCACGCGGCGCGCGATGAACGGCGAACTCGATTTCCGCGCGGCCCTCGCCGAGCGCGTGGGCCTGCTGAAGGGCCAGCACGTGTCGATCCTCGAGCGCGCGGCCGCCGGCATCAAGGCGGTCCCGGGCGGCGCCACGCTCGCGGCAACCATGAAGGCGAACGGGGCGCTGACCGCCATCGTGTCGGGCGGCTTCACGTTCTTCACGAACCGCGTGCGCGACGCGCTCGATTTCGACCGCGACCATTCGAACGTGCTGGAGATCGCGGGCGAGCATCTGGCGGGAACCGTCGCCGAGCCGGTGCTGGGCCGCGAGGCGAAGCTCGCCACGCTCGAGAAGCTCGCCGCCGAACGCGACCTGCCGCTGGAAGCCACGCTGGCGGTCGGCGACGGGGCCAACGACCTTGCGATGCTGGGTGC
>JBIKWI010000188.1:0-6611 GCA_044356395.1 Tagaea sp. | reverse complement strand
ACCCGGAATGTGCGTTAAACGGCCCCCGGGTGGCAAGGGCCAGCTTCGTTTTCCGGCCTGCCGTGTGCTAGTTTCACGTCAAGAAATCTTGAGGAACCCGCCATGACCGCCATCCCCCGCACCATCCGCCTCAACGCGAGCGACAACCTGGTCGTCGCGGTCGACACGATCCCGCCGGGGGCCGACATCCACGGCGTCAAGGCCGCCGCGCGCATCATGAAGGGCCACAAGATGGCCATCGCCCCGATCGCGGACGGCGAAGCGGTGCGCAAGTTCGGCCAGACGATCGGCTTCGCGCATGGCGCGATCGCGGCGGGCGAGCACATCCATACGCACAACTGCGACTTCAAGCAGTTCGCGCGCGACTACCATTTCGCCGAAGACGCGAAGCCCTATGCCCCGCTGCCCCTGGCCGAGCGCGCCACCTTCCAGGGCTATCGCCGCGCCGACGGACGGGCGGGCACGCGCAACTACATCGGCATCCTCACCTCGGTCAATTGCTCGGCGTCGGCCGCGCGCTTCATGGCGGAAGCCGTCCAGCGCTCGGGCATCCTTGCCGACTATCCCAATGTCGACGGCGTCGTGTCGTTCGTCCACGGCACGGGCTGCGGCATGGCGGCCAAGGGCGAGGGCTTCGACGTGCTCAAGCGCACCCAGTGGGGCTACGCGACCAACCCGAACGTGGGCGGCGTGCTTCTCGTGGGCCTGGGCTGCGAGGTGTTCCAGATCGACGAGATGAAGCGCGCCTACGGCATCGTCGACGGCGATTTCTTCCAGTCGATGACGATCCAGGAGACCGGCGGGACGCGCAAGACGATCGAGCAGGGCGTGGAGCGCATCAAGGCGATGCTGCCGCTCGTCAACCGGGCGAAGCGCGAGACGATCCCGGCAAGCGAACTGATGCTGGCCCTCCAGTGCGGCGGGTCGGACGGCTATTCGGGTATCACGGCCAACCCCGCACTGGGTTCGGCCGTCGACCTGCTGGTCAAGCACGGCGGCACGGCGATCCTGTCCGAAACGCCGGAGATCTACGGGGCCGAACACCTTCTCACGCGCCGCGCGCAGACGCGCGAGGTCGGCGAGAAGCTGATCGAGATCATCCGCTGGTGGGAGGAATACACCAAGCGCAACGACGGCTCGATGGACAACAACCCCTCGCCCGGCAACAAGGCCGGCGGCCTGACGACAATCCTGGAGAAGTCGCTGGGGGCGGCAGCCAAGGGCGGCACCACGACGCTGCGCGGCGTCTACCGCTATGCCGAGCGCGTCGACACCAAGGGCTTCGTGTTCATGGACACGCCGGGCTACGACCCGACTTCGGCCACCGGCCAGGTCGCGGGCGGCGCCAACGTGCTGTGCTTCACCACGGGCCGCGGCTCGGCCTATGGCTGCAAGCCCACGCCGTCGATCAAGCTGGCCACCAACACCGACATCTACCAGCGCATGATCGAGGACATGGACATCAACTGCGGCGACATCGTCGACGGCGTGTCGGTGGAGGCGAAGGGCAAGGAGATCTTCGAGCACATCCTGCGCATCGCGTCGGGCGAGCGCTCGAAGTCCGAGCAGCTCGGCTACGGCGACAACGAGTTCGTGCCCTGGCAGATCGGCGCCACGATGTGACGGAACATCGATCAGTTTTGTGAATCCCATACCATCGTAGGAATAAATTTAACGTCGCCTTAAATGCGGCCGCCGCATGCTCGCGTCGGGCCCGCAAGCAAGGGAGACGTCCGATGACGATACGCGCTCGACTGATTTCGGCCATGGCGCTTCTGGCGCTCGCGATCGCCGCTGCCGCCGCCGCCGGCTGGGTCTCCGGCGGGATCGCCGGGGCCGGCATGAAGGCGGTCTACAACGACCGCGTCGTGCCGCTGCGCGAACTCAAGACCATCGCCGACGCCTACGCCGTCAACATCGTCGATGCGGCCCACAAGGTCCGCAACGGCAACTTCGACTGGCAGACCGGTGCCGCAAGCGTCGACGACGCCCGCAAGACCATCGCGCAGACCTGGCAGCGCTATGCGGCACATCCGATGGACGAGCGCGAACGCGAGATCGGCGCCGCCGCCCGCCGCATCATGACCGATGCCGACCGGATGGTCGTCGCGCTGGCCGAAGCGCTCAATGCCAAGGACGCCGGAAAGCTCGACACGATCGTCAAGCAGCAGCTCTACGCGACGATCGATCCGGTATCCGAAGCGCTCGAGAAGCTCGTCGTTCTCCAGCAGGAGGAAGCGAAGGCCGTCTTCGAACGCACGTCCAGCGCGTTCGACATCTCGCGCATCGTCATCCTCGGCGTGGTGGCACTCGCGGCCGTCGCCATCGCCTTCTCCCTCCTGACCGTGATCCGGGGCGTGAGCCGGCCGCTGCGCGCGATGGCCGACGCGATGGCCACGCTCGCGCGCGGGGATCTCGCGATCGAGGTGCCGGCGACCTCCAAGAAGGACGAGATCGGCGAGATGGCGAACTCGGTCCAGGTCTTCAAGGACAGCATGGTCGAGGCCGAGCGCCTCCGCGCGGGCCAGGCGGAGGAACAGCATCGCCAGATCGACCGCGCCAAGCGGATCGAAGACAGCGTCGCGCGCTTCGAGAAGGCGATCGGCGAGATCGCGGGATCGGTGGCGAAGACCTCGTCCGCCCTCCAGGATACCGCGCAGACGATGGCGGGGACGGCCGAGGAGACGACGCGCCAGTCCACCGCCGTCGCGGCGGCCTCCGAGCAGGCCACGCAGAACGTGCAGACCGTCGCCTCGGCGACCGAGGAGCTCAGCGCCTCGATCCGCGAGATCGCCAAGCAGGTCGCCGAATCCAACCAGATGACCGGCGATGCCGCCGAGCAGGCGCGCGCCAGCAACGCCCAGGTCCAGAGCCTCGATGCCGCAGCGCAGAAGATCGGCGACGTGGTCAAGATCATCAACGACATCGCCGGCCAGACGAACCTTCTCGCCCTCAACGCCACGATCGAGGCCGCACGCGCCGGCGAGGCCGGCAAGGGCTTCGCGGTCGTCGCCTCGGAAGTGAAGACGCTCGCCAACCAGACCGCGAAGGCGACCGAGGAGATCGCCGCCCAGATCCGCGCGATCCAGGAGGCGACGCAAAGCTCCGTCCAGTCGATCCAGGGCATCACCACGACGATCGACCGGGTCAACGAGACGGCCGGCGCCATCGCCGCCGCCGTGGAGGAGCAGGGTGCCGCCACGCAGGAGATCGCGCGCAACGTGGCCCAGGCGGCCCAGGGCACCCAGGATGTCTCGCGCAACATCGCCGTCGTCAGCACGGCCGCCGGCCAGACCGGAACGGCGGCGGGGCAGGTCCTGAAATCGTCGGGCGATCTCGGCCGCAGCAGCGAGGCGCTGCACCGCCAGATCGACGCGTTCCTGCGCGAGGTCCGCGCGGCCTGAATCATCCGGCGCCCGCGATGGGCTTCGCGTCGAATCGCGATATAGTCGTGCCGACCGCCGGCAACGAGGATTGCGACCGATGGACAAGGACAAGCTTGCCGCCCTTCGCGCCCGCTACGGCGAAGCTCAGGGCGGCGACATCCACGATCCGCACTTCGCGAAGGTCGCGGCAGCCGTCTTCACGTCGCCCGACCGGCGCAAGTGGCCGTTCGCCGATCCGGCCACGTTTCTGGGTGCCGCGTTCCGGCCGATCCGCACGGATGCCGATCTCGCGGGGCTCGACGCCGCCCTCGTCGGCGTGCCGATGGATCTGGGCGTGACCAACCGGGCGGGCGCGCGTCTGGGGCCGCGTGCCGTGCGCGCGGTCGAACGCATCGGCCCCTACGAGCATGTGCTTCGACGCACGCCGCTGAGCGAGCTCGAGGTCGCCGACATCGGCGACGTGCCGATGCGCAGCCGATTCTCGCTCGCCGACTGCCATGCCGACATCGAGGCGTTCTATACGCGCATTTGCACGGCCGGCGTGGTCCCGCTGTCGGTCGGCGGCGACCATTCGATCACGTGGCCGATCCTGAAGGCGCTGGGGCGCGAGCGGCCGGTCGCGATGGTGCATTTCGACGCGCACTGCGACACCAGCGGCCCCTACGAGGGGGCCAAGTTCCACCATGGCGCCCCGTTCCGCATGGCCGTACTCGACGGCGTGCTCGACCCCGAGCGCACGATCCAGATCGGCATCCGCGGCGGGGCCGAATATCTGTGGGAGTTCTCCTATGACAGCGGCATGACAGTTATCCATGCCGAGGAGATCGATCCGATGGGCGTGGACGCCGTCATCGCGAAGGCCCGCGCGGTCGTCGGCGACGCGCCCGTCTATGTCACGTTCGATGTCGACGGGCTCGACCCCTCGTTCGCCCCCGGAACCGGCACGCCGGAGTCCGGGGGCCTGACGATGCGCGAGGCGCTGGCCATCGTGCGCGGCCTTGCCGGGCTCGACGTGATCGGTGCGGACGTCGTGGAGGTCGCCCCCCAATACGACGCCACGACCGTGACGGCCCAGAACGCGGCGCAGATCCTGTTCGCCGAACTCGGCCTCGTGTCGATCGCGCGCGAGAAGCGCAAGGCGCGCTGAAAAAGCCGCTTCGCGGGACGTAACCTCGGCGCGGGTAACGCCGAACGGTCAGGACGAGCGCGCCCCTGACCCGCGCGCCCCTGACCGGAAGGTCCGTCCGATGGAATCGTTCCGAAATGCCGTCCGGCACCTGTTCCCGTGGGCCCTGGCGCTCTGGATTGCCTACATTTTCATCTGGTACCTCCAGTACAAGTTCCTCGGCCACGAGGGCAGCGTCTGGCTGTTCACGGTCCTGACCGACTGGCTGGGCGTCCCGGGCCACGAGAAGGCGATGCGCATCGCGGTCGGCTCGGCCGAACTGGCGGCCGGCCTGCTCTGTCTCTACCGCCCCACGCAGTCGGTCGGCGGCGGCCTTGCCGCCGGCATCATGACCGGGGCGATCTTCTTCCATTTCGTCTCCCCGCTCGGCATCGACCCCTACGAGGATGGCGGCATGCTGTTCAAGGAGGCGGTCAGCGTGTGGCTTGCCGGGCTCGCCCTGCTGTTCATCCGCCGGGACGAGGCGTTGCGGCTCGCAAGGCAGCTTCCCTATGTCGGCCGCTACGCGGACGGCCTGCTGCCCGGTGCGCGCACGTGACGGCGGCGCCCGCGAAGAAGCCGCGCGACGTCCGGCTCGATTTCTTCCGCGGCCTGTCGCTGGTCGCGATCTTCACGGCGCATGTTCCCGGCGACTGGCTGGCCGAGATCATCTGGGCGCGCTTCGGGCTGTCGGACGCGGCGCACGTCTTCGTCTTCATTTCCGGCTACGCCGCGGCGATGGCCTTCGGCGGCACGTTCCTGCGCGAGGGCTTCGCGGCCGGGACGGCGCGCATCGCGTGGCGCTGCGCGCAGCTCTATTCGGTCCACCTCGCGCTGTTCGTGCTAGGAGCCGCGATCTGCGCGTGGGCGGCGACGCGGGGGATCGACTATGCCGCCTATCTCGGGATCGCCGATTTCTTCGCCGATCCGGGTGCGACGCTGCTCGGCCTGTTCGCGCTGCGCTTCGTGCCCACCTACTTCGACATCCTGCCGCTCTACATGGTGGTGCTCGCGTCCGTGCCGGCCGTACTGCTGCTGGCGCGCGTCCATCCGGGGCTGGTGATCGCGCTGTCGGTCGGCCTGTGGTCGTTCGTGCAGGCGACCGGCTTCAATCTCGACGCCGGCACGTCGGCAGGCCAAGGCTGGGGTTTCAACCCGCTCGCCTGGCAGCTTCTTTTCTTCACCGGCTTCGCGCTCGCGCGCGGCTGGGTCGAGGCGCCGAAATTCCACCCCCTGCTGCTGGCCGTCTGCATGGCCTATCTGGCTTTCGGGGTCGTCGCGATCCATCCGGCGGTCTACGGGCTTCATCCTGCCCTCGTCGCGCTCCACGAATGGGCCTATGCCCACGCGCACAAGCCCAATCTGGACCTGCGCCAGTACGCGCATTTCCTTGCCCTCGCCTATGTCGTGCTCTGGGCGATCGACGGCCGGCGCGAGCTGCTGGCCTCCCGCTTCGCCTGGCCGTTCGTGATCCTCGGCCGGCAGGCGCTGCCGGTCTTCTTCTCGGGCATGGCGCTGGCCCATGTCGCGGGCATCGTGCTGGCGATCGGCGGGACCGGGTTCGCGCTCCAGGTGCTGGTGAATGCCGTCGGGATCGGCGGGCTCTATGCGATCGCCCGCGCGTCCGCGTGGATCAAGGTCGCCCCGTGGAAGGCACCGGCGCGCGCGCCGGCCGCTGCCGCCGTACCGGCACCGGCCCTCGCGGTCGCCGCCCCGGCTTATGTCGAACCGGCCGTCCAGCCCGCGGCGTAGACGGACTTTACTCCGCGCGCAGGTGGCGGGCGAGGAACACCAGCACCTCCGGCAGGGCCGCTTCCCATGTCCCCCAGTCGTGATCGCCATCGGTCGTCGTGGCCGTCACGTCATGGCCGAGACGTCGCAAGGCCGTCTCGACCGCCTGCTGCTCCTCCGCCAGTCCGAAGCGGTCGCCGCGACCGACCGTCAGGAACACCGGCGGGCGCAGCGGGGCATTCGCCGCACGCGCCGCCATCGCCAGCGGGCTCTGCGCCAGAAAACGCGGCACGTCGAACGGCGTGCCGAACGCGCCAGAAAAGACGCGC
>JBIKWI010000187.1:0-6644 GCA_044356395.1 Tagaea sp. | reverse complement strand
GTCGAGATCGAGATAGAGCGTGTTTTCGAGGTCGGCCGCCATTGTCTGGTCCTTCGCGGGTGGGAATTCAGTTCGGGACGTCCGCGGCCACCTGGACGCGGATCATCTTGTCGGGATTGCGCGGCGGTTCGCCGCGCCGGATGCGGTCGACGAACTCCATGCCCGAGATCACCTGGCCCCAGACGGTGTACTGGCCGTCGAGGCCGGTATTGCGCCGGAACATGATGAAGAACTGGCTGTCGGCCGAGTTCGGGTTCTGCGCGCGCGCCGCCCCCACGATGCCGCGGTCGAACGGCACGCGGCTGAATTCGGCCGGCACGTTGCCGCGCCCGGAGCCGCCCGTGCCCGTGCCCGTCGGATCGCCGGTCTGCGCCATGAAGCCGTCGATCACGCGGTGGAAGACGATGCCGTCGTAGAACTTGGCGCGTGCGAGCTGCTTGACGCGCTCGACATGGCGCGGCGCGAGGTCGGGGCGGAGCTGGATCACGATCCGGCCATACTCGACGTCGATATAGAGCAGGTTCTCGCGGTCGGAGGTCTGCGCGCCCGCTGCTGCGGGAAACGCGAGGAGCAGGGCGAGGACGAGGAAGCGGAAAAGGCGCATGGGCGGGGGGTCCGGGTCGGTTCGGAGGAGGCGGGATTATCGGGGCAGGGCGGGTCCGGTTCAAGCGGCGAAAGTCATCCGGGCGGCCGGATCGTCGGATGGTCCCCGCACAGCGCGCAAGACCCGTCGCGCGGCACGCCGATGCGGCGGAACTGCGTGTCGAGCGCGTCGTAGATCAGCAGCGTGCCCGCAAGGCTGGTGCCCAGCCCGAGCAGTTCCTTCAGCACCTCGGTCGCCTGCAGCGTGCCGATCACGCCGGCGACGGAACCCAGGATGCCCGCCTCCTCGCAGCGCGGGATGAGGTCGGCCGGCGGCGGGGTCGGGAAGAGGCAGCGGTAGCAAGAGTATTTGCCGTCATGGGCCTTGAACGTGGAGAGCTGGCCCTCGAAGCGCAGCAGGGCGCCCGAGACGAGCGGCTTCTTCGCGAAATAGCAGGCGTCGTGGACGAGATAGCGCGTGGCGAAATTGTCGGAGCCGTCGACGACGAGGTCGTAGCCGCGCACCAGCGCATCCACGTTGCCGGCGTCCACGCGCATGTCGTGCGTCTCGACGCGGATCGCCGGGTCGAGCCGGCGCAGCGTGGCGGCCGCACTGTCGACCTTGCGCAGGCCCACCGTGTCCTGCGCATGCACGATCTGGCGCTGCAGGTTCGTCAAGTCGACCTTGTCGGAATCGACGAGGCCGAGCGTGCCCACGCCGGCGGCCGCGAGATAGAGCGCCACGGGCGAGCCGAGCCCGCCCGCACCCACGACCAGCACGCGCGACGCGAGCAGCTTCGCCTGGCCCGCCTCGCCGACCTCGTCGAGGATCAGGTGGCGCGCATAGCGTTCGAACTGCGCGTCGGTGAGATCGCCGGGGGCTGGCGTCTCCGCCATCGCGTCAGGTTTCCAGCGCCACGCCGAGCGACCGGGCGCGGGCGACCAGTTCGGCCAGCGTCAGGCCTTCGAGGGTGGCCATCTGCTGGCTCTGCAGGTCGTGCCAGATCGGCCGGACGATCTGGTGGCCGAGTGCCGAGGCGGGCGCGCCGTCGAGCGGATCGGGTGCCACCTCGATCGTGCGCACGATGCGCACGATGTCGGCGACCGAGATGGCGCCGGCATCCTTGGCAAGCCGGTAGCCGCCCTTGGGCCCGCGCTGGCCGGCGAGGATGCCCGCGCGCACCAGCGCCTGAAGCACCTGTTCGAGATAGCGCTTGGGAATGCCCTGGCGCTTGGTGATCGACGCGGCCTGCACGGGCTTGGCCCCGGCGTTGTAGGCGATGTCGAGCACGGCTTCGATGCCGAACAGCAGTTTCTTGGTGAGACGCATCATTGGCGGAGGGTTCCTATCTGCCGGTCGAACCGAACCCGCCGGCGGCGCGGTCGGTAGGCGGGAGTTCGTCGCATTCCTTGAAGCTGGCCTTGGCCACGCGCGCGATCACCATCTGGGCGATGCGCATGCCGCGCTCGATGCGGAACGGGGCCGTGCCGTGATTGATCAGGATGGCCCCGACCTCGCCGCGATAGTCGGCATCGATCGTGCCGGGCGAATTCAGCACCGTGACGCCGTTCTTGAGTGCCAGGCCGGAGCGCGGGCGCACCTGCGCCTCGTAGCCGTCGGGCAGGGCGATGGAGATGCCGGTCGGGATCAGGCGGTGCGTGCCGGGAGCAAGCTCGACGGGTCCGGCGACGGCCGCGAGCAGGTCGAGCCCGGCGGCACTGGCGGTCGCGTAGGCCGGCAACGGCAGGTCTTTGGCGTGCGCGAGGCGCACGATGTCGACGACCGGACGGTCCATGCTACGCGGCCCCGGCGAGCCGGTCGGCGATGCGCCGGGCAAGGCGGCGGGCGACCTCGTCCTTCTTCATCGGGTCCCACGATTCCGTGCCGCCTGCGTCGATCACGTGCACGCGGTTGTCGTCGCCGCCGAACGTGCCGGTCCCGGTGCTCACGTCGTTGGCGACGATCCAGTCGCAGCCCTTGCGCAGGCGCTTGGCCGTCGCGTGCGCGATCAGGTCGTCGGTCTCGGCCGCGAATCCCACGACAAGTGCCGGGCGCGGCCGGTGGCGCGACAGCGTGGCGAGGATGTCGGGATTCTCGGCCAAAGCGATCTGCGGCGGCGCGTTGCCGTCCTTCTTGAGCTTGGCGTTACCGGGGGCGGCGGGGCGCCAGTCGGCGACGGCGGCGGCACACACGGCGATGTCGGCGGGCAGGGCCGACAGGCTCGCGGCCAGCATTTCCTGCGCGGTCTCCACGCGCAGCACACGGCAGCCTTTCGGATCGGCAAGGCGCGTGGGCCCGCTGACCAGTGTCGTCTCCGCACCCAACGCGGCGAGTGCGGCGGCGATCGCGTGGCCCTGCTTGCCCGACGAACGGTTGGCGATATAGCGCACCGGATCGATGGGCTCGTAGGTCGGCCCGCTGGTGACGAGGGCGCGCTTGCCGCGCAGCGGCGCATCGGCGCCCAGCAGGTTCTCGATGGCCGCAACGATGGCCATCGGCTCGCTCATGCGGCCGATACCGATTTCACCCTCGGCAAGTTCGCCGCTCTCGGGGCCGACGAACGAAACGCCGCGCGCACGAAGTGTTGAAAGGTTCGCGACGGTGGCGGGGCTCGCCCACATCACATGGTTCATCGCGGGTGCGGCGAGCACCGGCTTGTCGGTCGCCAGCAACACGGTCGTGGCAAGGTCGCCGGCCAGCCCCTGCGCCATGCTCGCCAGGATGTTGGCAGTGGCGGGGGCGACGACCACGATGTCGCAGTCGCGCGCCAGGCGGATATGGCCGATCTCGTGCTCGGCCGTCAGGTCGAACAGCTCGTCATAGACGCGGCCCTTCGACAGCGTGCCGACCGACAGCGGCGTTACGAATTCCTTGGCCGCGCGCGTCAGCACGCAGCGCACGTCCGCCCCGCGCTCGCGCAGGCGGCGGATCAGGTCGAGGCTTTTGTATGCCGCGATCCCGCCGCTGATGATCAGCAATATGCGCTTGCCGGCCAGCATCCGATTTACCCCTGAATGGAGTGTTATTTTAGGGTGGGGCCGCCGGTGGCGCAACCCGGGGCGGTTCGTGCCGTAAATACAACGGTTTGACGGAGAACATGCGTGCGCGCAGATTCAATCGATGATGGATCAGGATGCCGGTGAATCCGGATCAGTTTGTACTAGTGCCTAGTCGGCGCGCGTCTATTTCGTGACTGAAGACGCGGAATATCTCCAATTGCAAATCCCACTAGCCGGGTCCGCGTCACGTCACCGCAGTTGAGCCGCTAAGTGGTCTATGAGGTTATTGCGATGCTGGAATTCGGCATTCTCGGAAAGATTGGCGAAATTCAAGACGACAGCATGAAGTTCTATGCACTCATTGGTCTGTGCGTCAGCACCAGCGCCGAGATAGAGCATCGCTTATTCGATTCCTTCTACGCCACGTGCGGCAAAAAGCGGAAGCAAGCCGCTGACGAATTCTACAAGGGATTAAACTTTGAGCCGAAACTCAAAATGGCTGATGCATCCGTTCAGGCCATCCTTGCCGATGGCGAGACTCTCAAATTCTGGAAGGAGATCATCAGCGAGGTTCGCGACCACTGTACCGGGGACACTGTCCGCAATCTGGTCAGCCACAACGCCCTGGCGCTCAACCTCTACATAAAGACAGGTGCGGACGGCGTACCGGACGTCGAGAAGGGATCTGCCGTCCGGATGGAACTGGCCGTACACCGGAATTCCAATGTTGTGTTGGCCGGTAAGCGCCCACCGGCGAAGCAGACACTCGAAGGTCTCTTTAAGTTCGTCTACGCGATATTGGACGCCGAACTTCGATTGATGGATTTTTATCAGCGGTATCTTGCCGGCCTCTCGCGGCCTGATGAGAAATAAACTTCTGCGCCTAAGGCAAGGTCGAGTGGGGCAATGACCCACCCATAGGGCCGAGGCTGGCTCGTGCCCTCACCCTAGCCCTCTCCCGCGAGCGGGAGAGGGGACTCCGGTCTTGGTGTCGCGCGCATCCCCGCATCCCCATCAACGGTGTGATTCCCTCTCCCGCTTCCGGGAGAGGGCTAGGGTGAGGGATCGCGGGGAACGGGAAGCAGGGACAGCATGGCGGGGATCTCCTTTCCCGCTTCATGTACCCTCTATGTTCTCTATTGTCAATAATCCTATTATAGGCTATATATCGTAAATCTTGCTGGAGGAGTACCGGATGTCCGCTTCGACCGCCCTACATGACACCGGAAATTCCGGTCAGCGTCACTTTACAAGTGAGCCGGATCAATGGGTTAAGGCGTTGACGGTCAACGCCCGTCAACTGCCGTCAACCAACTTTTGCGGTCTGTTTCTACCGGAACAGCAGATAGAGGAACGCCGCCCCGGCCGCCCCGGCGGCGATCCACGGCCAGCGCGTCGGCGGGCGGTCGGTGCCGAAGGCGCGCAGCGTGTCGGGATGCAGGCGCACGCCGCCGCCGGCCACCTGTGCGGCCGCGCGGTCGAGATTGGCGACGAGGGCGGGCAGCTCCTCCAGCCGTTCGAGCAGCGCCTCGCTGCCATAGGTGATGCGCGCCATCGGCCCCCGGTTGGCGACCATCCATTCCTCGATCAGCGGCCGGGCGAGCGCCCACATGTTGACGCTGGGGTCGAGCGTGCGGCCCACGCCCTCGCACACCAGCATCGATTTCTGGAGGAGAAGGAGCTGGGGCTGCGTTTCCATCTGGAACTGCTCGGTCACCTCGAAGAGCTGCGCGAGCAGGCGGGCGAGCGAGATGTTCTCGAGCGGCAGGCCGAGGATGGGCTGGGCGATCGCGCGCGCCGCCTGCGCGAAGGCACCCACGTCCTGCGTGGCCGGCACGAAACCGGCGCGGAAATGCACTTCGGCGACCTTGCGGTAATCCTGGTTGAGGAAGCCCGCGAGCATGTCGGCCAGCACGATGCGCGTGGGCCGGTCGATGCGCCCCATGATGCCGAAATCCACCGCCAGCAGCGTGCCGTCGGCGGCCACGAACATGTTCCCGGGATGCATGTCGGCGTGGAAGAAGCCGTCGCGGAACACCTGGCGGAAGAACGCGCGCCCGGCCTTGGCGACGATGTCGCGCGGATCGTGGCCCGCTTCGATCAGCCGCTCGCGCTCGTCGATCGGGATGCCGGCCACGCGCTCGGTCACCAGCACGCGGCGCGCGGTGCGCGTCCAGTCCACCGCCGGCACGCGGAATTCGGGATCGTCCTTGAAGTTCGCCGCGAGTTCCTCGGCGGCCGCCGCTTCCAGCCGCAGGTCCATCTCGAAGCGCACGGTCTGCGCCAGCGTCTCCACGACCGCGTTGGGCTTCAGACGGCGCAACGAAGGGACAAGCCGTTCGATAAGCCGCGCGATCCACGCCAGCAGGTCGACGTCGCGCGCGAACGCGGTTTCCACGCCCGGGCGCAGGATCTTGACCGCGACGTCGCGCCCGTCGGTCGTGGTGGCGAAATGCACCTGGGCGATCGACGCGGCGGCGATGGCGGTCTCGTCGAAATCCGAGAACAGCTCGCCCAGCTTGCGCCCCAGCTCGCGTTCCACGCTGGCGCGCGCCAGTTCGAACGGGAACGGGGCGAGATGGTCCTGCAGGTCGGTGAGGTCGGCGGCCACCGCCTCGCCGACGATGTCGGCGCGCGTGGACAGCACCTGCCCGAGCTTGACGAAGCCCGGCCCCAGTTCGGTGAGCGCGAGCGCCAGCCGCTGTCCCGGCCGTTCCGGCAGGCCGCTGCGGCGCAGCCGCGTGGCGACGCGCGCCCCCAGCGGCGTGAAGTCGGCAAGGCCGAACGCCTCGAACGCGTCGTAGGCGACGAGCGTGCGCGCGATCTTGGCAAGCCGCACGAGCCGGCCGGGCAGGCGGAAGACCATCAGGTCCGCCAGCCCCAATGAACCGCCGCGATGCCGCCCGACAGGTTGCGGAAGCCCACGCGCCCGAAGCCGGCGGCGCGCAGCATGTCCGCGAGTTCGGCCTGCGGCGGGAACTTGCGGATGCTTTCGGCAAGATACCGGTAGCTGTCGCCGTCGCCCGCGACCATCTGGCCGAGTTTGGGGAGTACTTCGAACG
>JBIKWI010000041.1:0-22377 GCA_044356395.1 Tagaea sp. | reverse complement strand
CGTCTCGACGAAGCCGCCATTGCCGGAAAGAGCGCCGCCGCGCGCGGTGATCCGGCCGTCGAAGCGGGTCGTCTCGTCGGCCCACAGGATGACCTTGCCGCCGTTGCCCGTGGTCACGGCGCTCGCGTCGATCATCGCCGCGGCGTCCATGTAGACCATCTGCGCGTTGCGCTCGGGGCCTTGTCCCTGGTAGTTGCCGCCGACCAGCACCGTGCCGCCGCCCGCATCGCCGGCCGCATCGATGCGCGCGTTCGCGAACAGGCCGACCTTTTCGCCCAGCACCTTGACCGTGCCACCCGTCTCGCCGGCACCCCGGCCCGAGGCGTCGACGAGGCCGTTCACGTTGACGATGCCGTTGTCGCCGCCGTCGATGACGATCTCGCCGTTGACCAGCTGCGCGCTCTGCGCGACGACGATGCCGGTCGTGTTGATGACGTTGTCGAGCACGTCGCGCGCCGCGCGCGCGGTCATCAGCACGCGTCCGCCCGCCGCCTCGACGATGCCGGAATTGTCGACCAGTGCCGATGCGCCCGACGGCGCCTGGTCGACCGTGCCGGTCGCCGCGAAGCTCAGCAGGCCGTCGCCGTGGAAATCGACCGTGAAAGTCCGGGTGCCGGCGAGCACGACCGTGCCGCCGTTGGCGACGATGCGCCCGGTGTTCTGCACGCCGGCGGCCGCGAGAATCGCGAACCCGCCCTGCGCCACCGAGACGAGGCCTTCGTTGACCACGCGCGCGTTGGGATCGCCCGAGCCCTGCTCGAAGTGCAGCCGCCCGGCCATGAAGTCGTCGTTGCGGATGTTCGCCGTCGTCGCGACCAGCGCGTTGACGTCGACGCTGCTGTTGGGGCCGAAATAGATGCCCTTGGGATTGAGCAGGATGACCTGCCCGTTCGCCTGGATCTGGCCGAAGATCGAGGACGGATCGTTGCCGATGACGCGGTTGAGCGCGATCGAACTCGAACTGGGCTGCAGGAAGCGCACGATGGCCGACGGGCCGACATTGAAGCTCTGCCAGTCGATCGCCAGGTTCTGCGAGTTCTGCTGGATCTGCAGCAGGTTCGCGTCGATCTGCTGGATCGTTCCCGAGCCGCCGGTGACCGCACCGCCCTGCGGCAGGTTCTGCGCGAATGCGGGACCGGCGATCGAACTGCCGAGCGCGAGCGCAAGCGGCCAGCCGAAATGCGCGTGCCGGAGACGCCGGCGCCCCCAGCGCGCCGAACGACGCGACGCCGCGCGCCGGGTCACCTGCCGATCGTGGAGTGAAGTCGACTCAGGCATGGCCAGCCGGTTTCATCCGTGACGCCGCCGCCGGAGCGACGGCCGACACCGGAAAGGGCGAACTTCCAAGAGCAGAAATTCTAATCTTTAAAGGATTGGCTGCCAAATCAAGTTGTGTAGATTTTCATTAATAAATGAGGGCTCTGGCGCTGCCGGATAAAAGATTATTATCTTACTTAACGTCGCGCCCCATTCTCTAGGATATTACTCTTAGTCCCTGCCCTCTCCCGGTCACCCGGGCGAGCGCGCGGGCGAGTTCGTCGGGATCGACCGGCTTGGCGACGTAATCGTCCATGCCCGCCTTCAGGTAGCTTTCGCGATCCCCCGCCATCGCATGCGCGGTCAGCGCGATGATCGGCACATGCGCGCCCGCACCTTCCATCGCGCGGATGCGGCCTGCGGCCGTGATGCCGTCGACCGTCGGCATCTGGATGTCCATCAGCACCACGTCGAAGCGCAGCCGGCCGGCGAGCTCGACGGCTTCGGCGCCGTCGGCGGCGAACACGACGTCGTGGCCCATCCCCTCGAGCAGCTTCTCGATCACGTAGCGGTTGATCTCGTTGTCCTCGGCGGCAAGCACGTAGAGGCCCGAACCGCGACGCACCGGTGCGGGAACCGCGCGCACGGCCGGTGGCGGTACCGGTGCGGCGACCGGATCGGGCGAACGCGTCGGCAGGCGGAACGTGAAGGCGGATCCCTTGCCGACCTGCGACTCGACCCAGATGTCGCCGCCCATCAGCCCGACCAGGCGGCGGCAGATCGCAAGGCCCAGCCCCGTCCCGCCGAAGCGGCGTGCGGTCGTCGAGTCGACCTGCATGAAATCCTGGAAGAGCTCGCCGCGCCGCTCGGGCGGAATGCCGATTCCGGTATCCGCGACGCGCCATTCGAGCGAGGCGCGCGCGTCGTCGAGCATGCGCAGCGACACGTCGACCCGGCCGTGCATCGTGAACTTGATCGCGTTGGCGACGAGGTTGTCGAGGATCTGGCGCACGCGGATCGCGTCGCCGGCGAACCGTTCGGCCACGCCTGCCGCCACCTCGCACCCGATCTGGAGGCCCTTTGCCGCCGCCCGGCCCCGGAAGCTTTCGACCGTGTCCTGCGTCAGGCGGCCGGGCGCGAACTCGGTGCGTTCGAGCACGAGCTTGCCGGCGTCGAGCTTGGAATAGTCGAGCACGTCGTTGACGATCGCGAGAAGCTGCTCGCCGGAATCCTGGATGAGCTGGACGAGACGGCGCTGCTCGGGATCGAAGCGCTGGTCGAGCAGCACGCTCGACAGTCCCAGCACGCCGTTGAGCGGCGTGCGGATCTCGTGGCTCATCGTCGCGAGGAAGCGGGCCTTGGTGCGCGCGGCTTCTTCCGCCTTGTCCCTCGCGTCGGCAAGCTGGGACTCGCGCACCCGCGCTTCCTCGAGCAGTTCGCGCTGGGCCGCCTCGCTCGTCTCGAGGGCCCGGATGCGCGCGGAGATCTCGGACGCCATGTAGCGGAAGCTCTCGGTCAACCGCCCGATATCGTTGCCGGCAGTCGGCGGCAGGCCGATCTCGAACTCGCCCTTGCGGATCGCCTCGCTCGCCTCGCGCAGGCGCGTCAGCGGACGCATGATCAGCGCATGCAGCCACTCCATCATCATCAGCGCCACGACGAGGCTGACCGCGCCGACGATCAGGCCCCGCCGGAGGATCTCGGCATATGCCGCCTCGATCGGCGCCCACGACACGCCGTAGTAGAGCGTGCCGAGATTCTGGCCGGCATACTCGATCGGGATCGAGAAGGGCAGGCGCAACGTGCCGTCGGGGCCGGGCACGGGGTTGGCGGACTGGACCGGCAGACCGTGCAGTTCCGGATCCCAGCCCTCGCACGCGACCGTATGGCCGCGCGCGTCGACGAGTGCGAGATGCGCAAGACCGTTCGTCGCGGCGCTTTCGCGGAACACGTCGGCGATCGTCGCATAGTCGCGCGTGACGAGAAGGCTGGCGAGGGACGAGCGGAAGAACGGGCGCTCGGCCTCGGCGCGCTGCATGACCTGGCGCGTCAGCGCCTCTTCGACGAGTGCGGCCTGGATGTAGGTGTGCACGGCCGTGACGGCCAGCAGGGCCAGCGCGCCGGCGGCGAAAAGCTTGAACCGGAAGGGAATGCGCTGGAGCATCCGGGGAGCCGGGGCGGCCTTTCTCAGCGCAGGAGGTTTCGCGTTTCGTCGACGACGCCGTCGAGAACCGCGAGGTCGCTTTCGGGGACCGGCCGGATGTCCTGCACGTTCGCCAGCGCGAGGAACTCGCGGCCGAGATCGGTCGACGGGAACCGGGCGATCGCCGCCCGCAGGGCCGCCGCCCGGTCGGCCGGCATCTCCTTGCCGCGCAGCACGAAGAAGTTGGGGACGCGCGCGAACTCGCGGTGGACGTCGAGGGTCTGGCGGATCTCCTCGCGGATCGTGCGGAACTCGCCCATGCTCATCATCGCCAGCGGCGCTTCGCCCGACACGAGGAACTGCGCGAGGCTGTCCTCGTTGCGCGCCCAGGTCGTCTTGTAGTCGACGTCGACGACGAGCCCCTGTTCCCTGAGCCAGTTCTTGCCCCGCAGGACGACGAGCGACTGCGGATTGGCGACCGCCAGCGACTTGCCGCGAAGCGCCTCGACCGCCGCGACCGGTGCCGCCTTGCGCATGACGAGGAGCGCGGGGATCGGCGGATCGAAGCCGGCGATGAGTTCGAGCTTCGCGTCGACCTGCGCGAGGCGGCCGAGATTCGAGGCCGTCACGACGAGGTCGTAGGCGCCGGCCATCGTGCGCGCGTGGAACTCGCGGAAATCGGGCGCCGTCGTCACCTCGACAGGCCGGCCAAGGGCTGCGGCAAGATACTCGCGGAAGGGCCGGTAGTTGGTGAGGATGACCCGGGCGCTGACATTGGGCAGCACACCGAACTGGAGATCCTGGGCGGCGGGCGCGCGCGGCGCGGCGCCGGCAAAGACGATCACGAACGCCAGAACCGCCAGGCTGTGCCGCAGCGACATCACCACTCCTTGCATGCACGCGCCGCGGACGATCCCCGGAGCCGACTTATTTTCGGCGGGGTCGGCAGGCCCGTCAACCGCAGTCAGCCGGATTCCGGTCTCGAACAATCGGAAACCATTGGACGATTCGCGTTTTGCGAGAATCCTGTGGCGAGATGTGAGCCGATTTACCTAGGCAATCAATCCGATACGACGCGCCGGCTACCGGCAGACGGCAACTCGACCGAGAGGTCCGCCGCGGAAATGCCGCGCGTGCCCGTCCGGCGCACGACCGAAACGCGAAGTTCGCGCGCGCTCCAGCCGATCCGGACGTCGCCGGCGAAATGGTCGCCGTTCGCAAGGCTCCAGCTTTCGCCGTCATCCTCGAAATGCGGGCTTCCGCCGCTGCCGTCCGCCGAACCCGGGACGGCGTAGAGCGTGCGCGCGGGCGCATCGTGCGGCCGGACGCGCGGGACGTCGCGCGCCGCCAGCAGCAGGGCGGCCCCCACGCGCACGAACAGCGGCGGGCGGCCGAGCGGCGCTTCGACATCGGCATGCGCGCCAGCTTCGTGGCGCCGTCCGGTATGGAAGTCGACCCAGCCTTCCGGGCCGGCCGGAAGATAGACGCGCCGCACGCGTTCGCCCGGCGCCACAACCGGGGCCGCGAGCAGGTCGGGACCGATCAGGAAGGCGTCGTGCTCGGCAAAGCAGCCCGGGTCACGGTCGTAGTGATAGAAGAGCGGGACGATCGGCGGCGTGCCCCGCGTGTGCGCGAGCCAGGCTTGCGTGTACATCACCGGAAGCAGGCGGTAGCGCAGCTCGAGGGCCGCGCGCACCGCATCGAGCACCGAGGGATGCGTCCACGGTTCGGTCGCAGCCCCGACCGCCGGCTTCCACGAGTTCATCACCGCGCGCGGATGCAGCGCCATCATCTCGACCCAGCGGCACAGAAGCTCGGGATCGGGCTGCGGGCCGGCGAACCCGCCGATGTCGTGGCCGACCTTGCCCATCCCCGACAGCGCCATCGACAGGCCATTGCGGATGTTCCACTTGAGCGTATGCCAGGACGTGTAGTTGTCGCCCGACCACGTCTCGGCATAGCGCTGGATTCCCGGCGGGCCAGCGCGCGTGATCGTGAAGGGCCGCTTGTCGGGTGTGCGGCGCTTCGTCTCCTCGAAGGTCGCGCGCGTCATCAGCAGGGCGTGCAGCGGGCGCGAGGCCGACACCGGCAGGCTGCGTGCGAAACCGTGGGAGCGCGAGCCGTCGCGCCACGCCTCGTACTCGTTGTTGTCGTTCCAGCCGGCGTCGAACCCGACATCGAGCACCTGGCTGGCAAAGTTCTTCTTCCACCAGTCGATGGTCGCGGCGTTCGTGAAATCGAGGAAACTGCCGTGCCCGTCCCAGAACTGCTCGACGACGGGCGCGCCGTCGGGCGCGCTGAGGAAGCCTTGCGCCGCCGCCAGCCCGGCATAGGCCGGATGGTCGTCGATCAGCACGGGCTTGAGGTTCGCGACCGTCTTCAGCTCCATGCCCCTGAGCTTGGCGAACAGCGCCTTGGGATCGGGGAACTTGTCGCGGTTCCACGTGAACACGTAGCGCCGCTTGCCGCGGCTCGAATAGCCCGAGCCGAAATGGACGGCGCTGATCGGGATGCCCTCGGCCCGGCAGCGGTCGGCGAAGTTCCCGATCACCGCCTGCGCGTCGGGTGCGTCGGCGTGATGCATCGTCGTGAAGGCGAAGCCGTAGCTCCAGCGCGGCGGCAGATAGGGCATGCCGGTCAGTCGTGCGAAGCCTTCGACGATGTCGGCGATGCGCGTGCCGAACAGCACGTAATAGTCTAGGGCCGGTTCCTCGACCTCCACGTGCCGGTAGATGCCGTGATAGTTCGACCGCTCGCACCCCAGGTCCACCGTGGCCGGCGCCAGCGTGTCGTAGAAGAGCCCGGCCACGCTCGCGTCGGGATTGCGCACGACGAAAAACGGCACGTGCTTGTAGAGCGGATCGCCCAGCTCGGCGTCGTAGCCGAGCGCATCGAGCTGCAGGCAGCGGAAGCGCCTGCCCGCGCGGTCGAGCGGGCCGGTCTTGTCGCCGAGGCCGTAGTAGCTTTCGGCCGTGTCGCGCGCCTGATAGTGGCGCATGCGCCGGCCCTCGTCGGCGCGCACATAGGCGGCACTCTCGCGGTCGGCAAGGACGGTGCGGAAACTTCCGTCGCCGGCGCGCCGTTCGAAGACCAGCCGCAACGGACCGGCCATCACGCGCACGCGGATGTCGCCGCTCGCCACGCGATGCTCGCCCTCGATGCTCTCGAGGGTGGCGGCCGGGCAGGCAAAACCCGCGTCGCCGATCCGCGACCGGCCCTCGCGCGGCGTATCGCCTTCCGGCGCCACCATCCACGTCCGGTCGACCGGGAAACCCGACGGGGGGAGCAGCGTGACACGCGCCAGATCGCCCGACAGCATCGCCACGCGCAGCGTGTGGCCGTCGTCGAGCGCGAACTCGGCCGCATTGCCCGCAAGCCGCGCGGACGCGACGCGCTTGAACTCGATCATGCCGCCGCCTGGCCGCGCTTGAGGGCCTTTCCGTCCGCGTCGAAAAGATAGGTCGCGGCCGAATCGCTCAGCGCCAGCCCGACCGTCTCGCCGCGCTTCACGCGCGTCTGGCCCGCCAGCCGCGCGGTCAGCTCGAAGCCGTCGGCGAGCTTGCCGTAGACGTACGATTCGCCGCCGAGCTGCTCCGTGAGTTCGACGGCCATGTCCGCCTCGCCGGCCCCGGCGGCGACCAGACGCATATGCTCGGGCCGCACGCCGAACGTGACTTTCGAACCTTCGGCGGCCGCCCCCTCGATGCTTTCGACGCGCACGCCGGCCCCGGAGTCGAGCTTCAGGACGGCGGCAGCTCCTTCGCGCCGCTCGACGCGGCCGGGCAGGAAATTCATGCGCGGACTGCCGATGAAGCCCGCGACGAACAGGTTGGCCGGCGCGTTGTAGAGCTCCAGCGGCCGGGCAAACTGCTCGCAGCGCCCGTCGCGCAGCACGGCGATGCGGTCGGCCAGCGTCATCGCCTCGACCTGGTCGTGCGTGACGTAGATCATCGTGTTGCCGATCCGGTCGTGCAGCCCGCCGAGTTCGGCGCGCATGCGCACGCGAAGTTCCGCGTCGAGATTCGACAACGGCTCGTCGAACAGGAAGATGCGCGGCTCGCGCACGACCGCGCGCCCGATCGCCACGCGCTGGCGCTGGCCGCCGGACAGCGCGCCCGGCCGGCGGTCGAGATAGGGTTCGAGGCGCAGCATGCGCGCGGCCTCGGCCACGCGGCTGTCGATCTCGACGCGCGGCACGCGCATGTTCTCGAGCCCGAAGGACAGGTTCTGGCGCACGCTCATGTGCGGGTAGAGCGCGTAGGACTGGAACACCATCGCCAGGCCGCGCTCGGCGGCTCCCAGCTCGTTGACGCGGGCTCCGTCGATGCGCACCTCGCCGTCCGACACGCTCTCGAGGCCGGCGATCATGCGCAGCAACGTGGACTTGCCGCAGCCCGAGGGGCCGACGAACACGCAGAACTCGCCGTGCGCCACGGCAAGGTCGATGCCGTGGATCACGTGCGTGCTGCCGAACGACTTCTTCACCTGGGCGAGTTCGAGGGTTGCCATGGCGCTATTTCATGCCCGTGTTTGCGATGCCGGTCGTGATGTATTTCTGCAGGAAGGCGAAGACGAAGGTCACGGGCAGCAGCGTGAGCACCGTCATCGCCAGCAGGTAGTGCGTCGCGTCGTTCATCTCGCCCTTGAACGAGGAAAGGCCGAGCTGCAGCGTGAAACTCTCCGAGCGCGTCAGCACGACGAGCGGCCACAGGAAGTCGTTCCAGCGCCAGATGATCGACAGGATCGCCAGCACCGCGAGTGCGGGCAGGGCCAGCGGCAGGATGATCCGGTAGTAGATCTTCCACTCGGACGCCGAATCCATGCGCGCGGCCTCGATCAGCTCGTCGGGGATCGTCAGCATGTACTGGCGCAGCAGGAACACGCCGGTCGGCGTGGCGGCCCCTGGAATGATGACGCCCCACAGCGAATCGAGCATGCCGAAATTCATCACCACGACGAACAGCGGCACGAGGATGACGGTCGCCGGCATCAGCAGCGTGGCGACGATCAGGAACATGAACGTGTCGCGCCCGGCGAACCGGTACTTGGAAAGCGCGAAGGCCGCCATCGAGCTGATCGCGAGCGTGATCAATGTCGCCACGACGGTGACGAAGGCCGAATTGACGAAATAGCGCGGGAAATAGAACGTGCCCATCCGTCCGCCCTGCAGCGTGGGCTCGGTGTAGTTCTCGGTGCGTGCGCGGACCTGCTCGTAGGCCTTCGTTTCCCGCCGCGGCACCGTGAAGGTCGCCTCGGGACTGGCCGGATCGGCGACAACCAGATCCGCACCCGACGGGCGGATCTGCGCCACGATGCGCTTCGTCCCGTCCGGTGCCGTCCACTCGACGAGACCCACGGGCCGTGTCGAACCGGGCAGCGTCACCATCACCTGCTCGTAAGGCAGGAAGCGCGGATCGCTTTCGACCAGCGCCCGCTGCGTCTTCAGCGACGAGACGAACAGCCAAACGACCGGCGCCAGGATCAGCACGACGCCGAGCGCCAGATAGGCGTAGGCAAGTGCATCGGTCCAGTCGAACCGGCCGGCCCGGCGCGTGCGCGTGAGGAAGGTCAGGGTGCGGCCCATTTCAGCCCCCCGCCTGCCGGCGCGACAGCGCCAGCTGCACGAGCGTGAGCACGAGGATGATGGCGGCGAGCAGCACCGAGGACGCCGCGGCGATGCCGTAGAGCTTGGCGTCGCTGACGAACGCGGTCTCGTAGATATGCTGGATGACCATGCGCGTGGCCGTTCCCGGCCCGCCGCCCGTCAGCACGTAGACCTCGTCGAAGACCTGGAAGGCGCGGATCAGCGACAGCACGAGGGCGACCAGCAGCGTGGGCATCAGCAGCGGCAGCGTGATGCGCGCGAACGCGCGCCACGCCGGCGTCCCGTCCATCTCGGCCGCCTCGTAGAGATCCTTCGGGATCGCCTGTAGCCCGGCGAGCAGGATCAGCATGTAGAAGCCCAGATGCGACCACGAATAGACGAAGACGATCCAGAAGAACGGCCAGCTCGTGCTCGCGTCGCCCAGCCAGTTGACCGCGCGGAACGGCGCCACCGCGATGTCGAAGGGCAACGACGCGACCAGCGCGTTGTAGTTTGCCGTCAGGTCGGCCAGCAGCGCGTTGAGGATGCCGCGACGTTTCAGCACCCAGTCCCACACGATGGCGACGACGACGGGCGAGAGCATGACCGGATAGAAGAACATCGCGCGCCAGAAGCCGCGCGCGCGGATCTTGCGGTTGAGGACGATGGCGGTCGCCAGCGCCACGACGATCATCACCGGAACCTGGATGACCGCGAAGGCCAGCGTGTTCCACATGCCGGTCCAGAAAGCGAAGCCGGATACCGGGCAGCTTTTCGGCACGAAGATCGATTCGCACGCGAGCAGCGCCTCGTAGTTCTGCAGGCCGACGAACGGGCGCGCGGAGACCAGCGTGGAGCTGCCGCCGGTGAACGAGATCCAGATGTTGAGGACGGCCGGCAGGAAGCTGAACATGCCGAAGATCAGCATCGTCGGCAGCAGGAAGACGTAGGGAAGGCGCGCGAGCCCGATCTTCCGCTGGATCCACCGCATCGGCGGGTCGAGCGCCGCCAGCGCCGGCAGCACGATCCAGCGCATGGCCGGCCCCCCGTCGGCGCCGAAGGCCGAGGGGGAGCCGGTGTCTTGCGTCGCGCTCAACTCAGTTGCCGACGGCCTGCCTGATCTCCTCGTCGACCTTCTTGTAGGCCTCGTCGAGCGTGAGACCGCCGGTGATCGCCTGCGAGATGTTGTTGGCCGTCGCGTTGAAGATCGCCACGTTGCGCTGGTAGCCCTGCAGCTGGTGGGCCTGCGGCGGGATCTTGTCGTAGTTGGCGGTGAACACCTTCAGCGCCGCGATCGCCTGCGGCGAGACGTTCTTGCCGTAGTCGAGCCCCTTCTGCGCCAGACCCTTGTGCGCCGGAATCTGGAGCGTGCGCTCGTAGTATTCCTTGAGCACCGGTTCCGACGCCATGAAAGCCATCACCTTGGCGACAGCCTGCGGGTTCTTGGTCGCCTTGAAACCGACCATCGCCGCACCGCCGGGCATCGCGGCACAGCCGGCCGGCCCGCAGGGCTGCGGGATCGCGGCCCAGTCGAAACGGTCGCCGATCGTTTCGGCGTAGCGCTGGATCATCCACGATCCGCCGACATGCATGACCGTATCCCGGTTGATGAACTGGTCGGCCGCGTTCTTCCACTTGGCACCCGAGGAACTCGGCCAGATCTCCTTCATCAGGCCTTCCTTGTGCCACTTCACCATGCGCTCGGAGAACGCCTTGAAGCCGGCGTCGGTCACCGCCGGGCGGCCGTTGGCGTCGAAATACCTGGCGCCGTACGACATGGCCGGCCCCGCGAAGCGGTGGCCCGTGCGGTCCATCTCGATGCCGGAATAGACGTTGAGCTTCTTCTGGACCTGCGCGATCGCCGCCGCCCAGTCGTCCCACGTCGCGGTCGGGCCGGGAACGGGCACGCCCGCCTCGGCGAACATCGTCTTGTTGACGAACGGGCCGGTGATCGTGAGCTGGGTGAGGAAGCCGTAGATGCCCTTGTCGTTCGGGCCGACGCGCATCCAGTTCAGCGTCTGGCCGAAATTCTCGTTCCAGTAGGCGGCGTCGACATGCGGCGTCAGGTCAAGATAGTACTTGTTGAGACCGCCAAGGTTGGTGACGCGCGCCATGTCGGGGCCCTGCCCCGCTTCCAGCCGCGTCTCCAGCTGCTCGCGGATGACGTTGAAGCCGACCTTGTCGACGACGACCTTGATGCCGGCATTGGCCTTCTCGAAGCGGTCGAGCAGTTCGCGCGACACTTCGCATTCGTTGGCGTCGGCGTAGCACATGTAACGCAGTTCGACCTGCGCCTGTGCGATCGCGCCACCGGCCCAGACCGACAGAGCGCAGGCGGCGGCAAATGTTCCATTGAATCGCATCGTTTCCCCCGTTCTATTCTTGACGGTGCGGGCGTTCGCCCGGGCACCCTTGATAAGGTGTGCGTATCTGATACAGGCAGCCGCAGGCTGTCAATCGCAGGGCCCGGAAAATCCGCATGTCACGCGTAACATGAGCATACCGCCGACACCGGAACTGCCCGATCCGCTGGCAGGTGCCGGACGCGACGCATGGGAAAACCGCATCCGGCCCGCCCTCCTCGCGATCTACCGGCAGACGATGTATGGCCCGGTATCCCGGCCGGTCGAGGTACAGGCCGCAATCCGCGCGCGACATGCCGCCGCCTTCGACACCCGGTCGGCCCGTTTCGAGATCGCGCTCAGGACCGGGACGGCAGGGATGCCGCAGGAGATCGCCGTTTCCCTCTATCTGCCGCCGCCGACCCGCCGTCCGCCGCCGCTGTTCTTCGGGCCGAACTACGCCGGAAATGCTTCGGTCGATCCGGATCCGGCCATTCCGCTGGATGTCGGCTGGATGCGCCCCGAGCCCGACTGGGGCGTGGTCGCCAACCGCGCGACGGATGCAACGCGCGGCGTGCATGCGGGGCGCTGGCCGCTGGCCACGATCCTGGCGCGCGGCTATGCGGTCGCGACCTGGCACGACGGCAGCTTTTGCACCGACGATCCGGAGCTGAGCCGGCCGGTGCGCGCCGCCGGATTCGGCGGGGCCATCGCCGCGTGGGCGTGGGCCTTCTCGCGCGTACTCGACGGACTTGCGGACCTCGAACTGATCGATCCGACGCGCGCCGCCGCGATCGGACATTCGCGTCACGGCAAGGCGGCGCTGTGGGCGGGTGCATGCGATCCGCGCATTGCCCTCGTCGTCGCCAACAACTCGGGCGCCGGCGGGGCGAAGCTGTTTCGCCACGCTTCGGGCGAGACGATCGCCGACCTTTTCGAACGCTTCCCGCACTGGTTCGCCGAGCCGCTGCGCGCCTTCGCCGGCCGCGAAGGCGAACTGCCGTTCGACCAGCATCTGCTGATCGGGCTCTGCGCGCCGCGCGCGGTCTATGTCGCGAGCGCGCGCGAGGATTCCTGGGCCGGCCCGGTCGGCGAACACCAGGCAACCCAGGCGGCGGCGCCTATATATGAGCTCTATGGACCCGGCACGCCGCTGCCCGGCTATCACCTGCGCGACGGCGGCCACGGCGTGACCGCGTACGACTGGGATCGCTTTCTCGACTTCGCCGACAGGGTCCTGCGCTAGACCGGATCGAAGGGCCACATCGGCCGGCGCACCTGCCTGAAATCCGCCGACTTGCGCAACGGCGAACACAGCGCGCCACTGTCCACCACGAGGATCTCGCGCGCGATCGGCGCGAAGGCCGCGCGGAAATGCTGCATCGATTTCACGGCCAGCGTCTTCATCGCGCGCGGATCGATGCCCATCGCGCCGAACTGCTCGAGCTCCTTGGTCTGCGTGGGATTGCTGACGACGACGATGTCGAGACCATCGACGCGCAGCACCATCGACGGGCCGTGGCTATAGCGCACGCCGCCGCCCATCGGCCCGCGCGCGACGAAGCCGCCGTCGGTCAGGCACGTCACGCGGCCGGTCACGCGCACCGGCGGCCCGCCGCGCGCGGCATCGGTGTGGCCGCCAAGATCGATCGTTATCTCCTTGCCGGGACCCGCCGCGAATCCCGCCTGCACCGCCTTGGGATCGAGGATCGCGTGATAGGCCGCATCCGACAGTCCGGCATCGAGCATCGCGCGCAGCAGGACGGTCGAATCCATGTAGGCCCCGCCGCCCGGATTGTCGGCATAGTCCGCGATCACGACGGGCTGCTTTGCCGTGCCCTCGCCCGACTTCGCGCGCGCGACAGCCTCAGCGACGGGGATCAGCAGCTTCTTGAGCGAGTCGTAGCTGCGCGTGTCCCACACGCCTTGCGCGAAGTGCTTGGCCACCTTGAGACCGGCCGCCCTGTCGCCGTCGGCCGTGACCGCGACCGAGGGGCCCACATCCTTGATGTCGGCCATGCTGAAGCCGGCCTGAAGCGACACGACCAGCGCCTCGCCGGCCGCTTCGGCCGCGTCGGCCTCGGCAAGCAGCTTCAGCATCGGGCTGTCGGCCGGCACGCCGGCGGTGCGACCATGGTCGATGCCTTCGAGCTGCGGATGCTGGACGCGCACGCAGACCGGCTTTATCTCGCCGCGCATCGCGCGGTCGAGCAGGGCGGCCCCTTGCGTCATGCGCTCGTACGCATCGACATGCGGATAGGTGCGGAACGAGATCAGCGAGTTCGCGTTGTCGGCCATCCGGTCCGTCAGATTGGCGTGCAGGTCGAGGATCGCGACGACGGGTGCGGCACCGATCTTCGCGCGCAGGCGTTCGAGCAGTTCGCCTTCGCCGTCTTCCTCGTCCTCGAGGACCATGGCGCCATGCAGAAACAGCAGCGCCCCGTCGCAGCCGGGGGCGGCCGCGAGGATGGGTGCGAGGATCGCCTCGAACGCCGCGCGCGTGACCACGCCCGACGGCGTGGCCGATGCGGCGATCGGGTGGCGCAGCTTCCAGCCGTAGCGGGATGCCGCGTCGAAGGAAGCGCCCAGCCCCGTGCGCGTTCCCTTGAAGGCCGCTGCGACGCCGTTGTCCCGGGTCAGCATATAGGCATCGAAGGCCTCGATCGGCGTCTTGCGGACGCTGAACGTGTTCGTTTCGTGCATCACCATCGCGGTCAGGACGGTCGCCGGCATCGCTTCACTCCCAAGGCTCGTGCTTCGCTTCGTCGCGACGCCCAACATAGCCGAATCCCGCGCGCCGGAAAGCCGCCACCCGGTACGCGCTGTCCAATTCGAGCCCGTTCAGCCTGTTTATTGGGCGAAGTGCATTTCCGCGGGCGACGGCTCACATGCAATCCGGGCGCGAAGTCCGGCGAATCGACCAACCCGCCGAAGCTCCGCGCCGCCCGGCCTTGAACTTGCATTCGCACCTGCGGGATCAACCGCGATCGCGATCCGCGATACGCTCAAGTGGGGGTTTTCACATGCAGTTCTCACGTCGCCGCTTCCTCGGAACCACCGCCGCCGTCGCCGCCGGCGTGACGCTTGCCGCACCGTCGATCCGCGCGCAGGGCGCGCCGGTCAAGGTCGGCATCCTCCATTCGCTGTCGGGCACGATGGCGATCTCGGAGACGACGCTCAAGGACGTCATGCTGATGCTCATCGAGGAGCAGAACAAGAAGGGCGGCATCCTGGGCCGCAAGCTCGAAGCCGCCGTCGTCGATCCGGCGTCCAACTGGCCGCTGTTCGCCGAAAAGGCGCGCGAGCTCATCACCGCCCAGAAGTGCGCCGCGACGTTCGGCTGCTGGACGTCGGTGTCGCGCAAGTCGGTGCTGCCCGTGTTCGAGGAACTGAACTCGATCCTCTTCTATCCCGTCCAGTACGAGGGCGAGGAAAGCTCGAAGAACGTGTTCTACACGGGTGCGGCCCCCAACCAGCAGGCGATCCCGGCCGTCGACTACCTGATGGAGTCGGAGAAGGTGCAGCGCTGGGTGCTCGCCGGCACCGACTACGTCTATCCGCGCACGACCAACCGCATCCTCGAGGCCTACCTGAAGCTGAAGGGCGTCAAGCAGGAAGACATCCTGATCAACTATACGCCGTTCGGCCACTCCGACTGGCAGACGATCGTCCGCCAGATCAAGGCCTTCGGCGGTGCGGGCAAGAAGACGGCCGTCGTGTCGACGATCAACGGCGACGCGAACGTGCCGTTCTACAAGGAACTCGGCAACCAGGGTGTGGCCGCCAAGGACATCCCGGTCGTCGCCTTCTCGGTCGGCGAAGAGGAACTCGCCGGCATCGACACGAAGCCGCTGGTCGGCCACCTCGCCGCCTGGAACTACTTCATGTCGGTCGACGCGCCCGAGAACAAGGAATTCATCAAGAAGTGGCAGGCCTTCATCAAGAACCCGAAGCGCGTCACGAACGACCCGATGGAAGCCCACGTCATCGGCTTCAACATGTGGGTCAAGGCGGTCGAGAAGGCCGGCACGTTCGACGCCGAAGCCGTCATCGACGCGATGATCGGCGTCGCGGTGCCCAACCTCACCGGCGGCATCTCGACGATGATGCCCAACCACCACATCACCAAGCCCGTGCTGATCGGCGAGATCCAGGCCGACGGCCAGATCAACACCGTGTGGCAGACCTCGGGTCTCGTGGTCGGCGACGAGTGGTCCGACTACCTCGAAGGTTCGAAGGACCTGATCGCCGACTGGCGCAAGCCGATGTCGTGCGGCAACTTCAACGTCAAGTCCGGCAAGTGCGGCGGCAAGGTCTGAGCCGTCTCGCAACGTCCGTCTAGATGGAGCGGCCGGGTGCCCTTCGGGGCATCCGGCCGAACCTCGACTTGAGCAAGCTCCCGAATTTCCTGGCGGCGATCGCCGCCATCCTGGTCGCCTTCCTGTGCGTGGCGGCACCCGCCGCCCGCGCCCAGACGATCGAGGAAACGCTCGCGCGATTCGCGACCGACCGCTTTCCCGATACCGCGCGCGCCGTCGAGGAGATCGCGCGCAGCGGCCATCCGATGTCGCTCGACATCGTCGAGGCGCTGGCCGACGGCAAGCTCGCTTGGCGGCCTTCCGACCGGCGGCTCTACATCGTGGGTGCGGATGGCGGCACGCGCGCGGCCGAGACCGGCAGGCCCGAGCCCGATTCCGACGCCGCCGGCCTGCGCCGCGTGCGCGTCAACAATCCGGTCCGCCAGACCATCGCGGCGGCCCTCGGCGTCCTGCGCCTCAACGCCGCCGATCCCGCCCAGCGGCGCGCGGCGGCGGCGGCCATCATGCAGTCGCGCGACGCCACGCAGGCCCCGGCACTGGAAGCCGCCCTCGGCCGGGAACGCGACCCGCGTGTGGCGACCGCGATCACCGCGGCCCTCGCGGCCCTGCGCATCGTCGACGCGACCCAGCCCGAATCCGTGCGTCTGGCCGCGATCGACACGCTGGCCGAGCGCGGCGGGCGCGACGCGCTGGTCCTGCTGCGCGCCATTCCCGCCGACGCGCCCGCCGCGATCCGCACCCGCGCCGAGCGCGCGGCCGCCGGCGTGGAGCAGCATCTCGCGATCCTGGGCGGCATCCAGAACCTGTTCTTCGGCCTTTCGCTGGGCTCGGTGCTGCTGCTGGCGGCGATCGGGCTTGCGATCACCTTCGGCGTGATGGGCATCATCAACATGGCCCACGGCGAGATGGTCATGCTCGGCGCCTACACGACCTTCGTCGTGCAGGAAGTGCTGCGCGCCCACGCGCCCTCGCTGTTCGACTGGTCGCTGCTGTTCGCGCTTCCGCTGGCGTTCATCGTCTCGGGCAGCGTGGGCATCGCGATCGAGCGCACGATCATCCGCTATCTCTACGGCCGGCCGCTCGAAACGCTGCTTGCCACATGGGGCGTGTCGCTCGTCCTCCAGCAGGCGGTGCGCACGATCTTCGGCTCGTCCAACCGCGAGGTCGGCAACCCGTCCTTCATGACCGGTTCGTTCGACCTGTTCGGCATCGCGCTCACCTGGAGCCGGCTGTGGATCGTCGTGTTCACGATCGCCGTCTTCGCGATCCTGCTGTTCGTCATCCGCTACACCGATTTCGGCCTGCGCATGCGCGCGGTCGTGCAGAACCGCGCGATGGCCGGCTCGGTCGGCATCCGGACGAACTGGATCGACGCGCTGACCTTCGGCCTCGGCTCGGGCATCGCCGGGATCGCGGGCGTGGCGCTGTCGCAGATCGACAACGTCTCGCCCAATCTCGGCCAGGGCTACATCATCGACAGCTTCATGGTCGTCGTGTTCGGCGGCGTGGGCAGCCTGTGGGGCACGCTCGTCGCCGCCCTTTCGCTGGGCGTCGCCAACAAGCTGCTCGAGCCGGTCGCCGGTGCGGTCCTCGGCAAGATCGCCATCCTCGTCTTCATCATTCTGTTCATCCAGAAACGCCCGCGCGGCCTGTTCGCGCAAAAGGGCCGGACGGCCGAATCGTGATCGTCCAGCGGCTCGCCGGCCGGCTCGGCGTCTCCGAGCGCATCTTCGTCGCCGTCGTCGTGGCGCTGTGCGTGCTCGTGCCGGTCGCCAACCTCGCCTTTCCGCCGGGCTCCGTTTTCCACGTGTCGAACGCGAGCGTCGTGCTCTACGGAAAATGGATGACCTACGCGTTGCTGGCGCTGTCGCTCGACCTGGTCTGGGGCTATTGCGGGATCCTGTCGCTGGGCCACGGCGCCTTCTTCGCGCTGGGCGGCTACGCGATGGGCATGTACCTGATGCGCTCCATCGGCACGCGCGGCGTCTACGGCAACGCGCTGCTGCCCGACTTCATGGTGTTCCTCAACTGGAAGGAACTCCCCTACGCCTGGTATTTCTTCGACTGGTTCGGCTACGCCATGGTGATGGCGATGTTCGTGCCGGGTCTGCTCGCCTTCGTGCTCGGCTGGTTCGCCTTCCGCAGCCGCGTAACGGGCGTCTATCTCTCGATCATCACCCAGGCCGTGACTTACGCGCTGCAGCTCGCCTTCTTCCGCAACGACATGGGCTTCGGCGGCAACAACGGCCTGACCGACTTCAAGGACCTGCTCGGCTTCTCCGTCCAGGCGCAGTCCACGCGCGCGGTCCTGTTCTCGATTTCGGCACTTGCCCTGCTGGGCGGATTCGCGATCGCCAAGTCGATCGTCTCGTCGAAACTTGGACTTGTGCTGATCGCGGTGCGCGATGCCGAAACACGGACGAGGTTCCTCGGCTACCGGGTCGAGCGGTTCAAGCTGTTCGTCTTCGTCGTCTCGGCGGTCATGGCCGGGATCGCCGGTGCCCTCTACGTGCCGCAGGTCGGCATCATCAACCCGTCGGAGTTCTCGCCGGCCAACTCGATCGAGGCGGTGATCTGGGTCGCGGTCGGCGGGCGCGGCACGCTGACCGGAGCGGCCCTGGGGGCCGTCCTGGTCAACGCATCGAAGACGTGGCTCACCGGGGCCCTGCCCACGCTGTGGCTGTTCGCGCTGGGCGCGCTCTTCATCTTCGTCACGCTGTTCCTGCCAAAGGGCATCGTCGGAACGCTCGGCGCCTGGTACGCCGGCCGCCGGAGCAAGCCATGAACGGGCGCAAGACGACGGATGCACTGCTCTATCTCGACGGCGTCAACGTCTCGTTCGACGGGTTCAAGGCGCTCAACCAGCTTGCCCTGCTGATCGCCCCCGGCGAGATGCGCGCCATCGTCGGCCCCAACGGGGCCGGCAAGACGACGATGATGGACGTCATCACCGGCAAGACGCGGCCCGACAGCGGCGACGTGCTGTTCGACGGCGGCGAGTTCGACCTCACCAGGCTCGACGAAGCGGCGATCGCGGAGCTGGGCATCGGGCGCAAGTTCCAGAAGCCGACGGTGTTCGAGAGCCATACGGTCGAGGACAACCTGCGTCTGGCGCTGAAGGCGCCGCGCGGCGTGCTGCCCACGCTGACCGCGCGCCGTACGGCCGAGGAAACGGCGCGGATCGACGAACTGCTTGCCACCGTCAAGCTCGACGCCCAGCGCAAGGCGCCGGCCGGCGGCCTGTCGCACGGCCAGAAGCAGTGGCTGGAGATCGGCATGCTGCTGGCGCAGGACCCTGCCCTCCTGCTCGTCGACGAGCCCGTCGCCGGCATGACCGATGCCGAGACGTTCGAGACGGCGGATCTCCTGAAACGCATCAACCGCACGCATTCGGTCGTCGTCGTCGAGCACGACATGGCGTTCGTGCGCGAACTTGGCGTCAAGGTCACGGTCCTGCACGAAGGATCGGTGCTGGCGGAGGGGACCATCGACCAGGTCAGCGCGGACGAGCGCGTCGTCGAAGTCTATCTGGGACGCTGACGCCATGCTGAATGTCGAAAAGGTCGATCTCTTCTACGGCGCTTCGCAGGCCCTGCGCGGGGTTTCGCTTGCCGCCAGACCCGGGCGCATCACCTGCGTGCTCGGGCGCAACGGCGTGGGCAAGACATCGCTGATGCGCGCGATCGTGGGCCGCAGTCCCGTCGCGAAGGGCAAGGTCGAGTTCGACGGGACCGACATCGCGGCACAGCCCGCCTTCGAACGCGCGCGGCTGGGCATCGCCTATGTGCCGCAGGGCCGCGAGATCTTCCCGCTGCTGACGGTCGAGGAGAACCTGCGCACCGGCCTGTCGGCTCTGCCGCGCAAGTCGCGCGCGATGAACACCGAGATTTACGACCTTTTCCCGGTGCTGAAGGACATGCTCGGCCGGCGCGGCGGCGACCTTTCGGGCGGCCAGCAGCAGCAGCTCGCCATCGCGCGCGCGCTCGTCATGCGCCCGCGCCTGCTGGTGCTCGACGAGCCGACCGAGGGCATCCAGCCCTCGATCATCAAGGATATCGGCCGCACGATCGCACTGCTGCGCGACCGCGGGGGCATGGCGATCGTGCTGGTCGAGCAGTATTTCGATTTCGCCCGCGAGCTTGCCGACGACATGGTGGTCCTCGACCGCGGCGAAGTCGTCATGGCAGGCGCTTCGGCCGACCTCGACCACGAGACGGTTCGCCGCCACATGACGATCTGACGGCTGGCACCTTGCGCGGGCCCTGCCGGATCGCTAACTCTTCGGTATGCCCCCCTTTTTCCCCCGCCTGTACGCCTACTTGAAGCGCACCGGCTTCGTGCTTGGCGTGCTGCTCGCCGGCCCGGCACTGGTCGCCGCATGCGGGCAGGCCGCGCGCGCCGACTGGCGCATGGCCAGCCGCGAACCGATCGGCCTTGCACCCGACCCGGCCACCACGCCGCAGGCGGTCGTGCAGGTCTATGGCGCGCGCGCGGTAAGCTGGCGCGGGGCTTTCGGTGTCCATACCTGGATCGCGGTCAAGCCGGCGAACGCTTCGGACTGGACGAGCTATCAGATCATCGGCTGGCGCGCGCTGCGCGGCGGCGATTCTCTTGCCATTTCGGGCGGCCAGCCCGACCGGCGCTGGTTCGGCGCCGAGCCCGAGCTTTACGCGCATCTCGAGGGCGACGGCGTGGATGCCGTGATCGAGCGGATCGTGCGAGCGGCGGAAGCCTATCCCTATCGCCGGACCTATACACTGTGGCCCGGCCCCAACTCGAACACCTTCACCGCGATGGTGGCGCGGGCCGCGCCCGAATTGCGCCTCGACCTGCCGTCGACGGCGATCGGCAAGGACTATCTGGGGGCGAGCACGTTCGCGGCCGCGATGCCGAGCGGCACAGGCTACCAGTTCTCGCTCTGGGGCCTGTTCGGCGTGTCGCTTGCGGCCCAGGAGGGCTTCGAGCTCAACCTCGCCGGCCTCACCTTCGGCATCGATCCGTTGGGCCTTGCGGTGAAGGCGCCCGGCATCGGACGCATCGGCGCGCCGGCAGATCCCCGTCGCGACGCGCCTGGCGGAAGCTGAGCTAGAAGCGCTGCTCGGCAACACCCGTGTGGCGGCGCAGATACGCGTACTTCACCAGTTCCAGCAGGGCGACCATCGCCACGCCGGCACCCAGTGTGACCGCGAGATCGTCGGCGTGCAGCGGTCCGAAGCGGAAAAGGTCGCGTGCTGCCGGCCATAGCAGCACGATCGCGGAGATCGTCGTCACCGCCGCCAGGACGAAGACGAGCGACATGTTCGGCCGGCGAAGCGCGCCCCACAGCGAGGCACCGAACGACCGGTTGACGAGGATCAGCGCCAGGATGGTCATCACCAGCGAGAAGAACGCCAGCGCGCGGACCTCGTCGGCTGGCATGCCGCGCGCGAGCGCCACCAGATAGATCGTCGCAACGATGGCGAAAGCGAAGAACCCTTGCAGGGCTCCCCAGCCCACCAGCGTGCCCGTAAACAGCGGTTCGTCGGACGCGCGCGGCGGGCGGCGCATGATGTCGTCTTCTTCGGTTTCCGCCTCGAAGACGAGCGAGCAGACCGGGTCGATGACCATTTCCAGGAACGCGATGTGCACCGGCCCGAACAGCATCGGCAGGCCGAACAGCAGCGGCAGCAGCGCAAGCCCCGCGATCGGCACGTGGACCGAGATGATGAATCCCATAGCCTTGCGCAGGTTGTCGTAGATGCGCCGTCCGAGCCGGACCGCCTTGACGATCGAGCCGAAATCGTCGTCGAGCAGCACGATGGCGGATGCCTCGCGCGCCACGTCGGTGCCGCGCCCGCCCATGGCGATGCCGATGTGGGCCGCCTTCAGCGAGGGCGCGTCGTTCACGCCGTCGCCCGTCATCGCCACGATGTCGCCGCGCGCCTTGAACGCCTCGACGATGCGCAGCTTCTGTTCGGGCATGATGCGCGCGAAGACGGTCGCACCCGTCACGCGGCGCGCAAGTTCGCCGTCCGCCATGCCCGCGAGCTCGTCGCCGGTCACCACGCTGTCCGCCGCGATACCGGCCTGGCGCGCGATGGCGAGCGCCGTCTGCGGATAGTCGCCCGTGATCATCGCCACGCGGATACCCGCCGACCGGCATTCGCGCACGGCATCCGGCACGTTCGCGCGCAGCGGATCGGCAAGACCGACGAGCCCTGCGAACGTGAACGCAAAATCGCGCTGGGATTCCGGAAGCTCGCCGCCGGCGTGTTCTGCCCGGGCGACGCCGAGGACACGCAGGCCCTCGCCGGCCATCGCATCGACTGCCCGCGTCAGGGCCGCCAGCCCGGCGGCATCCATCCGGCAAAGGCCGGCGATCGCTTCGGGTGCGCCTTTGGCGGCGACTTCAAACCCGGTCTTGCCGTCGGCAATTTTCCAGACATTCGACATCGCCAGGAGTTCGGGCCGAAGACCATATGTCCGCACGATCTCGCCCCCGGCATCCGGCGATGCCGGGGCGAAGGTATGGAAGGCCTTCTCCATCGGGTCGCTGGGTTCACGGGCACTCGCGCGCCGGCCGAGGGAGGCGAGCCCGCGGAACCGCTCTTCCGTCGGCGCTTCGCCTGCCTTGCCGGGGCGGAACGTGGCGCCGTCCAGCAATCGCAGTTCGGCGACCGCCATGCGGTTTTCGGTCAAGGTGCCGGTCTTGTCGGTGCACAGCACGCTCGCCGAGCCAAGGGTCTCGATGGC
>JBIKWI010000186.1:0-6668 GCA_044356395.1 Tagaea sp. | reverse complement strand
ACGTCGGCGGATTCGCTCGGCCCGCCGCCCATGGGCTCCACGATGCCGGTCTCGAGAAACCGGAGCAGCTTGCTCTGGAGGCCGGCGTCCATGTCGCCGAGTTCCTCGAGGAAAAGCGTGCCGCCGCTGGCGCGCACGAGCGCGCCCTTCTTGTCGTCGGCGGCGCCGGCGAAGGCGCCCTTCCGATGCCCGAAGAGTTCGCTTTCCAGGGAATCGCGGGGCAGGGCCGCGCACGACACGCTTACGAACGCGCCCGCCGCGCGCGTGGAGCGCCGATGGATCGCGTCGGCGCAGACTTCCTTCCCCGTGCCGCTTTCGCCGCTCACGTAGATCGGCGCCTGGCTGGGTGCGGCGCTGTCGACGATCCGGTAGACGCGCTGCATGGCAAGGGAGGCGCCGACAAAACCGAAATAGCGGTTGCGGCCGAACTCGGATTCGTAGGTGTCGACGGCGGTCCGCAGGCGCCGACGCTCCATGGCGTTGCGCATCGTCACCAGCAGCCGGTCGCGCGCGAACGGCTTGACGATGAAGTCGAATGCGCCCTCGCGCATCGCCTCGACCGCGACGGCCAGCGTTCCCGTGGCGGTCACGACAAGCGTTTCGAGCGGCAGGCTCTGCCGGCGGATCTCCTTCAGCACGGAAAGTCCATTTCCGTCGGGTAGATTGAGGTCGAGGACGACGGCATCGAACGGCTCGGAACCGAGCAGTCCGAGCGCGCTGGCGACCGTTCCCGCGACCTTCACCCGGTAATCCGCCGAACGGAGATATTCTTCATAGAGTGCGGCGGTCGCCTCGGAGTCTTCGACGACCAGGATTGCCGGAGACGAACGCGTAGCGGCCTTGATTTCGCTTGCGGTGGGTAAAACTTCCATCATCGGGCCGAGTATGTCCGGGGGGGTGGCGCGGATGCAAGCAGTTAACGTCTTCAGGGCGCCTCCACAAATGCCTTCCCTTGCAAAATTCCGCCGACTAATGTCCGTTGCAACGATAAGACATCGAACAGGAAAAAGTCCAAAACGAAGCTTTTACGGGGCCGGACGGGTGGAGTATTTTCTACAACAATTGATCAACGGACTGACGCTCGGTGCGATCTACGGTCTGATCGCCATCGGTTACACGATGGTCTACGGAATCATCGGCATGATCAACTTCGCCCACGGCGAAGTCTACATGATCGGCGCGTTCATTTCGGTCATCACCTTCACGATCCTCGGTCCGTTCGGCTTCGCGAGCCCCGTGCTCGCGATCATCGTCGTGCTGATCGTGGCGCTCGTGTTCACGTCGGTCTATGGCTGGACGGTCGAGCGGATCGCGTACCGGCCGCTGCGCGGGTCTTTCAGGCTGGCGCCGCTCATCTCCGCGATCGGCGTTTCGATCTTCCTGCAGAACTACGTCCACATGCTGCAGGGCGCCAAGATGAAGCCGGTCCAGCCGGTCGTTCGCGGCGGCTTCGTGCTTGCCGAGGAAGCCGGGTTCGTCGTGCAGATCACGTATCTGCAGATCGGCATCATCGCGGCGACGCTCGTGCTGATGGCGGGCTTCACGCTGCTCATCCACCGCACGTCGCTGGGCCGCTCGCAGCGCGCGTGCGAGCAGGACCGCAAGATGGCGGCCCTGCTCGGCGTCAATGTCGACCGGACGATCTCGCTCACGTTCGTGATGGGGGCCGCACTCGCGGCCGTCGCCGGCCTGATCTTCACGCTCTACTACGGCGCGGTGGACTTCTTCATCGGCTTCCTCGCCGGGCTCAAGGCGTTCACGGCCGCGGTGCTCGGCGGGATCGGTTCGCTGCCCGGCGCCATGCTCGGCGGGCTGCTCATCGGCCTCATCGAGGCGTTCTGGTCGGCGCATTTCCCGATCGCGTACAAGGACGTCGCGGTGTTCGGCATCCTCGTCATCGTCCTCATTTTCCGTCCGACCGGCCTGCTCGGCCGGCCCGACATCGAGAAGGTCTGAGCGCATGCCTGGCGCGAAGTTCGGCGGCGCGTTGCGGGAAGCCGCACTTGCGGCACTTGTCGCCCTGCTGCTGGCCATCCCGCTCGTCGGGCTGCGTCTCACCGAAGGCCTCCGGGGGCTGGGCATCGAGACGCGGTTCGACTGGGTCGCGTGGGGCGTCGCGGTCGTCTTTTTCGGCCGTCTCGGCCTGGCGCTTTCCCGCGGCTCGCGCGGCGACCTGCTGGGCCGGATGCCGGCCATGCCGAAGTTCCCGACGGGAACGGGCCGCGTCGTCGCGGGGCTGCTGCTGCTCCTTGCGGTGGCGATGCCGCTGCTGCCCGTCGCGGACCGCTACATCGTCGAGATCGCCATCACGGTCCTCATCTACGTCATGCTCGGCTGGGGGCTGAACATCGTCGTCGGTCTCGCGGGGCTGCTCGACCTCGGCTATGTCGCGTTCTACGCGGTCGGCGCCTACACCTACGCCCTGCTCGCGATCAATTTCGACATCTCGTTCTGGCTCTGCCTGCCGATCGCGGGCCTGTTCGCGGCGCTCTTCGGCATCATCCTCGGGTTCCCGGTCCTCCGCCTGCGCGGCGACTATCTCGCGATCGTCACGCTCGGTTTCGGCGAGATGATCCGCATCGTGCTGCTGAACTGGAAGGAATTCTCCGGCGGGCCCAACGGCATCTCCTCGATCCCGCGACCCGACTTCTTCGGCTTTCCCTTCGCGCGCGACGGCGAGGGGCAGACGACCTTCCACGAACTGTTCGGTCTCGAATTCAGCCCGATGCACCGCATCGTCTTCCTCTACTACCTGATCCTGATCCTGGCACTGATGACCAACTGGTTCACGCTGCGCATGCGCCGGCTGCCGGTCGGCCGCGCGTGGGAGGCACTGCGCGAGGACGAGATCGCGTGCCGCGCGCTCGGCATCAATCCGACGAACGTGAAGCTTTCCGCCTTCGCGCTCGGGGCCATGTTCGGCGGCTTTGCCGGCGCCTTCTTCGCCACGCGCCAGGGCTTCATCAGCCCGGAGAGCTTCTCGTTCATCGAGAGCGCCGTCATTCTCGCGATCGTCGTGCTGGGCGGCATGGGCAGCCAGATGGGCGTCGTCATCGCCGCCGCATTCCTGATCCTCGTGCCCGAGCTGCTGCGCGACTTCTCGCAATACCGGATGGTGCTGTTCGGCATGGCGATGGTGCTCATCATGCTGTGGCGGCCGCAGGGACTGGTGGCGCATCGCGCACCCAGCGCCAGGCTCGAGGCCGGCACATGAGCCTGCTGACGGTCGAACATCTGACGATCCGGTTCGGCGGACTCGTCGCCGTCGACGACGTGAGTTTCGCCGCCGGCGACCGGCGCATCACGGCGATCATCGGGCCCAACGGGGCCGGCAAGACGACGGTCTTCAACTGCCTTACCGGCTTCTACAAGCCGGACGTCGGCTGCATGCGGCTGGCGAAGGACGGCCGCGAGTGGCTGCTTGAACGGATGGAAGGGTTCCGGATCTCGCAGCAGGCCGGCGTGGCGCGGACGTTCCAGAACATCCGCCTGTTCCCCAAGATGACCGTGCTGGAGAACCTGCTGGTGGCGCAGCACAACGTGCTGCAGGCCGCCTCCGCCTTCTCGATCGCGGGCCTGCTCGGGCTTTCGCGCTACCGGTCGGCCGAACGCGCCGCGATCGAGCGCGCGCGCCACTGGCTCGACCGGATCGGCATGATCCATCTGGCGAACGACGAGGCGGGCAGCCTTCCCTACGGCGCCCAGCGGCGTCTGGAGATCGCGCGCGCGATGTGCACGGGCCCGCGGCTCCTGTGCCTCGACGAGCCGGCGGCCGGGCTCAATCCGGCCGAGTCCGCCGAGCTTGCCGCACTGGTCCGGCGCATCCGCGACGAGGACGGGATCGCCATCCTGCTGATCGAACACGACATGAGCGTGGTGATGGAGATTTCCGACCGCATCGTCGTGCTCGATCACGGCCGCAAGATCGCCGAGGGGACACCCGCGCAAGTGCGCGACGATCCCGAAGTCATCCGCGCGTATCTGGGTGCGGCCGAAGACGAGGTCGCGGCATCATGACCGTGCGGCCGCTGCTTTCCGTCCAGGACGTCAAGGCGAACTACGGGCCGGTCGAGGCGCTGCGCGGCGTGTCGCTCGACGTGTTTCCCGGCGAGATCGTGGCGCTGATCGGCGCCAACGGGGCCGGCAAGTCGACCCTGCTGATGACGATCTGCGGCGATCCGCGCGCGAGTGCCGGCCGGATCGTCTACGACGGGGCCGACATCACCAATGCGCCGCTGCACGAGATGGTCCGTCTCGGCATCGCCCAGTCGCCGGAAGGCCGGCGCATCTTCCCGCGCATGAGCGTCATCGAGAACCTCCAGATGGGGGCCTTCGCCGGCGATCCTGCGAATTTCGACGGCGATCTGGATCGCGTGCTGCGCCTGTTCCCGCGCCTTGCCGAGCGGCGGGACCAGCGCGCCGGCACGATGTCGGGCGGCGAGCAGCAGATGCTGGCCATCGGCCGCGCCCTGATGAGCCGGCCGCGGCTGCTGCTGCTGGACGAGCCGTCGCTTGGCCTTGCCCCCTTGCTCGTCGCCCAGATTTTCGCGACCATCCGGGAAATCAACCGGAGCGAAGGGGTGACGGTGCTGCTGGTCGAACAGAACGCCTACCATGCGTTGCGGCTGGCGCACCGCGGCTACGTCCTCGTCAACGGGTCGATCCGGATGAGCGGTGCCGGCGCCGACCTGCTGGCCAATCCCGACATCCAGAAGGCCTATCTTGCCGGAGGCCACCATTGATGGCGGGGGCTCGCACATGAACGGCTTCAGCCTGGCCGAGTTCTTCTTCCTGACGCTGGTCCTGTTCGGCGGGGCCGGTTTCCTGATGGGGCAGGCGCTCGCGCAGACGTGGCGGCCATGGTGGCACGCGATGCCCTATGCGGCCTTGATGGCGGCGGCGAACCGGTTCCTGTCCTTCGCGCTGTTCGACGGCGACCTGCGTGCGGTCGCCCCGCTTCTTCTGGATTTCGCGGTCGTCGCCGGACTCGCGATGCTGGCCTACAGGATCACGCGCGCGCGGACGATGACGCGACAGTATCCGTGGCTCTACGAGCCGGACGGACTTTTCGGCTGGCGGGCGCGCGACGCGTCCGCCGGTCCGCCTGCTGCCGGGTCCCAGGACCGGCGCGGGCACTAATGCTCGACTTGGGACTTCCAACCGACAAGGAGAACAAGAATGTCCATGAAACGTAGAGATCTTCTGAAGGCGGGTGCGGGCGCTGCGGCGTTCGCGGCCGTGTCGCCGTCGATCGTTCTGGCCCAGAGCGGCCCGCTGACGATCGGCTGCGCGGGTCCGTTCACCGGTCCCAACGCGGCGTTCGGCGAGCAGCTTCGCCGCGGCTTCAACATGGCGATCGCCGACCTGAACGCTTCGGGCGGCGTGCTCGGCCGCCAGCTCGCGGGCGTCTTCGAGGACGACGCGTCGGATCCCAACCAGGCCCGCGCGGCCGCCAACCGCCTTGCCGGCCGCAAGGTGCCGTTCGTGCTCGGCCACTTCAACTCGTCGTGCTCGATCCCGGCGTCGGAAGTCTACGCCGAGGAAGGCGTGCTTCAGATCACGCCGGCCTCGACCAATCCGCGCCTGACCGACCGCGGTGCCAAGTTCAAGAACGTGTTCCGTACGTGCGGCCGCGACGACCAGCAGGGTGCCATCGCCGGCGGCTGGCTTGCGGACAAGTACAAGGGCAAGTCGGTCGCGATCATCCACGACAAGACGACCTACGGGCAGGGCCTCGCCGACGAGACCAAGAAGGCGATGAACGCCAAGGGCCTCACCGAGCGCCTCTATGACGGCGTGGGCGTCGGCGACAAGGACTTCACCGCGCTCATCACGCGCATGAAGAGCCAGGGCGTGGAAGCGATCTATTTCGGCGGCCTGCACACCGAAGCGGCCCTGCTCGTCCGCCAGGCGCGCGAACAGGGGCTGGCGGCGCAGATGGTTTCGGGCGACGGCATCGTGTCGGCCGAGTTCGCCTCGATCGCCGGCAAGGCGTCCGACGGCGTGATCATGACGTTCGACAGCGACCCTCGCAAGGCACCGGGTGCCGCCCAGGTCGTCGCCCGCTTCGTCCAGCAGGGCTACGATCCGGAGGGCTACACCCTCCTGTCGTACGCCGGCGTCCAGGTCTTCGCCGGCGCGGCGAAGGCCGCGAACGGCACGGGCGTCAACGCCCTCGTGGCGAACATGCACGGCAAGTCGTTCGACACGGTGATCGGCAAGCTGACCTACGACAACAAGGGCGATCTCACGGCGCCCAACTACGTCTTCTACATCTGGAAGGACGGCAAGTACGCCGAGATGTAATCGACGGATATCGACCGGCCGCCGGCTCCCTTCCGGAGTCGGCGGCCTTTTTTATTGCCGATCGTCCGATCCGGACCGGCAGCGGGCCCGACAGACCCGGCCCGAAGACGGCTCGCCAGCCATATTCATGTCGATTGATCAGAGCTTTAAGGGTGCGTGCGCCGCCCCCACGGCCAGCGTCATAAATCGGCAACGTAACTTCAATATTTTTGTCCGGTCCCAACACTAGGGTGCGCATCGGGTTTCACGTTCCGACCGAAAAAGGAGATTCCTTTGAACCGCAAGACAACTCTCGTGGCGGCACTCGCAGCCACCACCCTGATCGCCGGTGCCGCGTCCGCCCCCGCGAACGCGCAGCAGGC
>JBIKWI010000040.1:0-22490 GCA_044356395.1 Tagaea sp. | reverse complement strand
CCCGTTCGGCTGGCGACGAGGCCGACGACGCCGTCTGTGCGGGTCCCTACAGGTTCGCGGAGCGTCGGCCCGACGGCACGCTGGTGCTGGCACGCGACGATGCCCACTGGGAGCGGGACGCCTACCCGTTCGCGCAAGTCGCGTTCGTGCCGGTCGCCGAACCCGCACTGCGCCTCGCCCGCCTCGGCACCGGCGCGCTCGACCTTGCCGGCGGCATCGCACCGGGCGACATCGCGGAGCTTGCCGGCGACCGGCGCGTTCGCGTCGTGCGCGCCGTCGAGCCGCGCTGGCGCGCGATCCTGTTCAACCTGAAGCGCGGCCGGCACGATGCGGCGGCGCGTGCGGCTCTCGACCGCGCGCTCGACCGGGCGGCACTCGGGCACGAGCCCGGCGACCGCTGGACGGCACCGGGCTCGCCTTTCGACACCGTCCTGCCGCCGCGCACCGAGCCGACGGCAGATTCCGCCCGCCCCGAATTCGAGATGGTCGTGCCCGCGCGCGGCGAGGACATCGCGGTGGCGCGCACGCTGGCGGCACAGGCGCAGGCCGCCGGCATCGCGATCCGCCTTGTCGTGCTGGGGCCGGCCGCCGCCGCCCAGCGCGTGCAGAACGGCGATTTCGAAACGGCGCTCGTGGCGTGGCGCGGCGGTCCGGATCCCGACGATGGCGCCTACGCGCATTTCCATTGCCGCGGGGCGCGCAACGACACGGGCTACTGCCATCCGGCGGTCGACGCCGCACTCGACGCCGCGCGCGCCACGTCCGACATCGACGCGCGCCGGAAACACTATGCACTGGCGATGGCGCGGCTGCGCGCCGACATGCCGGCGATCTTCCTCCACCATCGCGCGACGCTCGTCGCGCAGGGCGTCCGCCTTTCGGATTTCGCTCCGGCGCCCGACGGCGCCTTGCGCGTGCGCGCGTTGCGGCCGCGCGACTAGGTGCCCGGGTACGCTTGCGCGCCGGGGCGGTTCCGCGCGACAACACGAAGATGGAAACACTCGCAATCGCGGGCCCGCTGGCCCTCCTCCTCGCGATCCTCGCCTCGTTCATGCGGACCATGCCGGGCCTGCGTGCGTTCGCGATGGCGGCGGCCGTGCTCGGCATCGTCGCGGGTGCGGCTGCCCAGATCGCGTGGCTGTGGATCGGCTGCGCCATGGCGCTGGCGGTCAACGCGTGGCGCCATCTCGAGGCGCGCAACACGCTGCGCCGGCTCACCGGCGACGGCGAACCGTCGGCGGGCAATCTCTTCGCGTTCGTCAGCCGCGAGACGCTTGCGCCGGGGCAGGTGCTGTTCAAGCGCGGCGATGCGGGCGACGAGATGTATCTGGTCGTCGAAGGCGAAATCGAGATCGTCGAGTTGGGCAAATCGATGGGCCCGGGCCAGGTGCTGGGCGAGGTGGCGCTGCTGGTGCCCTCGCACAAGCGCACCGCGACCGCGCGCGCGAAAACACCGGTCACGCTCGCGCGCATGACGCGGCGCGACATGGAACTGACGGCGCTGCAGAACCCGGCCTTCGGCTTCGAGCTGCTGAAGCTCGTCGCGCGCCGCCTGTCGGCCGACGTGGAGCGGCTGGAACGGCGCTGAGGCCCTACGCGCTCGCCTTCTTGGCGAAGCGTCCGCCGCGCCGGTACGCGGCGAGATAGACCGGAGCCACGGCTTCCATCGCGGCGGGCGAAATGCCCAGCGCCTCGAGCCCCGGCGCGCCCGTGCCGACATTGTCGGTCTTCAGCAGCTCGACCTGGTCGCGCGTCATCAGCTTGACCGGCAGCAGGCCCAGCAGCGTGCCCTGGATCTCGGCGATGGGCCACGGAACCGGGATCAGCCCGCGATGGCGGTCGATGGTGACGAGCAGGTACTCCATCAGTTCGCGGAACGTGTAGACGCGCGGCCCCACCGCCTCGAAGACCTTGCCCTGCGCTGCCGGATTGCCGATCGCGCGCACGACGGCCTCGGCGACGTCGCCGACATGGACGGGCTGGAACTTCGTCTCGCCGCCGCCGATCAGCGGCAACGCGGGCAGCCACGTCGCCATCCGCGCGAAGCGGTTGAAGAAGCTGTCCTCCGCCCCGATCACGATCGACGGGCGGATGATCGTCGCTGCCGGGAACGCGGCGCGCACGCCGGCCTCGCCGGCCGCCTTGGTGCGCGCGTACTCGGATTTCGAGCCGGCGTCGGCACCCAGTGCCGAGACCTGCACGAACGACGCCGCACCGGCCGCCTTGGCGGCACGCGCCAGGCGCGCGGGCCCGTCGGCCTGGAGGGTCTTGAAGGTCTGCGTGCCGCTTTCGGCGAGGATGCCCACGAGATTGACGACCGCATCCGCGCCCTCGACGGCGGCGGCAAGTGCCGCGTCGTCGTCGGCAAGGCTCGTGCGCATCGGCACGACCTGGCCCACGTTGCCCATCGGTTTCAGGAACGCGGCGGCGACGGGATCGCGCACGCAGGCCCGCACGATCCAGCCCTGCCGGGCGAGCCTCGCCACGACATGGCGCCCGATGAAGCCCGAACCCCCGAATACGGTGACGCGACGACCCGGCTCCATGTTCGACCCCATTGTCCGGAAAAGCCTGACCCACGCGATAGAGGCGAAGACGGGCAACGTCAAGCTCGGCCTTGTTCCGGCAGGGATTTCCGGGCCGTTGACTTCGCGAGGCCCTTCGGCGTACACGTTCGCCCTTCGCGCGCGAAGCGATATCCCCTGCGTCTTTCCGGACGCGGAGGCCCGGTGCCCGGGTGGCGGAATTGGTAGACGCGCTAGATTCAGGTTCTAGTGGCCGTAAGGTCGTGGAAGTTCGAGTCTTCTCTCGGGCACCAACTTTTTCCTCCCGCCGCTCCGCCCGGAGCGCTGCGGGACTTGCACGGACGGGATCGACGAGCATGGCCGCAACTGTCCACCTGCATCAGGGCGACCTGCCGGCGGGACTCGATCTCGGCCCCTCCGTCGCGGTCGACACCGAGACGATGGGCCTCAAGCCCGAACGCGACCGTCTGTGCGTGGTGCAGCTCTCGTCGGGCGACGGGACGGCGCACTGCGTGCGCTTCGCCAAGGGCAGCTACGACGCGCCCAATCTCAAGAAGCTGCTCGCCGACCCGAAGACGCTGAAGATCTTCCACTTCGCGCGCTTCGACATCGCGATGAGCCTGAAGTATCTGGGCGTGCGCGTGGCGCCGGTCTACTGCACGAAGATCGCCTCGCGGCTGGTGCGAACCTTCACCGACCGCCACGGTCTCAAGGACCTGTGCCGCGACCTGATCGGCAAGGAACTGTCGAAGGAGCAGCAGTCGTCGGACTGGGGTGCCGCCGAACTCACGCAGTCGCAGCTCAACTACGCCGCCGCCGACGTGCTCTATCTCCATGCGCTCAAGGCGAAGCTCGACGACATGCTGGCGCGCGAAGGCCGCACGCATCTGGCCCAGGCCTGCTTCGATTTCCTTGGCACGCGCGCCGATCTCGACCTGATCGGCTACGGCGAAGAAGACATCTTCGCGCACTGATCACGCGGCAAATTTGCTGCAGCGCGGCATGAATTGCCCCGCGCCGGATGCCGGGTTTTGCCACAGGCTGCCCAAGAAGATTGCTTGACTGGCAATTTTGCAAATAAATCATATATTTAGGACAATTGACTTCCCGGCACGAAAACAGGCATAATTTTTGCCTGACGCGAGGTCCGGTCGAGCCGCACCTTCGCGTCCTTCGTGAAGGCCCCCTTCTTCAGGAACGACCGGTAACGCCCAGAATGTCAGCGTCCAAGCCGAAGCTTGTCGCCCCCGACGCCGACCGCGCCCAGCGCGATCTGGCCGTCGCGCGCCGGGCCATCCAGGTCGAGCGCACCGGACTTGCCGCACTCGAGGCGAGCCTCGACGGCGATTTCGTGCGCGCCCTCGACCTGTTCGCGGGCGCGACCGGGCGCGTGGTCGTCTCGGGCATGGGCAAGTCGGGCCATGTCGCGCGCAAGATCGCGGCCACCCTCGCCTCCACCGGCACGCCCGCCCAGTTCGTCCATCCCGCCGAGGCAAGCCACGGCGACCTCGGCATGATCACGCCGGCCGATGCCGTGCTCGCCCTGTCCAATTCCGGCGAGACGGCCGAGCTTTCGGACCTTGTCGGCTACACGCGCCGGTTCGCCATCCCGCTCGTGGCCATGACCGCGAAGCGCAAGTCGGCGCTGGGCGTGGCCGCCGACGTCGTGCTTCTTCTGCCGGCGGCCGAAGAGGCCTGCCCGGTCGGCCTTGCCCCCACCACGTCGACGACCATGCAGCTTGCCCTGGGCGATGCGGTCGCCGTGGCGCTGATGGAGCGGCGCGGCTTCACGGCCGAGCATTTCAGCAGGTTCCACCCGCGCGGCAGTCTCGGCGCACGCCTTGCGAAGGTCGCCGACCTCATGCATGCCGACCTGCCGCTCGCAGCACGGGGCACCCGCATGGCCGACGTGCTGATCGGCATGACAGAAAAGCGTTTCGGCTGCGTGGCCGTGGTCGATGCCGGGGGCTGGCTCGAGGGCATCGTGACCGACGGCGACCTTCGCCGGCACATGTCCCCCGACCTGCTCGACCGCGCGGTCGAGACCGTGATGACCGCCAATCCGCGCGCCGTCGCCCCCGACACGCTGGCGGCCGAAGCGCTCAACCTGATGAACACCCACCAGATCACGGCCCTGTTCGCGTGCGAGACGCACGGCAAGCGGCGCAAGCCCGTGGGCATCGTGCACATCCACGACCTGCTGCGCGCGGGGATCGCCTGATGGCCGGCGATCCGCTGCGCGACGATTTCGTGCCGCCGCGCCCCGTGCCGGTCGCGGTCGCGCGTCCGGACGACGACGACGCGCCGTCGCGCCGCGCGCGCCTGACCGTGCTCGCCCCCGGCACGCCGCGCGCGCACAACCAGTTCTACAGCCAGATCGTCGGACTGATGAAGTTCGTGCTGCCTGCGGCGGCGTTGGGCATCGCGGCCCTCGTGCTGCTGTGGCCGCAGTTCAATCCGCTCGATCCGCGCTTCCGGCTCGCACCCGTGCAGGTGTCGATCGAGGATCTGGAGAACCTGCGCATGGTCCAGCCGCGCTATGTCGGCGTGGACGAGCGCAACCAGCCCTACACGATCGTCGCCGAACAGGCCACGCAGGCCAAGGGCTCGTCCGACACGACCGATCTTTCCTCGCCGCAGGGCGATCTCGCGATGGCCTCGGGCACGTGGCTGGCGATGACGGCCGAGCAGGGCACCTACCGTCAGGCCGAGAAGGCGCTCGACCTGTGGGGCGGCGTCAACCTCTATCACGACGGCGGCTACGAGATCACGACCGAGCGCGCGCGCATCGATCTCGATCGCGGCATGGCGCAAGGCGACCTGCCCGTGCAGGGCCAGGGACCGAACTCGCAGCTGAGCGGTGCCGGCTTCCGCATCCTCGATCGCGGTGCGCGCGTCGAGGTGACGGGCCAGTCGCGCATCGTGCTGTTCCCGGCACCGCGCAACGCGCCTTCCGGCCCGCAGACGGCCCAGCAGGCGCCGCCGCCGCCGCAGATGGGGCCGCGCCGATGAGGTTCCTGCTCTCCGCCGCCGCCCTTCTTGCCGTCCTGCCGGCCACGTTGCTGGCGCAGGCCCTCGACCTCGGCCGTTCGGGCTCCGGCGCGCCGATCGAGATCACCGCCAGCAACGGCATCGAATGGGACCGCGACGCGCAGCGCTACATCGCGACGGGCGACGCGGCCGCCCGCCAGGGCGACACGACCGTCCGCGGCGACCGCCTGGTCGCGTGGTATCGCCCGGCCGCGACCGGCGGCACCGAGATCTTCCGCTACGAGGCGGTGGGCAATGTCAGGTTCACGACGCCCACCCAGACGGTCGAGGGCGACCGCGGCGTCTACGACGTGACGAGCGAAGTCGTGGTCGTGACCGGCAAGGCGCTGCGCCTGACCACGCCGACCGACACGCTGACCGCGCGCGACGCGCTCGAATACTGGGCCGCGCGCGAGATCGCCGTGGCGCGCGGCAACGCGATGGTCGTTTCCGCCGACCGGCGCATGTCGGCCGACGTGATGACCGCCCACTTCACGCAAGTCCAGCCGGCCGCGGCACGGCCCGCCGCGCCGCCGGCGCGCAACGCGCGGCCCGCACAGCGCGCGGCGACCGCACCGGCTCCGGCGCCCGGCGGCGACCAGCGCCTGTCGCGCATCGAGGCTTTCGGCAACGTGCACGTCTCGACGCCCACCGAGATCGCGCGCGGCGACCGCGGCATCTACAACATGCTGACCGGCATCGCCCAGCTCGCCGGCAACGTGAAGCTGACGCGCGGCGACAACCAGATGGCCGGCGACTTCGCCGAGGTCAACACGAACACCGGAATCTCGCGCCTGCTGGCGCGGCCGGCCGACGGCGGCGACGGGCGCGTGCGCGGCCTGCTCGTTCCCCAGCAGGCCCAGCAGGGACGGTCGCGGCCATGACGGACCGTCCGCATCCCGTTCGCACGGCCACGCCCGCTCCGGCGGCGGCGGAGCCGACACTGCGCGTCGTCGCGGACAATCCGGGTCTCGTCGTGCACAAGATCGGCAAGCGCTACAAGGGCCGTCCGGTGGTCCGCGAAGTGTCGATGAGCGTCCAGCGCGGCGAGGCGGTCGGCCTGCTCGGCCCCAACGGTGCCGGCAAGACGACGTGCTTCTACATGATCACCGGCCTCGTCACGCCGGACTTCGGCTCGATCCGGCTCGACGGCGTGGACATCACCGACCTGCCGATGTACCGGCGCGCCCGGCTGGGGATCGGTTACCTGCCGCAGGAAACCTCGATCTTCCGCGGCCTGACGGTCGAACAGAACGTGCGCGCGGTGCTCGAGCTCATCGAGCCGAACCGCGACCGCCGCGAGGCGGTACTCGACGAGCTGCTCGCGGAATTCTCGATCACGCACCTGCGCCGGGCCCCGGCCCTGGCACTGTCGGGCGGCGAGCGCCGGCGCGTGGAGATCGCGCGGGCACTGGCCTCCCAGCCGCACTTCGTGCTGCTCGACGAGCCGCTGGCCGGCATCGATCCGATCGCCGTGGGCGACATACGCGATCTCGTCAGCCATCTCAAGGACCGCGGCATCGGCGTGCTGATCACCGACCACAACGTGCGCGAGACGCTCGAGATCGTGGATCGCGCCTACATCCTGCACGACGGGCAGGTCCTGATGGGCGGCACGCCCGAGCAGATCGTCGCGTCTTCGGACGTGCGGCGCGTCTATCTCGGCGAGCGCTTCTCGCTGTGAGCGGGGCATGGCCGGCATGAACCGCCTCGCACCGCGGCTCGACCTTCGCCAGAGCCAGCAGCTCGTCATGACGCCGCAGCTGCAGCAGGCGATCAAGCTGCTGCAGCTCTCCAACCAGGAAGTGGCCCAGTTCGTCGAGGAAGAGCTTTCGCAGAACCCGCTGCTCGAGCGCGACGAACCGGGCGCCGAAAGCGCCGCCCCCGAGATCGCCGACGCAGGCTCGGGCGAGGCGCCGGCCAGCGCCACGGTCGCAAGCGAGGAACGCCTGCTCGACCCGGTCGGCGGGGTCGCCGAGACCAAGGAAGCCGCACTCGACATCGACTACGACAACAGCTTCACGCGGGGTGCCGACGAGCCGGCCGGCGAGGGCGAGTTCCTCGGTGAATGGAAGGGAACCGGCGGACGCTCGGATTTCGAGGATTCGGAATTCGGCCTCGAGCAGACGCTCGCCAAGCAAGTCTCGCTGCGCGAGCACCTGCTGGGCCAGGTCGGCGTGGATTTCGCCGAACCGGTCGAGCGCGTCATCGCCGCGCGCCTCGTCGACCTGATCGACGATTGCGGGTATCTCACGACCGACATCGCGGACCTCGCCGACAAGCTCGGCATCGCGACGGACGAAGTCGAGCGCGTGCTGCTGCGCTGCCAGCGTTTCGATCCGCCCGGCATATTCGCGCGCAGCCTGAAGGAGTGTCTCGCCCTCCAGCTGCGCGAGCGGGACCGGCTCGACCCGTGCATGGCCAAGCTGCTCGACAATCTCGAGCTGCTCGCCAAGCGCGACGTGGCGCAGCTCCAGCGCATTTGCGGCGTGGATGTCGAGGACATCCAGGACATGGTCGCCGAAATCCGCACGCTCGATCCCAAGCCCGGCCTCGCCTTCGACGGGGCGCTCGCCAGCCCCATCGTGCCCGACGTGCTGATGCGCCTTGCCCCCGACCGCAGCTGGATCGTCGAGCTCAACCAGGACACGCTGCCGCGCGTGCTCGTGAACACGCGCTATCACGCGCGCGTGCAGACCTCGGTCAAGAACAAGCAGGAAAAGGAATTCATCGCCGAGCGCCTGCACGCGGCCAACTGGCTGGTGAAGTCGCTCCACCAGCGCGCGCAGACGATCCTGAAGGTCTCGGTCGAGATCGTGCGCCAGCAGGACGGCTTCTTCCGCTCGGGCGTGCGCCACCTGAAGCCGCTCGTCCTTCGCGACATCGCCGCGGCGATCGACATGCACGAATCGACCGTCAGCCGCGTGACGACGAACAAGTTCATCGCCACGCCGCACGGCATCTTCGAGCTGAAGTACTTCTTCACCTCGTCGATACCGGCTTCGGGCGGCGGCGAGGCGCATTCGGCCGAGGCGGTGCGCCACCGGATCAAGGGGCTGATCGACGCGGAGACCGTGCGCGACGTGCTGTCCGACGACCGCATCGTCGAACTGCTCAAGTCCAGCGGGATCGATATCGCGCGCCGGACGGTCGCCAAGTATCGCGAGGCGATGGGGATCGCCTCCTCGGTCCAGCGCCGGCGCGAAAAGGGTTCGGGCTTCTGAAGATGCCCGCCCCTTGCGCGCACGCGAAACCGCTTGACCCCGGGCAGGCCGGGGCGCACGCTTTTCCTCAGGTAGGGCCTTGATGCGAATTCGCAGCATTTCGTCCGGCTTGACGAAGATCGGCCAGCGCCCCTATGTTCCCGCCAATTCGAGGGGTCATGGGGCACGTGGGTGTGTCGCGGGCTGGCCCCGCAACCTTTTCCTTCAACCGAAGCGCAGATCGAAACCATGCAGCTGTCCGTGAGCGGCAAGCGCCTCGACGTGGGCGATTCGCTGAGAAGCCATGTCGCAACCGCCCTCGGCGGCGCCGTCGACCGCTATTTCGGCAAGGCGATCGAGGGCAAGGTCGTGTTCGAGCGCCAGCGCCATATCTTCCGCGCCGACATCTCGGTGCATGTGCGGCGCGGCATGACGCTGCAGAGCCACCACGAGGCAGCCGATCCCTATGCCGCGTTCGACGGTGCGGTCGAACGGCTCGACCACCGGCTCAAGCGCCACAAGGGCCGCATCGCCGACCGCAAGCGCGGCAAGCACGCGGCAGCCGACGAGGTCGTGTTCGAGGCCGCGCGCTATGCGGTCATCGAGCCGGAGGCCGAAAGCCTCTCCGACGAGCCGGCCGCCGCCCCCATCGTCGCCGAGATGGCGACCGAGATCGCCACGCTCAGCGTGGGCGAAGCGGTCGCCCGCCTCGATCTGGGGCAGAAACAGGTCCTGATGTTCCGCAACCGCGCCAACGGGGAACTCAACGTGGTCTACCGACGCGCCGATGCGGCGATCGGCTGGATCGATCCGGGTGCGGCCAACGCCGGCGCCGCGAAGCGCTGAGAACGGGATAAGAGCCAGATGGAATTCTCGGAATTCATGACACCCGAATGCGTGATCGCAAGCCTGCGCGCGACGTCGAAGAAGCAGGCGCTCCAGGAACTCGCGAAGAAGGCGGCCGAGATCTCGGGCGCCGACGAGCGGCAGATCCTGGAAGTGGTCATGGAGCGCGAACGGCTGGGCACCACGGGCGTGGGCAACGGCATCGCGATCCCGCACGGCAAGCTGCCCGGCCTCAAGCGCCTGTCGGGCGTGTTCGCGCGGCTCGAGAAGCCGATCGATTTCGAATCGATCGACGAGCAGCCGGTCGATCTCATCTTCCTGCTGCTGGCGCCCGAGGGGGCCGGTGCGGACCATCTGAAGGCGCTGGCGCGCGTCTCGCGCCTGCTGCGCGACCGGCGCGTGTGCGAGAAGCTGCGCGGCTCGGATCGCGCCGAAGCGCTGTTCGCGCTCCTCAGCGAACACGCGGCGAGCCACGCCGCCTAGCGGATCTCAGTGCGCGTCGACGGGCTCCAGCCCGTGCTGGCGGATCGCGGCGAAGGCGAGATCGCGCGAGTGCGCCCCGCCGATGCGTTCGCCGTCGGCCGCGTGGATCGCGAACACGACGATCGGCGCGCCGCCCTTAGCGTCTGCGGTTTCGAGAATCCGACGGACATAGGCGACACCCTGCACGCCGAGCGAGGCGAAGGCTTCGGGCGTCATGCCTGGGTTGCGGGAAGAATCGATGTTCATCTTCAGCCCTCGCCGTTTCCGTGGTCGATTGTCTTGCTGCGCGCGGCCCCGCCCGCACCCGGCTTGATCGGGATCGAGCGGGCCTTGGGTTCGGGGTTCGGGCGCACAAGGTCGATGTGCAGCAGGCCGTTGTCGAGCGTCGAGCCGACGACCTCGATCCCGTCGGCGAGCACGAAGCTGCGCTGGAACTGGCGTGCCGCGATGCCGCGATGGACGAACACGCGGCCCGGCTCGTCGGCCTGGCGGCCGCGCACGGCGAGCTGGTTGTTCTCGACCAGGATCGACAGGTCGTCGAGCGTGAACCCCGCGACGGCCAGCGTGATGCGCAGGCCGTTCTCGCCGATCTGCTCGATGTTGTAGGGCGGATAGCCTTCGCCGGAATGCTTGGCGATGCGGTCGAGCGTGCGCTCGAACTCGTCGAAACCCAGCAGCAGCGGATTGTTGAATAGCGATAGGCGGGACATCGTCTGGCACCCTCCCGTCGAGCAATGCCGGTTGCGTTCGATCGGAAGCCCCCGGATCTGGGCGACTTCCTCCCCGACAATATGGCCACGCCCGGCGCGGCCATCAAGCCCCTCCGGCCTAACTCCCCGGCCGGCGGGTATATTTGGCCGAACGCGGCTTCTGGCGGCCGGGCGACGGCACGGTCGCGGGCCGGCCCGCACTACCCTTGGCGGCGGCGTATTTCCGGGCGTTGGCAAGGAAGCGTTCGGTCGCCTGGTCGGCGGTGACCGGCTTGCCGTCGCGGATCGCGCGCACGCGCGCGAGGTCGCTCTCCATCTCGAAGTCGGCACCGCCGGCCATGCGCTCGAGCTGGCGGGCGGCCCCTTCGAGATTCGTGACCATCTGTTCGAGTTCGAGCCGGTGGGCGCGCATCAGGTCGTCGCGCGCAAGCGTGTGCCGGAATCCGAGCGCGCGCTGGCGGAAGCGCTTGGCCTTGGCGAGGTACATGTCGGCTTTTGGATCGGGCGGCGGCTTCTTCATCGGGATCCGGTTCGACTCGAAGAACGGGAAAGTATACGCCCGCCCGCGCTTCGGGCGCTCAATCGAGTTCGAAGGCATCCTTGTAGTCAAGTTTGAGCGCCGGGTCCTGCACGTCCTTGACCAGATAGCAGTTTCCGACCGCCAGCCGCTCGATTTCGGAGCCCATGAAGCAGCGGAACGCGTCCTCCGGCGAGCCGACGATGGGCTCGCCGCGCACGTTGAAGCTCGTGTTGACGACCACCGGGCAGCCCGTCGCCGCCTTGAAGGCGGAAATCAGCGCGTGGTAGCGCGGATTGGTGTCGGCATGGACCGTCTGGATGCGCGCCGAATAGTCGACATGCGTGACCGCCGGAATGTCCGAGCGCGGCACGTTGAGCTTGTCGATGCCGAACAGCGCCTGCTCGGCCGGCGTCATCGCGCGCCGGCGCGCCTTCTGGACGTCGGCGACGAGGAGCATATAGGGCGAATCGCAGTCGATCTCGAACCAGTCGGAAACGTCCTCGCGCAGCACCGAAGGGGCGAACGGCCGGAAGCTCTCGCGGTACTTGACCTTGAGGTTGAGCATCTTCTGCATCGCCGGGCTGCGCGCATCGCCCAGGATCGAGCGCCCGCCGAGCGCGCGCGGCCCGAATTCCATGCGCCCCTGGAACCAGCCGAGTGCCAGCCCCGACGCGAGATCGGCCGACGCGCGCGCGGTCAGCGCTTCGTCCGTCAGAACCTCGAACTTCGCACCGGCCGCCGTCAGGCGCTTCTCGATCTCGGCCTGATCGAACTCGGGGCCGAGATAGGCGCCCTGCATGGAATCCTTCCTGCCGTCGGCCTTGCGCGCACCGCCTTTGAACAGGTGGTAGCCCGCAAGGGCCGCCCCCAGGGCGCCGCCCGCATCGCCGGACGCCGGCTGGATCCAGATATTGTCCCACTTGCCGTCGCGCAGCACCTTGCCGTTGGCCACGCAGTTGAGCGCCACGCCGCCGGCAAGACACAGGTTCTTCATGCCGGTCTCGACCTGCAGCGAGCGCGTCAGGCGCAGCACCACTTCTTCCAGTGCGGCCTGCACCGAGGCGGCGAGATCCATGTGGCGCTGGTCGAGGCGCTGCTCGGGGCCGCGCGGCGGCGAGCCGAACAGCGCGTCGAACTTCGCGTTCGTCATCGTGAGGCCGGTGCAGTAGTCGAAATAGTCCATGTTGAGGCGGAACGAGCCGTCGGGCTTGAGATCGACCAGATGCTCGAAAATCTGCTTCACGTACTTGGGTTCGCCGTACGGCGCGAGGCCCATCACCTTGTACTCGCCCGAATTGACCTTGAAGCCCGTGTAGTAGGTGAAGGCCGAATAGAGCAGTCCCAGCGAATGCGGGAAGTGGATCTCGCGGACCATCTCCAGCGAATTGCCGCGCCCGATTCCGACCGACGTGGTCGCCCATTCGCCCACGCCGTCCATCGTCAGCACCAGCGCTTCCTCGAACGGCGACGGGAAAAAGGCCGACGCGGCGTGGCTCTGGTGGTGCTCGGCGAACAGCAGGCGGTTTTCCCAGTCGAAATCGGGGGCCGCGGCCTTCAACTCGTCGCCCAGCAGCTTCTTCTGGAAAAGCTTTTCCTTGAGCCACACCGGGATCGCCATGCGGAACGACGTGAAGCCGCGCGGCGCGAATGCGAGGTAGGTCTCGAGCAGCCGTTCGAACTTCAGGAACGGCTTGTCGTAGAAGACGACATGGTCGACATCGGCGGCCGCGATGCCGCCTGCCGCCAGGCAGTACGCGATCGCGTTCGAAGGATAGCGGCTGTCGTGCTTCTTGCGGGTGAAGCGCTCTTCCTGGGCGGCCGCGACGATGCGTCCGTCGACCACGAGGGCGGCGGCGGAATCGTGGTAGTACGCGGACAGGCCGAGGATGCGCATCGGCTGCCTAGAAGATCGTGTAGATGAAGGGAGCGATGGCGCTGCCCTTGGTCAGCACGATCAGGCCGCCGAAAATCCCCATCATCAGCAGGATCGGCAGCAGCCAGAATTTCTTGCGAACCTTCATGAATTCCCAGAGTTCGCGGGCGAGTGACAGCATCTCGGACGTCCTTCAGAACTGGCGCTTCATCGTTTCGGGGGCGGGACCCGGCGGCTCGCGGCGGACCCAGTAGCTCGGCGCGGCGGCGTCCGCGCGCTGCTTCAGGAAGTCCTTGCCGAAGGCGCGCATCGCGACCCCCATCGGCGTGATGACGAAAAAGAAAATCAGTCCCATCGTGATCGGGTTCATCACCTTGTAGAGGACCAGCGCAAAGCGCATCCACAGCCGGTTCAGCGGCGCCAGAAGGCGCGGTGCGAGCAGGGCTGCGGCAAGGAAGGCGGCCGACGCGGCGAACCAGTATTCGACGCCCGCCGTTCCGGTGAACAGCTTGATCGTCCCGACCAGCGCGCAGAACCCCGTGAACACGAAGCCGAAGCCGCGATCGGTCGACCCCTCGACGGCCTCGTCGCGCTTGAAATCCTCGTGGAAACCCTGCGGCTGACTCATGCTATTTGTATGTCTTGTCTGTATGGCGATTGTGGCGCGCATCCTAGGCGCTTGCCCGGCCGCTAGCCAGAGAAAATCTCTGATTTTTTCCAAAGGCTTGGCGTGAAGAACGGACTGCTTCTGTCGATCTCACTGGCGGTGTCGCTGATTGCCGGCGAGTCGCTCGTCCGCCTCGCAGGCTATTCGCCAAACCGCTTCGAGCCGCCGGCCGGCGGCGGTTGGAGCGAGCGCGACGCAACGCTCGGCTGGCGCAACAGGCCGGGCGTTTTCGAATCGAGCGAAGCCGGAAACGTCCCCATGACCTTCCGGTCGGACCGCCAACGCGCGAGCGCGGACGGCCCCGTATCGGGCATGCCGCGCGTCGACATGCTGGGCGATTCGATCACGCAGGGCTACGGCGTGGCCGACCGCGAGACCTATGTCTGGCGGCTGGGCGAGCTGCTGCCCGGCATCTCGTTCGAAAATCTCGGCGTCGGCGGCTACGGCACCTACCAGTCGCTGCTCGTCCAGCAGATGCGCGCAGGCGATCCGCCCCGCCTGACGGTCTACGGCTTCTTCGGCGACCACCGGTTCCGCAACGTCGCGCATCTTACGTGGGTGCGCGCGTTGCGCGAGCCCGAGGGACGCAACGTCGTGCCGCCGCACGTGACCGTGGCGGACGGGGTTCTCGTGCGTCACGAAGGGCGCATCGAGGCTGCCTGGCCGCTCGAGCGGCACTCGGCGATCGTCACCGAACTGCACCGTGCGTGGCAGCGCTTCGAGTTCCGCGGACGGCGCGACCATGCCCGTCCGGCGACGGAGCTGCTGATTGCCGAGATGGCCGCGACGGCGAAAGACGCCGGCTCGGCCTTCATCGTGCTGCTGCTGGCGGATGCGCCCGACTGGCTGATCCCCGCGCTCGCCGCGCGCGGCATCGCCTATGCCGACTGCCGGGAGCCGGAGTTCGAGCGCGATCCGGCCCTGCGCATCGGCGGCGTCGGCCATCCGACGGCGGCAAGGCATGCGGCGTGGGCCGCTTGCCTTGCCCCGTCCGTCGAGACGGCGTTGCGTCAGCGGTGATGGCGCGAACGGCCGCGCGGGCTCAGCGCCTGCGCGAGCTGCGTCTTCTGCGCATCGTCGAGCACGGCCTGGAAGCGCTCGACCGCCGGACGAAGCGTGGCAAGCGAGGCCGCCATCGCGCCGACGAACTTCTCGCGCGCGGCCAGACCTGCCGCCGCGTCGTTGCGGTCGGCGCGGGCCGGCGGATTCTCGCACAGGCGCTTCATCGGCTCGCTTGCCACGCGGCTTTCCTGCGCGAAGGCGTTCCACGCCGCGCGCTGTGCGGGTGTGGGCTGCACCTTCGCCTCGATGAAGGCGAGACGCGCGGCGATGCGCGCGTCGGTATCCCGGCACATGCGGTCGTGCGGCGCGCGGGCCGACGAACCGGCGACGGGGGCCGGGGTCTGGGCGAAGGCCGCACCGGCGGCGAGCGACATCAGCAGGGCAACGATTGCGGGCTTCTTCATGGCGGGTTCACTCCTGGGCGGTTGGAACGAGGCGATCGGCGGGATGCATCCGTTCTAGTCCCACAACGCGGCGGGAGGATGACCGCCCCGTTCCATCGTGTAACTCCCGGTTACACCCCCGGGTGTGTCGGCGCGGTCCGCGCGGGTCTATGATCGGCACCGAGATGAACAGCCGCACGCCCCACATCCTCATCGTCGACGACGATCGCGAGATCCGCCGCCTCGTCGCGCGCTTCCTGACGGAGAACGGCCTGCGCGTCACGGCCGCCGCCGACGGGACGGAAGCCGACGCCGCCCTTGCGGCCGGGCGCTTCGATCTCGTCGTGCTCGACCTGATGCTGCCGGGCGAGGACGGGATTTCCATCGCCCGGCGTCTGCGCCGCGACGGCGACCTGCCGATCCTGATGTTGACCGCGCGCGGCACCGAGACCGACCGCATCGTCGGCCTCGAGATCGGCGCCGACGACTACGTCACCAAGCCCTTCAGCCCGCGCGAACTGCTGGCGCGCATCCGCGCGGTGCTGCGGCGCACGGGCGAGCGCGTGCCCGAAGCGCCCAAGGCGCCGGTCTACCGCTTCGCCGGCTGGGCGGTCGACGTGCAGCGGCGCGAACTGCGCCGGCCGGACGGGGCGCTGGTGCCCACGACCGACGCGGAGTTCGACCTGCTCGCCGCGTTCGTCGAGCGCCCGCAGCGCGTGCTGAGCCGCGAGCAGCTTCTCGATCTCGCGCGCGGCCGCCAGGCGCAGCTGTTCGACCGGTCGATCGACGTGGCGGTCATGCGCCTGCGCCGCAAGATCGAACCCGATCCCGCGCGCCCGGAGATCATCCGCACCGTGCGCAACGGCGGCTACATGTTCGCGCTCGACGTCGAGACGGCGTCTTGAGCGCCGCGACGCCGCGCACGCGCCGCTGGTTCGACGGGATCGCCGCACGCATCGCGGCGATCTCGATCGTCGGCCTCGTGCTCGCCCAGCTCGCGGCGGTGGGCATCGCCCTGCTGCTGCGGCCGACCGAACTGCAGGTCTTCCAGGCGCGCTGGCTTGTCGAGACGGTCGTCGACGTCGCCGCCGACACGTTCACCCGCCCGGCCGGCCAGCGCGAGGCGGCATTGCGCGCGCGCGCCGAGGCGGAGTTCCTCGCCCTCGAATGGCGGCGCGATTTCGCCTATCCCGAAGAGCAGCGCCTGCGGCGCACCGGCAGCGGGCGGCTCCAGCGCGGCATCCAGGAACGCCTGCCGGCCGGCTTCCGCGTCGAGGTCGACTTCTCCTTTCCGCCCGGCGGCTCTCTTTCGGCACCCGACCGCCACATCCGGCGCGTCCCGCCCGACGACGGCGTATGGGGCGAGTCGGTGGGCGGCGCCATCCCCGGCACCTTCACCGTCGCGATCCGCGCACCCGATTCAAGCTGGCTGCTGGTGCGCCCGCGCCGCGCGGCGATCGACGTCGGCTGGATCGTGTTCGGCGCGTGGCTGAGCGGGGCGGCACTTGTCGGCGCGTTCGCCGCCTGGTGGGCCGCCCACCGCCTGGCCCGTCCGCTCGAAGCGCTGGCTGGCGAGGCGGCGCGCGCGGGTGCGGGTCTCGAGCCGCAGCTCGACGCGATGCGAAGTGCCCCCAACGAGGTGCGCACGATCGGAAACGCGCTGGCGCGCATGCGCGGCCAGCTCGTGCGCCACGTCGAGGACCGCACGCGCCTGCTTGCCGCGATCAGCCACGACCTGCGCACGCCGCTCACGCGCCTGCGCCTGCGCGCGGAGGGCATCGGTGACGAGTCCGAGAAGCTGAAGGCGTTCGCCGATCTGCAAGAGATGGAGAAGATGATCGCCGAGACGCTTGCCTTCGCGCGCGCCGACGCGCTCGAGGCCAGGCCCGAACGCTTCGACCTCGCCGCCCTCGTCGAGACGGTCGTCGACGAGCGTGCCGATCTCGGCCACGCGGTCGCCTATGCCGGGCCGGCGAGCCTCGTCATCGAAGGGCGCGCGGGCGCCATGAAGCGCGCACTCGCCAATCTCGTCGACAACGCGATCGCGTATGGCGGCAACGCCGACGTGAAACTTGCGGTCCTGCCCGAGCAGATCGAGATTTCCGTCGCCGACGAAGGGCCGGGCATCCCTGTCGACCGGCTCGAGGACGTGTTCCGCCCGTTCGTGCGCCTGGAAGCGTCGCGCTCGCGCGAAACCGGCGGGGCGGGCCTCGGGCTAGCCGTCGTGCGCGACATCGCGCGCGCCCACGGCGGCGACGTGACGTTGCGCAACCGGCCGATCCGCGGCCTCGAAGCCGTGCTGACGCTGCCGCGAATCGCTTGAGCCGCCGGGCCTTTCGTCGTACCCGATGGGAATGACGGGAACGCTCCGATCGATCGACATCGCCATTCTCGCCGGCGGCCTCGGCACGCGGCTGGCCGGCGCCGTTCCGGGCCTGCCCAAGGTGCTGGCGCCCGTCGGCGGCCGGCCGTTCCTCGAACACCTACTCGACTGGCTCGAAAGCCACGGGGCGCGGCGCGTCGTACTGCTGCTCGGCCACCGCGCCGAGCAGGTCGAGGCGCATCTTGCGGCACATCCGCGCGCGCGGCTGGAGATCGCGGTCTCGGTCGAACCGGCGCCGCTGGGGACCGGCGGCGCGCTCGGCTTCGCGCGGACGAAGTTCGCCAGCGATCCCGTCCTCGTGGTCAACGGCGACACGTTCGTCGACGGCGACCTTGCGGCACTGGCGCGCACGCATGCCGAAACCGCCGCACCGGCCACGATGCTGTGCGTCGAGGTTCCCGATGCCGGGCGCTACGGCCGCGTCGAGCTTCGCGGCGCGCACGTGATGGCGTTCCGCGAGAAGGATCCCGCGTTCCGCGGGGCCGCCGCGATCAACGCGGGCGTCTATCTCGTGTCCAAGGCGCTCCTCGCGACGGTCGCTTGCGACCGGCCGGTGTCGCTGGAGCGCGACGTGTTCGAGAAGCTCGCCCCCGGCACGCTTGCCGCGTTCGTCGACCGGCGCGCGCGCTTCGTGGATATCGGCACGCCGGAAAGCTGGTCGGGTGCGGCCCGGATCGTCGCGGGAGAAACGCCGTGAGCGAGGCACCACCCGTGCGCCGGCTTTCGCGGCGCACCGCGTTCGAGAATCGTGTGTGGCGCGCCGATCTCGACCACATCGTCGACGCGAACGGCATCGAAGTGCCCGAGTATCTCGTGCTGTCCGCGCGCGGCCACGCGGCGGGCCTCGCGGGCGGGGTGGCCGTCCTGCCCGTCCTTGCCGACGGGCGCGTCGTGCTCCTGCGCAACTGGCGCCATGCCGTGGGCACCTGGAGCTGGGAAGCGGCCAAGGGCTTCATCGACGAAGGCGAAACGGCCGTGGCGGCCGCCGGCCGCGAGCTTGCCGAGGAAACCGGCCTCATGTGCGCGCCCGGCGATCTGGTCCCGCTGGGTGAGGTTTTTTCCGAGCCCGCCGTGCTCGCCACGAGTGCGGCCCTGTTCCTGGCGCGCGACTGCCGGCCGATCCCCGGCCACGCCGCGGCCAGGGACGAACTCGGCCTCGGCGCGCCGACGGCACTCACGCGTGCGGCGGCCGACGCTCTGGTCCGCGACGGCGGCGTGCGCGATGCCGTCAGCCTGCTGCTTCTCGCCCGGTTGCCGCCTGCGGCACCGGCGCGATAGAAGATAAGACATGTCCGCTTCCCCCCGCCGCCCGGTCGTCCTGTGCATCCTCGACGGTTTCGGCCATCGCGCCGAGCGCGCGGACAACGCCGTGCTGCTCGCCCGCACGCCGAACTTCGACCGGTTCCGCACGCTCCATCCGCCGGCCTTCCTCGAAGCCTCCGAACGGCATGTCGGCCTGCCGAAGGGCCAGATGGGCAATTCGGAAGTCGGCCACATGAATCTGGGCGCCGGGCGCGTGGTCATGCAGGATCTCGTGCGCATCGACGCGGCGATCGAGGACGGCTCGTTCGCCGCCCTGCCGGGCCTGCGCGATTTCGCCGCGAAACTGCGTGGCAGCGGCGGCACGGCACACGTGATGGGCCTGCTGTCGCCCGGCGGCGTGCATTCCCAGCAGGACCATCTCGTGGCGCTTGCCAAGGCGCTGTCCGACGCGGGCGTGCCCGTGCGCGTGCATGCCTTCCTCGACGGGCGCGACGTCCCGCCGCGCAGCGCCATCGAATACCTGACGAAGTTCCAGGCCGACATCGCACCGCTGAAGGGCGTGGCGCTGGGCAGCGTGGCCGGCCGCTTCTACGCGATGGACCGCGACAAGCGCTGGGAGCGCGTGTCCCTCGCCTACGCCACGATGGTCGACGCGAGCGGCCCGCGTTTCGCGGACTGGCGGGCCGGCGTCGATGCGGCCTATGCGGCGGATACCAGCGACGAATTCGTCCTGCCCTTCGCCGTCGGCGACTATGCCGGGATGCGCGACGGCGACGGCGTGCTGATGGGCAACTACCGCGCCGACCGCGCGCGCGAGATCCTCGAAGCGCTGCTGCTCCCGGAATTCGACGGCTTCACGCGGCCCAGACGCCCGGTCTTCGCGGCCACGCTCGGGCTCGTCGAATATTCGGCGAAGCTGGCACCCCACGTCCCCGCGATGTTCGCCCCGCAGTCGCTCGCCAACATGATGGGCGAGATCGTGTCGAAGGCCGGGCGCACGCAGCTGCGCATCGCCGAGACCGAGAAGTACGCGCACGTGACGTTCTTCTTCAACGGCGGCGAGGAGAAGGAATATCCCGGCGAAAGCCGCATCCTCGTCCCCTCGCCAAAGGTCGCGACCTACGACCTGCAGCCCGAGATGTCCGCACCCGAGATGACCGACAGGCTCGTGGCCGCGATCGAGGCCGGCACGTTCGATTTCGTCGTCGTCAACTACGCCAACTGCGACATGGTCGGGCACACCGGCGACCTTCGTGCGGCGATCAAGGCGGTCGAGACGGTCGATGCCTGCCTTGGCCGCGTGGCGGCGGCGGTCGAGGCGAAGGGCGGCGCCATGCTGGTCACCGCCGACCACGGCAACTGCGAATGCATGCGCGATCCCGACTCCGGCCAGGCGATGACGGCGCACACGCTCAACCCCGTTCCGGTCTGGCTGGTGGGGTCGCTGCTGCCCGGTCGCAACGCGCCGATCCTGCTGGCCGACGGCATCCTCGCCGACGTGGCCCCCACGCTGCTCGAACTGATGGGCCTGCCGCAGCCCGCCGAGATGACCGGCCATTCGCTGCTGCGCGCGCCGGCGGCGGCAGGATGAACGCGGGGGTATTCGCCGCCCTGCTTCTCCTGTGGGCGGCCCCTGCCCTCGCACAGGATCGCGGCGAACAGCTGCGCCAGATCGAAAAGCAGCTCGAGACCGAGCGCGAGCGCGCCGACGCCATCGCCCGGCAGACCCAGAGCGAGGCTGCCGAGCTTGCCCGGCTGCAGGCATTGACGCGCGAGGCGGCGGCGGCGGCGATGGAGCGCGAGGCGCAAGCCAGCGACCTCGAGGCGCGCATCGCCGAGCTCGACGACGAACGCGCGGTGCGCGCGGCGCGCATCGACGCGCGGCGGCACGAGATCGCCGCCTTGGCCGGTTCCCTCCAGCGCCTCGCGCGCCAGCCGCCCGAAGCGCTGGCGCTGGAACCGGGTACGCCGCTCGATGCGGCGCGTACGGGAAATCTTGTCGCAAGCCTCGTGGCGCATCTGGGGCGCGAGGCGAACCTGCTGAAGGCGGAGTTGGACGCGCTGGCGACGACACGCGCCTGGGCCGTGCGCGCGCGCGGCGACCTTGCGGGCGCGCTCGCCCAGCTGGCCGTCGAACGCGACCGACTCGACGCGGCCCTCGCCCAGCGGGCACCCGCCGTCGCCCGGCTGCAGGACGAAGGACGGGCGGCCGCCGTGCGGCTCGCCCGGCTCGGGCGCGAGGCCGCCGACCTGCGCGATCTTCTCGGCCGCCTCGAACGCGCACCCGCCGCGGTCGCGGCCGTGCCGCCCCGGCCGCGCGGCGGGCCGGCCGCGGGCGGGCGACCGGGCGATCCGGACGCGCTTTCGGGCTATCTCTGGCCCGCACGGGGCCGAATCGTCGAATCGTGGGGCCAGGCGCAGGCCGGCGGCCAGTCGGCCCGCGGCCTTCTGATCGAGCCGCGCGAGGCGGCCAGCGTCGTCGCCCCCTACGAGGGGACCGTGGCCTTCGCCGGCCCGTTCCGCGGATACGGGCAAATCTTGATCCTCGAACACGGCGGGGGCTATCATTCGATTCTGGCGCAGTTGAGCCGGATCGACGCGGTCGTCGGCCAGAACGTGACCGCGGGCGAACCGGTCGGACGGGCCGGAAACGACGAACGCGGCGCCCCGACGCTCTATCTGGAGCTCAGGCGCCACGGTCAGCCGGTCGATCCGTCTGCCTGGCTACTTGCGGCCGAGAACGGCGTGCGTCGATGAGGCGCCAATTGCGTGTGCGGTCGCGACAGTCGCGGCCGCGGAAAGGGATCCTGGATGTTCGCCCGTAAGCTTGCCGCCGCGACGATCGCGACCGCATTGACGGTTCTGCCTGCCGCCATATCGCCGGGCGCGTTCGCGCAAGGCCAGCCCGCGGCCCCCGCCGCGGGGGGTGCATCGGAGACCTACCGCCTGCTCAACCTGTTCGGCGAGATCTTCGAGATCGTGCGCTCGGACTATGTCGAGGAGGTCGCCGACCGCAAGCTGATCGAGGACGCGATCAACGGGATGCTGACCGCACTCGATCCGCATTCCTCGTTCCTCAACGCGCGCTCGTTCCGCGACATGCAGGTTCAGACGCGCGGCGAGTTCGGCGGGCTCGGCATCGAGGTCACGATGGAGAACGGCCTCGTCAAGGTCGTCTCGCCCATCGACGACACGCCGGCCGCGCGCGCGGGCCTCAAGCCCAACGACCTCATCGTGCAGCTCGACGGCGAGCCGATCCTGGGCCTCACGCTGCAGGAAGCGGTCGAGAAGATGCGCGGGCCCGTCAACAGCGCGATCAAGATCCTGATCCGGCGCGGCGACGCGGCCCCCTTCGAGGTCACGCTCAACCGTGCCGTGATCCGCATCCAGTCGGTGCGCTCGCGCGTCGAGGGCGAGCTGGGCTACGTGCGCATCACCTCGTTCACCGAGCAGACCGACGCCGGCATGCGGGCCGCGATCGCCAAGATGCGCGAGCAGCTCGGGCCGAAGTTCAAGGGCCTCGTGCTCGACATGCGCAACAA
>JBIKWI010000328.1:0-22577 GCA_044356395.1 Tagaea sp. | reverse complement strand
TCGCTGCTGACCTTGCGCATCTGGCGCTCGGGCAAGGCCTACCAGATGCAGTTCCGCCACGGCGAGGCGGTCGCCCCGCTCGCCGAGATCGGCCCGGCCGGCGACGAGCGCGGCACGGAGGTCACCTTCCTGCCCTCGACCGAGACGTTCACCAAGACCGTGTTCGACTACGACACGCTCGAGCACCGCCTGCGCGAGCTCGCCTTCCTCAATTCCGGCGTGCGCCTCGTGCTCGCCGACGAGCGCGGCGTCGAGCCCAAGAAGGTCGAACTCCACTACGAGGGCGGCATCGAGGCGTTCGTGAAGTATCTCGACCGCTCCAAGCAGGCGCTGCATGCGCCCGTCACGATGAAGGGCGAGAAGGACGGCATGACCGTCGAGGTGGCGCTCGAGTGGACCGACGCCTATCACGAGACGATGCTGTGCTTCACCAACAACATCCCGCAGAAGGACGGCGGCACGCATCTGGCCGGCTTCCGGGGTGCCCTGACGCGCACGATCGCGCGCGTGGCGGGCGAGAGTGCCGGCAAGAAGGAGAAGGTATCGCTGACCGGCGACGATGCGCGCGAGGGGCTCACCTGCGTGCTCTCGGTCAAGGTGCCCGATCCCAAATTCTCCTCGCAGACCAAGGACAAGCTCGTCTCGTCCGAGGTGCGCCCGGTCGTCGAGCAGATCTGCAACGACAAGCTCCAGCAATGGTTCGAGGAGCACCCTGCCGACGCCAAGCGCATCGTGCAGAAGATCGTCGAGGCGGCGACCGCGCGCGAGGCGGCGCGCAAGGCGCGCGAACTCACGCGCCGCAAGGGTGCTCTCGACATGGCCTCGCTGCCCGGCAAGCTTGCCGACTGCCAGGAGCGCGATCCGGCGAAGTCCGAACTCTTCATCGTCGAGGGCGATTCCGCCGGCGGTTCGGCCAAGCAGGGCCGCAACCGCGCCAATCAGGCGATCCTGCCGATCAAGGGCAAGATCCTGAACGTGGAGCGCGCGCGCCTCGACAAGATGCTGTCGTCCGCCGAAATCGGCACGCTCGTGACCGCGATCGGTACAGGCATCGGTACCGAGGAATTCGACGTCGAGAAGGCGCGCTACCACAAGATCGTCATCATGACGGACGCCGACGTGGACGGCAGCCACATCCGCACGCTGCTGCTGACGTTCTTCTACCGCCAGATGCCGGCGTTGATAGAGCGCGGCTACATCTATATCGCCCAGCCGCCGCTCTACAAGGTCAAGAAGGGTTCGTCCGAGGTCTATCTCAAGGACGAGCGCGCGATGGAAGACTATCTCATCGCCGGCGGCATCGAGGGCATGACGCTGACCGGCGCCGACGGCGCGATGCGCGCCGGCCCAGATCTTCGCAGTGCCGTCGAACGCGCGCGTGCGGCCAAGATGATGATCCTCGCACTTGCCCGGCGCGTGGGCTCGCGCGATGCGGTCGAGCAGGCCGCGATCCTGGGTGCCCTCGACCCGTCGCTGCTGGCCGACGGCGAGAAGGCGCAGGCGGTGGCCGAATTCATCGCCAAGCGCCTCAACGTGCTGAGCCCGGAGACCGAGCGCGGTTGGACCGGAACGCGCGGCACCGACGGGCTGGTGTTCGAACGCCGCCTGCGCGGAGAGATCGACCGCGCCACGATCGACCAGGTGACCATCAACTCGATCGAGGCGCGCCGCCTCGTCGAGATGGCCGGCGAACTGCAGACGCTCTATGCCAAGCGCGCGAAGCTCGAGACGAAGGACAAGGGCACGGTCGAGGTCGCGGGGCCGATCAAGCTCATCGACACGGTGCTCGAGGTCGGCAAGAAGGGCCTTTCGTTCCAGCGCTACAAGGGCCTGGGCGAGATGAACCCCGAGCAGCTCTGGCAGACCACGCTCGACCCGCAGGCCCGCCATCTGCTGCAGGTCAAGGTCGCCGACACCGCCGACGCCGACGGCGTGTTCACCACGCTCATGGGCGACGTGGTCGAACCCCGTCGCGATTTCATCGTCGAGAACGCGCTGAAGGTGGCGAACCTCGACGTGTAGTCGAATTGTTTCTAGGATCTCAGAAAGTTTGAGACTCGTTCAGAAAGATTGAGACTCAGAATCTACCTAGTATCCTATGTAATTTATTGAATAAAAAAGTGTTTTTAGATTCTTAGAATTAAAACCGAGTCCACAGCTCGGATTTTAGGATCTCAGAAAGTTCGAGACTCAGTCGGAAAGATTGAGACTGTATAGAGACTGCAAAGTCTCATGCGGCGAAGTCATCTATACCAGCCGTCACGGAGTACCCCTGATCTTCTCGACGACGGACAGTTTGTTACGTGCCCATTCAGCGCAAGTCCCTGTTCGTCCTCTTTTGGATGCTTGGCACTCTGGTGTCGTTCGCAGGCATCGCGTTATCGGTGCGCGGCCTCCAAGGATTCATGACGACGTTCGAGATGCTGGCCATCCGTAACATCGGCGGCTTGATTATCTTGGTTGGCATGATGCTCTTGGCGCCGGGGCCGGAGCAGGTCGTGCGCATGGTGCGGCCAACGATCTACCTCTTGCGCAACATTGCCCATTTCATCGGGCAGGCACTATGGGTCTGGAGCGTGACGGTGTTGCCGCTGGCCACGGTGTTCGCCATCGAGTTCACCACGCCGGCCTGGGTGGCGTTATTCGCCGTCCTGTTCCTCAAGGAACGGATGACGCCGTTTCGCGGCATGGCAATCGTGCTCGGCTTCATAGGCGTGCTCATCATCCTGCGCCCCGGCCTCGACAGCTTTCGGCCGGAGGCATTGGCCGTAGTGCTGGCCGCCGTGTTTCTCGGCATCCAGATCACCACGACGAAGTTCTTGACCGGATCAAACTCAACCTGGACCATCATGTTCTGGATGAATCTGATGCAGTTGCCGATGAATATGGCGGCCAACTGGGCTACGGGCCACTCGCCGCTGATTGTTGGAAGCTTGACCTGGAGCATCTGGTTGCCGGTGCTCGGCATCGGTATCTCGGGCTTCCTCGCCCACTATTGCTTCACCAACGCCTTCCGGCACGGCGACGCGACGCTCGTTGTGCCGATCGATTTTCTGCGTCTGCCGCTGATCGCGTTGATCGGCTGGCTGTTCTATGCGGAAACACCGGAGCTACCAGTCTTGGTCGGCGCCCTGGTCGTGATCGGTGGCGTGGTAGTCAACCTCACGGCCGAGGCTCGAGCGAAAAAGCCATGACGGCGCAGAGACGTCTGGCCTGGATCACGGCGAACTGCCTTAACGCTTGCGTTCACCGAGTGAAAAAATTCGAATCAAGAAGATGTCTCGAAAACGAGGCTATGGCCGGCGTCTACAACGAGCGTCGAGCCGGTCATCCAGCTTGACGCATCAGAGGCGAGTAGAAGCAAGGGCCCATCCAAGTCAGACGGCTCGATAAACTTCTTGAGCGGAATCTGATCGAGAAGCTTCTCCGCCCTTCGGTCGAAGAACTCCTTGCTGAGATCTGTTTTTACATATCCTGGAGCGATGGCATTTACGCGAATCCCCTTACGTCCAAGCTCGAGTGCCAACGACTTGGTCAAGCTCAGCAAGCCGGCTTTTGATGCGGCATAAATTGCCACACCTAATGCGCCCTGAAGGCCAAGGATGGATGCAATATTCACGATTGATCCGCCAACCTTCATATCAACCATTCGCCGAGCGGCCGCTTGGGCAACGCTTGCTGCCCCGATCAAGTTCGTGTCAAGCACTCGCCGCCATTCCCCCTCGTCCTTATCAAGCAGGCGCTTTGTGGCGGCGACACCGGCATTGTTGATGACGATCGTAACCGGACCGGCGATCTGCCACGCGGCATCTATGGCGCTTTGGACGGAGGCGTCAGACGTGACATCCAACTGTACGGTCTCGGCAAGGCCACCTGCCTTGACAATCTCGTCCTTCAACTCTCGTAAGGGATCGACGCGACGGGCGGCTAGAACAACTTTCGCGCCTGCGCGAGAAAGCGTTTTTGCAAAGTGCTGCCCGAGGCCCGAAGACGCACCCGTGATCAGCGCTACTTTTCCCGAAAGATCGAAGTTCGCCATTTCCCACCTGTCCGACGAGTATGCCAGAATCTCCCCTAAACGCGAAAGCGACGCAAACCGGATTCATTCTCGGTGAGTCGAGGGCATGTCACCCGATTTCAAACTCGCCAGAGCTTGCAATTGACAACGTCTTCCAGCATGTGACAAAAACACGTTGTTTACGAACATTGAATCATGATTACACCGCGTGCGAACAAGCAAACCAACGGCCGACCGGCGCCCGGTCATCACCCGTCAAAGTAAGCCTCGCTCGACGCGAGCCGAACGCGCAGGGCGCGTGCGCGATGCGCTCTTCAAGGCGGCGGCAGAAGTTGTCGGAAAGTACGGGTACGCCGGTGCTTCGATTTCGCGGATCACCGCCAAAGCGAAGGTGGCTCAAGGCACGTTTTATAACTACTTTGAATCCCGCCAGCATCTGCTTGACCAACTCCTCCCCGTCCTTGGTGAGGGCATGCTGGACTACATTGCTGCTGAAGCCCGAAAATCAACGACTGAGCTCGAGCGCGAAGAGAAGAGGTTCAGCGTATTCTTCGAATATCTGATTGAAGTTCCCGAATTCTATCGGATCCTGAACGAGGCGGAACTCTTTGCGCCGACGGGCCACCGCGAGCATCTTAAGAATATATCGGCCAAATATCTGCGAGCGCTAAAGCGAGCGTGGGCGGCGGGAGATTTGCCTGGATATGAAGCTGACGAGCTTGAGGCCGTTGTCTTTGTGCTGATGGCCGCGCGTAGCTATCTGAGCCTTCGCTACGCCTACTGGGATGGCAAGGTAAAGCGACCGCCTGACTCCATGTTTCGAGCATATGCAAAGTTCATTCGATTCGGCCTGTTTGGCGGAAAACGCGCCAAGGGCTGAGAAGCCAAAATCTGTCGTATCGGACTAGTCTCAGTCGTGATGGTGTGGTGCGCCCGGCATCACTCTCAATGCGCTTCAAAATATGAATATCGACTCACAATTCATAAAGGTTGACCCCGATATTTGACCCCGGTAGCCTGAACATCTCTACCGGTATGCGGTCTCTAGGGTCGCTAAGAGTCCGGCATAAGTGCTTGTTACATATGAGAAAACCGGATGGATGCATCTCGCGATGCTGGAAGAAACGTCTCGGCCGACTTGCTGCGGACATGCGCAGCTCGGAAAGTCGCAAAACTTAGAGAAGACCGAGGCTATGCCTCGGTTGCCAAGTAATTTGTAAACGCGAACGCTCGCAAAGACGGTTTGATATGGCAACAGTCGGCAAAGAAAAGCTTTTATCTCTCTACGAGATGATGGCACTCGTACGCCAGTCGGAGCTCAGGCTCTCGCGCCTTTTTGCGGATGGGGAAGTGCCCGGCTTCATCCACTTAAGCATCGGGCAAGAGGCTGTTCCAGCAGGCATCGGCGCAGTGCTGCGCGACTCTGACACAATAGCTTCGACGCATCGAGGGCATGGCCATGCACTCGCGAAGGGCATGCCGCTCGATCGCTTTTTCCTGGAAATCATGGGGAAGGAGCAGGGAATCTGCGGTGGACGCGGTGGATCCATGCACGTAGCCGACCTGTCGATCGGAATGCTCGGCGCAAACGGCATCGTAGGTGCCGGAATCCCGATCGCTCTCGGCAGCGCGTTGGCGCACCAGACTCGCGGTACGACAGACGTGGCGGTCGTCTTCTTCGGTGATGGCGCCATGGCGGAGGGCGTACTTCATGAAAGTCTGAATTTGGCCGCGCTTTGGAAGTTGCCATTCTTTGCGGTGTGCGAGAACAACGGTTGGGCGGAATTCTCGCCGACCAGCCGCCAAGTCGTCCCAAAGCTCGCAGATCTCTCGAAGGCTTACGGCATCCCCCACCAGGAAATCGACGGAAATGACATCGAGGAAGTATGGGTAAGCGCCGACCGCGCCATCTCCAACATGCGAAGTGGCGGAGGACCGTACGTACTCGAGTGCAGGACAACGCGTGTTCGCGGCCACTTTGAGGGCGATCAGCAGAAGTACCGTGAACCTATCGCTGCGACTGCTCCGACCGATGCTGTCGTGAGGGCGAGAAAGAGGCTGATCGAGTCTGGAGTTACGGACGCGGAACTCGATGCCGTCGAGGCCAGGATTGAACTGCAGATCGATCATGCAGTCGAGGTCGCCCGGTCCGGCAATGTTCCCGATTTCCAGCGCGCCTCACGGGGTGTCTACGCTATGGGGAGGTCCTAGCCATGGCTGAGATCAGGTATGGCAAGGCCATTACCAATGCACTCATCGACAGCATGGATGAGGACCCGTCGATCATCCTTTTGGGCGAAGATATCGCTGCGGCTGGCGGCCCTTTCGGTGTGACAAAGGGTCTGGCCGAAAAGTATGGCGAACTGCGCGTGCGGGATACGCCGATCTCCGAGGCGGCAGTCGTCGGCGCTGCGGTTGGTGCGGCACTGTCGGGTTTGCGCCCGGTCGTGGAAATCATGTTCATGGATTTCATGACATTGACGATGGATGCACTTGTCAATCAGGCCGCCAAAGCACACTTCATGTTTGGCGGCCAGCGTTCGGTTCCGCTCGTGATCCGTACTCCTCACGGGGGTGGCTTGAACGCGGGCCCGCAGCACTCACAGTGTCTGGAAGCCTGGTTCGCGCATGTTCCTGGTCTCAAGGTCGTATGCCCTGCAACCGTACTAGACGCTTACGGTTTGACTCGAAGTGCCATCGCCGACCCTAATCCCGTGATCATTGTCGAGAACAAGGCGCTCTACGGAATGAAGGGTGAGCTTCCGGACAATCCGCCAGTCGTACCTATCGGGAAAGGGAATATCGTGCGCCCGGGTAGGGACCTTACGATTGTCACATATGGTGCAATGGTACACACCGCTCTCGAAGCCGCAAGTCAGCTCAGCAATGACAATGTCGAAGCCGAAGTGATCGACTTGCGGTCAATCCAGCCTTGGGACGAGGAACTCGTGGTGGAATCGCTATCGCGCACCCATCGTCTCATGGTGGCGCATGAGGCTGTTGAGGCTTTTGGCGTCGGTGCAGAGATCGTCGCGCGAATGGCTGAAATTGGCTTTGACGAGCTGGATGCTCCGATCATACGGGTTGGATCGCCGTTCATGCCAATTCCGTTCGCCAAAAGTCTCGAGTTGGAGTGCCGGCCTGATAGCAACCGCCTGGTTTCGGCAGCAAAGAAACTTCTGGTCTGAGATCGAAGAGAGCAACCGCTCCATGCAAGCCAGCCAGAACATCGTCATGCCGAAGCTTGGTCTTACAATGACCGAGGGGCTTCTTTCCGAATGGAAGGTCAAGCCTGGCGATCGAATCGCAGCGGGTGACGTCATCTGCGTCGTTGAAACCGAGAAAATCGCAAATGAAGTCGAGGCTCCGTCCGCTGGAGAGATGATCGAGATACTTGTTCCGACCGGCACGACCGTCCCGGTTGGGACTGCGATCGCAAGGTGGACCGGCGCAGGGACGATGGCTCTCGAGGGCGAAGCTCCGGCAAAGGCTCCGGCGGCCGAGTTGTCCGAAAGGCCGGCAGCGCCACCCGCAAGCCAAAAGGCCTTGGGCCGAATCATCGCGACACCTCTAGCCCGTCGGCTTAGTCGCCAATCAAGCATCGATCTTGCCGGCATTTCTGGCAGCGGACCTCGTGGTCGGATCAAGGCTGCGGACGTAATTGCGGCCACGAACCGCGGTGGCGGTCGGGCGCTCCCGCCAGAAGCGAATTTTGAACAGGCAGACAGCGTCAAACTGGCAGTCGCCAGGAGATTGACTGGCGCCAAGCGCGACATTCCGCACTTCTATGTGGCGACGGAGGCGGAAGTGTCTTCCCTTCTGTCGCTACGCGAGCAAATGAACTCCGGAATTGAGGCAAGGATCAGTCTCACGCATATCGTGATATGTGCGGTCGCGCGTGCGCTCGGCGACAGTCCGGAAGTGAACCGAGTTTGGCGTGAGACCGGATTCTCGAACATCGCGACGGTCGATGTCGGGGTTGCGGTCCAGACAGACCGGGGCCTGATGGCGCCGGTACTGCGGAATGCCGGAAGCATGGATCTCGACGAAGTCACCAGAGCATCGACGGCCCTGATCGGACGCAGTCGATCCGGCCAACTCACTTTGGATGACCTATCCGGTGGCTCTTTGACGGTATCGAATGTTGGCATGCACGATGTAACTTACCTGACGCCAATCGTGAATCCTGGTCAGACAGCGATAATTGGGGTCGGAAGCGTCAGGGAATTGTTTCGGCCGGGTGTGCATGGCGAGCCCAGCTTGAAGAGAGAGCTGGGACTAGTCATGGCAGCGGATCATCGGGTTCTAGACGGCGTGAGTGCGGCAAAGTACCTGAATCGTGTCGTGCATTATCTCGAGAATCCGGCGCTGCTGCTGCGCAAGCCTTAGTGACCTTTGAAGGCTGGGTTTCTCTTCTGGGCAAAGGCTTCGCGACCTTCGCGATAGTCCGCACTGTTGAAGCATGCGGAGACCAGTGCATCGACGGTGGCTACATTCCGTGACGCAGCAGGCTTCAGAATTTCAATCAGCGCGGCCTTGACAGCCCGGAGCGTCAACGGAGCATTTGCCGATATTCTTTCGACATAGGCCAGAACATCGCTCTCGAATGTAGATGCTTCGAAAATCGTATTGACGACACCCATTGTGCAGGCCTCGCTTGCGTCGATGATCCTTGCGCTCATCAGCAGATCGGCTGTGCAGTTAATGCCGATCTTCTTGGTGATAAGCTCCACGCCATCAAAGGCATAGCCTAGTCCAAGCCGTGCTGCCGGAATTCGATATCGCGAATCGGATGATGCGACCCTAAGGTCGCAGCACATGGATAACCCAAACCCACCACCAAAACAGATGCCAGAGATGGCGGCCACCGTCGGCTTGGAGGCATTCATGAGCGCTACCGTACCTGAAGACACCGCCTCTTCATATGTGACGACCGCATCTGCTCCATCCCGCATTGCGCCAAACTGGGAGATGTCGGCGCCGGCGCAGAATGCGCGAATGCCATCTCCCCGAAGCAGGATGACGCGAACCTCTGGATCCTCTTCAGCTCGCCGGACGCCTGACGCAAGGCCCGACCACATCTGGAAGGTCATCGCGTTCAGTTTGGCGGGCTGCGATATGGTCAGCGTGGCAACGCCGTTGGACTTCGCGTAGCGAATGCTAGGTGAAGCTGCTGTTTCGCCATCTGTCATGAGTTTCTCCGAGAAAGTTTGGGCACGCGAACGCCTGTCTAGCTGCCCGAAAATTTCGGTTGGCGCTTCTCCAGAAAGGCGGCCTGCCCCTCGCGATAGTCATCGCTGGAGTCACATAAGGAGACCAGTTGACTGATTTCGGCCCTCTCAGTGTCGGTTACAGTTGGCCGGACTGTGGCAATTGATCTCTTGATTGTCGCCATCGAAAGGGGGGCGTTTCGTGAAATGGCCGTGACGTAGGTGTTTGCCTGATCACGAAACGATTCGACAGGCCACAGTCGTTGTACAATTCCGCCAGAATGCGCCTCGCGCGCAGATAGCGGGAGACCGCTTAGCAGAAGGTCAGCGGCAATTGCTCGGCCTGACTTTGCCGCGACGACAAGTACTTCGTCGAGCGAGTATCCAATCCCGATTCTGGCTGCTGGAACGCAGAATGTGGCACTTTCTGCCGCCAGACGGATGTCACAGGCCATGGCAAGATTTAACCCGCCACCATAGCAAATTCCCTCAACAAGAGCGACCGAAGGTTTGCTCAGGCGCTCGAGGGATTGCTGCACTTGCATTGCAACCCCCTCGTATATGGCGATCTGCTCAGGCGTAGACCGGACCGTCTGGAACTCCGAAATGTCGGCTCCGGAGCTGAATGCCAAACTTCCGGCGCCTGATATGACGATCATCCGCGTGTTGAGATCACCCTCCGCCTCCAGAAGATACTCGAGAAGCTGCCGCCACATCGCAAGTGAAATGGCATTCCTGCGACGCTCGTTTGAGATCGTGATGCGGGCAATGCCGGACTCATGCCGGCAAAGCACTTTGCCAGATTCCATGACTATCTAGACCGCGCCAACATTTCGAAGATGTGCTTTTGCCTCTGCGCTGAATCCAAGTTCGTCCAGCAAGTCATCCGTATGCTCACCTGAATCGGGTGATGGCTTTTGCATGCTCGCCGGCGTCCTAGATAAAGTAACGGGCTGTCCGACGAGGGAGATGTCTCCTCTTGCGGGATGAGGGCAGGGCACGGCTATGCCGAGATGGCGAACCTGAGGATCGTCGAAAACTTCGTTCATCTTGTAGATGGGGCCGGCAGGAACACCGACACTTGCGAGATCGAGCATCCACTCCTTGCTGCTCCGTGCCTTGAAGATCGGCTCAATCATCGATCTAACTTCAGGCCGGTTCTTGAACCGAGCCTCGCCCGTAGCAAACTTCGGATCAGACGCCCAGTCGGGCATCTTCAGAAGGCCGCAGAGATTTTTCCAATGACCGTCACCGCCGACACCAAGGTTAATGAAGCCATCTGCCGTGGCAAATACACCCATGGGAGTCGAATATGGATGGTCGTTTCCTGACTGCTCTGGCACAACGCCATCAACCAGATAGCGTGCTGCCTGAAAATCCAGCACCGCGATCTGTGCTTCCAGTAGCGACGAGTGAACCCATTGGCCCTCTCCAGACGCGGCACGCTCCTGAAGGGCGACAAGGATGCCGATGGCGGCATATAGCCCCGAGGAGATGTCCGCGACAGCAGCGCCGGCACGCACCGGTCCTTGACCTGGCAGTCCCGTCACCGCCATCAGGCCGCCCATGCCTTGGGCGATCTGATCAAAGCCGGGCAGAGTAGCGTAGGGACCGTCCTGTCCAAATCCCGAGATTGAAGCAAGGATTATGCGCTTGTTGACAGCCCGAAGGGCTGCGTACCCAATTCCCAGACGGTCTTTGACGTCGGGGCGGAAATTCTCGACAACGATGTCGGCCGTGCGCACGAGACGCATGAAGATGTCGAGACCCTCCGGCTTCTTCAGATTCAACGTCAGAGATCTCTTATTGCGATGAAGGTTGAGCATGTCATAACCGTGCCGCGGTCCGCTCATGCCTTCGTTCGGGTCTGCTCCGGCTGTTGCGTCAATCTTGATGACGTCAGCGCCGAAGTCGGCAAATATCCGGCAGCAGGCGGGACCGGCGCGGACACGTGTCAGATCTAGAACGCGCAATCCTGACAGTGCGTTGAGCCCCGCTTGACTTGCCATTTCCATTTCCCAGAATTGTCAGAAAAAAATGTATGAATCTGGAGTGCCCCTAGCGCATTTACCCTTTAGTAGCGGCCTGTACAAAGATCTCTACTGCAAATCCTGGCGTAACGAGCTTTGCTTCGACGACTGCGCGCGCTGGCGTGCACCCAGGTGTGACCCACGCAATCCAGATATCGTTCATCTCGTCGAACCGACGAAAGTCTGCAAGGAAGATCGTTGTAGAGATCAGCCTCGCTTTGTCGCTTCCTGCCAATGCCAAGAGTCGATCAATGTTCCCAAGTATCTCACGCGTCTGATCAGCCACCGAGGCATTCTCTGAGCCGCGCGCAACCTGACCGGCCAAGTGAACAACACCGTTGTAGATCACGGCTTGGCTGCTTCTAGGTCCAGTTTCGATCCTGACTATCTCGCCCATGAAGGCTCCTCAAGCGTTACGGTTCGAAGCGCCGCCGTCTACCGTCACTATCGTGCCGCTGACGTAGGAGGCCCGTGGCGATGCCAAGAACACAACCGTTTCGGCGACTTCCTTGGCCTCTCCCATCCGACCAAAAGGAAGATCCAGCTTTGCGACGAAGTCTTGCCATCGATCTGGTGTTCCGAACGCGTCTCGGCTCCATCCTTCCAGCATGAACATCGCTCGATCTGTCGCTGTCAGGCCCGGATTCACGCCGACGATCCGCACATTGTGATCAGGCGACCGAGCGCCAAGTGCCTTCGTCATGCTCATCAAGGCGCTATTTCCAGAGGAGCCCAGGATATACCGCGACTGCATTCTCTCACCGGAATTGCCGATGACGTTAATGATCACACCGGATTTGCGCTCCTTCATCTTGGAATAGAAAGCGCGCGTCATATTGATGTACCCGAAAACTTTGAGGTCCCAGGCGCGCCGCCAGACATCTTCCGGAATATCGTCAATTTCTCCGGGAGGATTCGAGCCCGCATTGTTGACCAGAATGTCGACGCTCCCGAACTCGCTCGCAAGTGCTGCCTGATCCGCTGCCTTGCCAAGGTCTGCGGCTACGGTCATCACCGAACCGCCACCGAGGGATCGAAGCTTTGCGGCGGCCTTTTCAAGGCGCTCTGCATCTCTGGCGACGAGAACGACATCGCACCCCTCAGCGACGAGAATTTCGCCGACGGCTAGTCCGATGCCTTTGCTGGCACCCGTCACAAGAGCTCTTCGTCCCCGCAGTTCAAGATCCATGGTCTCTTCCTCGTCTGAGCGAAAGTTGGGGGCGATTCAGTATCCTTTAGGCAAGCCGAGATCGTGAATCGCTATAAAGTTCAGAATCATCTCTTCCGACACTGGCGCAAACTGGAACAGTCGCGCATCTCGCCACAGGCGCTCGACATGCATGTCCTTGGCGAATCCCATCCCGCCCATCGTCTGCATTGCGCGCTCGATTGCCTGAGTTGCTCCCCGGACAGCGAGAAACTTCGCAGTATTCGCCTCGGAGCCGTAAGGCTTTCCGTTGTCGTGGAGCCATGCAGCCTTCAGGTTCATCAGTCGCGCACACTCGATCTCTGCATGGGCCTCCGCGAGCGGGAACTGCAGACCTTGATAGGCGCCGATCGGGGTATTCCCAAAAACTTTCCTGCTCTTCGCATAGTCGACGCCGAGGCGTAGTGCGAGCTTTCCTGCACCGACAAGGCCGGCGGTGGTGACAATCCGCTCGGTGTTCAGAACTTCGAGAAGCTCGGGCCAGCCTCCGTCGACTGTTCCGACAACTTCGTTGTCTCTGGCAAGGACGTCGTCAAAATAGACGTTACTGGACGGGTTCGTATTTGTTCCGACTTTGTCGATCGCGCTATGGGTCAGACCTTTGCGATCACGGTCGATCAAGAACATTGTGATCCCGTGTGTCCGTCGCGGCGCATCTTCAATCTTGGTCGTCCTTGCGACAACCAAGACCTTGTGTGCCTGAGGCATGCAGGTGATCCAGATTTTGCTGCCATTGATCCGCCAGCCGCCGTCTGAGCGGCGTGCAAAAGTCTTCATCGCCAGCGTATTTGAACCCACGTCCGGTTCCGTCAACGCCATTGCGAAGCGCATCCGTCCGTCTACAAGCGGACGAAGCATCTCTTCTCTCTGATCTTTCGTCCCAAACTTGACGAGAGGTACACCTCCAAAGATCGGATTGTTCATGAATATCTGACCGAGCGTCGAGCCGCCACCGCCGACCGCCAGGTTCTCGATGATCAAGGCCATTTCGAGCATTCCGAGCCCGGCCCCCCCGTACTCTTCGGGGAGTGCAACGCCTGCAAGTCCTGCATCGCAGATCGCTTGCCAGAACGCTTCGGCGAACTGCTTGTTCTCATCGCAGTTCCGCCAGTACTCCAGGCCGTACTTCTCGCCGACTTTCCGCGCAGTCTCGATAAGGAGTTGATGTTCGCTTGATAGTGAGAATTCCATATTCAATCTCCACTCCAAATCGGCGTGTTACTTCCCGGTGAAATTGGGCTTCCGCTTCTCAAGAAAGGCGCTGCAGCCTTCATGCGAATCCGCACTATCGAAGACGATACTTGCCATGACTTTCTCGTGAGAAAGTGCGGCAGCGAGGGTCATGTCGGCGCCGTCTGTGAGAGTCCGCTTCAGAACTTTCAGGATTAGCGGCGACTTTTCCGAGAGCTGCGCCGCGAACTCAAGGGTTTCGGCCATCAACCGTTCTGGTGGAACTATGCGATTTATCAACCCGATCTCCAGCGCCGTCTCAGCGGGGAAGTGCCTTCCGGAAAACATGATCTCCTTAGCGCGACAGAGCGGAACCTGCCGAAGCAGGCGCTGTGTGCCGCCGGCACCCGGGATGATCCCCAGCGTGATCTCCGGCAGTCCAAAGCGAGCGGTCGCGGCAGCAAACCGAATATCGGTGGCCAGAAGCAGCTCGGTTCCACCTCCCAACGCATAGCCGTTGATCGCCGCAATAACGGGCTTGTCACAGATCTCGATCCGGCGGAACACTCGATGGATCGTTTCAGCGAATTCTTGATAGTGCGAAAGCCCGCCCCGTGAATTCAGGTCTCCAATATCGCCTCCGGCGACAAATGCCTTCTCTCCGGCACCGGTTACGATGATGACGCGGACGGAGCTGTCAGATTCGAGTTTTACAAAAGACGCTTCAAGGACGAGAAGGGTCGGTACATCGAGAGCATTTAGCGTTTTGGGTCTGTTGATTGTCAGGACGGCAACTGGTCCATGGATCTCGGTGAGTACAGCGTCGTCAGTGATGCTCATCTGAATTACCCCTTCATATAGCCAACCGACACCACTGCTGTCGGACAGTCACTCTGCATGAGAAGTCAGCAACAGCAGGTCCAGCCAAACGACATGGATGACGACGTTGGTTTGACAACCTTTGAGACACATCTATGTGCCAAATCGGGCTGAACATCACCGAGCTCCCGCTCGACTGGGACAGCATCGCGCAATTCCAAAATAATGAAACATGATTCATGTTTCAATGTTTTGTGAACATCGCTGCTTGACAAATGAACGATGGTTCATGTTTCATCTTAACTACCGGACAAGATTTTCTTGTCCCGTCGGGAGCGAGCATGGTTCTGCCGCAAGTGCCCCAAATCGAGAGCTTGTTCACAAGAGCAAGGCGACACGCCCATTTCGGGCGTTATCAAGCATCAACTCACAACCGATCAGGGGCAGGGGCGACAGGTACGCTGCTCCAGCAACTGAAGAGTTCGCGCCGGCCCTTCACGACCCGGCGGCACGGATCTGGCATTCAAAAACCAGAGAAGCTCAAGAATAACTTCATCATTGAAGGAGGCGGAGCATGATTCGCGGAAAACTCTGTATGGGAGCTATGGTCGTCGCGGGCGGTTTGCTGTTTCAAAACCCCGCCGTCGCCGCGGAAGTCGGCGTGACCGACAACGAGATTCTCATTGGTGCGTTGGGCGTTCTGACCGGACCGCTCTACCACAATGGAAAGACGATCTATGACGGAGTTGAGTCGGTCTACAACGAAGTGAATGCGGCCGGTGGGATCCACGGCCGGAAGCTTCGCTACGTTAGAGAAGACGACGCGTGCAAGCCTGACCAAGCCGTTCCTGCGACGAAGAAACTGATCCACGAACACAAGGTGTTCATGATCCATGGTGGCGGCTGTTCGAACGCCAGCCTTGCGGCGATGCCGGACATCGTTGCTGCGAAGATTCCCTGGGTGATTACCGCATCGACTGCGCCGCAGCTCACCGATCCGGTGAACCCGATGATCTTCACCACCATGCTCGCCGGCTGGATGGAGACCGAAGGACAGTTACAGCGTGCGATCGATCTCGGGGCAAAGAAGATTGCCATCGTCAAGCAGAAGGATGCGTGGGCTGACAGCCGCTACGCACCGCTGCTCCAGAGTCTGAAAACTCGGAATCTTACAGCCGTTGCGGACGAGGATCTGTCGCCAGACCCGTCAGATGCGACGGCCGTAGCACTGAAGCTTCGTGCCTCTGGCGCCGATGCAGTCATTGCCGTCCTTTTCCCCAAGGCGGCAACGATCCTGATGCGAGACATGTACAAGATCGGTTTCCGTCCGATTGTCGTCGGCGGTTCTGCGATCAGCGACCTGAAGGCGATGGAGCAAAGCATCGGAATTCCGGGATCGATGGACAAGTTCGAAGCACTTGCACCGACCAAGCACCCGGATGATCCGTCGGTGGCCAAGTGGAAGGAAGTTGTGAAGAAGCACTATCCGTCGGATACCTTCATGACTTGGCATCTTTTCGGCATAGCCAGCGGCGAATTCGTTGTTGCTGCTCTAAAGAAGGCCGGTCGCGATCTGACACGTGAAAGCCTCGCAAAGGCACTCTCTGATCTGACAGTCGAGACGCCAGCCTATCCGGGTCCGATTTCCTGCAAGCCGGATAACCATCAGTGCTACCGGTCCATGGCATGGTTCTCTCTTCGTGGACCAGAGATGAAGCAGGTTGGTACAACAGTCCTTAAGTGATGCGGTTCGGGGCAGGGAGAGGATATCCATTCCTGCCCCGAACGGTTTCTGTCCATAAAGGACCCAATCGGAAATGTTCCCATTTCTACTGACCAGTGGTCTCACAACAGGCGCGTTGTATGCGCTCGTCGCGATCGGTCTTGTGCTTGTTTACCGCTCCACCGGTCACATCAATTTTTCGCATGGCGAGCTGTTCATGCTCGGCGGGTTCTTCGCGTACAGCCTAATTGCGTATCTCGCGTTTCCATATGTTATCGCGCTGATTGTTGCAGTCATCCTGTCGCTCTGTCTTGGAGTTGTGTCGGATAGACTCGTCTACAGACCACTCATAAAAGCGCCCGCGCTGACAATGGTTCTCGCCACGGTCGGATTCTCCTATCTCCTGAAGGGAATCGGCCGATTCTTCTGGGGTGGAAAGGGCGAGTATCTCAGCATCCCGGCATTCATCGACCCGGCGCCAATTTTCATTTACGACATCCCCATACTACCGCAGCAGCTAATTGTTCTAGGTGCCGCGGTCGCCTTCATGCTTGCCTTTGCGGCGTTCTTCTCCCGCACACAAGCCGGGAAGATCATGCAGGCCACAAGCGAGAATAGTGGTGCGGCCTATCTCGTCGGCATACGTGTTGAAAACGTCTACACGTGGACTTGGGGTATTGGCGCGGCCGTTGCCGGTGCTGCCGCGGTTCTGATGGCGCCGCTTACTCTTATCTCTCCGGATATAGGCGCTGGATTCCTGATCAAAGCGTTTGCAGCCACAATTCTAGGCGGCTTGGGCAGCATGGTGGGCGCCGTCGTTGGTGGATTTCTGGTCGGACTGATCGAACAGTTCGCATCGGGCTACATCGACTCTTCCCTTCAGGAAATAGCAGCCTTCATAGTCATTATCGTGGTCCTTGTCTTTCGCCCCTCTGGCCTCTTCGGCGTGTATCAGCAGAGGAAAGCGTGAATGAATATGCGTAGGCTTCTGACTCCGATTCCCGTTTTTGTAGCGATTCTCCTAGCGGCTCTCATCGCGCCAATTTTCTTAAATCAATATAAAATATTCGTCGGCAATCTAGTATTCATCTACGTCATCCTCGCGCTCGGACTGAACCTGCTACTTGGATATGCAGGCCTTCTCGCCTTCGTGAACGCGGCGCTGTTCGGGGTGGGGGCCTATGGGACCGCAATAGCCCGTACGAAGTTTGGTATTCCATATGGATTTGCCTTGCCGATCGGCGCGTGCACTGCACTGATCATTGGCGTGCTCGGAGTGCTGCCGGCATTGCGACTGTCCGGACTCTACCTGGCTCTCGCAACAGTAGCTTTTGCACAGTTTGCCGTTTGGGTATTTCTCCATTGGGATCCAGTTACCGGAGGACCGACTGGCATACGCGTCGCAGCGATCGACTATGGAACGCCTGGTGCTTGGGAGACGACTCACTATTACGTGAGTTTGACGATCGCGGCCGCCTTGATCGTAATAACTTCGAACATTCTTCGATCCCGATTTGGGCGCGCCTTCGTCGCGATTCGTGAAAGTGAGGTTGCTGCGGAAGGTCTCGCGATAGACCTCACTCGAACCAAGACAACAGCCTATGCCCTGAGCGCATTCTACGCCGGCACGGCCGGTGGCCTCTTCGCTCCGATCCTGACCATCGTGGTTCCCGAGACCTATGATCTCTTTCAGGTCATTGTTCAGTTTGCCATGGTTGTTGTCGGCGGACTTGGGTCGATCACCGGCGCAATTCTTGGGGCAATTGGATTGATCGGCCTTCAAGAAACGCTTCGTGCCACGAAAGAGCTCCAGGAAATCGCATTTGGCGGGATGATTCTTCTGACGGTCTTGTTTCTTCCCAGCGGGCTTGCCGGTCTTCTGCGTAAGCATTTTCTGGCTTGGCGTGAGCCGCTTCGTCGGCGGGATGCCCGAAAATGACGGTTGGACAGTCCAAACTCGAAGTTCGAAAGCTCGGCGTACGATTCGGCGGGCTTGTCGCCCTCGACGAAGTGTCTTTAGAGATCGCGCCCGCCGAAATACGTGGAATTATCGGACCGAATGGCGCCGGAAAAACTACCCTTCTCAATGCAATCACGGGCGTGAGCAAACCGACGTCTGGTGACATCTTCCTGGATGGAAAATCTTTGCTCGGTCTGAAGTCGAGTGGGATCGCCTCCCGTGGCATGCGACGGACGTTCCAGTCGAGCCAGCTCTTCAAGGGCATGACCGTCCTTGAAAACGTTATGTCCGGATTGCACTCAACGATGAAGACGACGCTTCTAGATGCAGCATTCTCCACCAGAAGATTGCGCGATGAAGAAAGCGTGGCTGCCGAAAAAGCGTGGACCGCTCTCGAGTTTGTCGGAATGACGAAATTTGCGGATCGTGATGGCGGCGAGCTTTCTTTCGGGCAGCAGAGAATTATCGAGATCGCAAGAGCGCTCGTGAGTGATCCGAGTGTGATTCTTCTCGACGAACCGGCTGTCGGACTGTCTCTCAACCGCGTCATCGAGCTTGAGGAGCTGCTTCGGAAGGTCCGCGGCGAGCGCGGCGTCACGGTCATCATGATCGAACACGTCATCCGAGTCGTCATGAACGTCTGCGATCGAGTGACCGTCATGGCATCTGGTCGCAAGATCGCTGAGGGAACAGCCGACGAAGTGACATCGGACCGCAACGTCATCGAAGCCTACTTGGGAAGCGGGTTCAATGCTGTCGGTCACTGATCTCAATGTCTGGTATGGCCCAACCGAGGTCGTCCGGCGTGTCAGTTTTGAAGTTCCGAAAGGCCGGATCGTCGGCCTGATGGGTGGCAATGGTGCCGGAAAGTCGACAATTCTGAAGGCGTTGAGCGGGCTCGTGCAACCTCGATCCGGTTCAATCTCCTGCGACGGTGTCTCCCTAGTCGGCCTGCATCCGCGCGACATCGTCGTCGCCGGAGTGGTTCAGGTACCTCAAGGCCGCTTCGTCTGGCCTGGCATGTCTGTCCGGGACAATCTCGATCTCGGAGCCGTCACGCGCCCCGACAAAGCTGAAAAGCGGCGGACAATCGACGAAGTAATGACACTCTTCCCGACCCTTGCTCGCAAAAGTGAAGACCGTGCCGGCCAGCTATCTGGCGGCGAGCAGCAGATGGTTGCCATTGGCCGGGCAATGATGTCGAAACCGCGCTTGATGATGATGGATGAGCCTTCTGCCGGGCTTTCGCCAAAAGTCGTTGAGGAGATGATCGACGCCATTCGAATCCTCAACACGGGCGGGCTTTCAATCCTGCTGGTGGAACAGAATGTGGGGGTCGCTGCGGCGCTGGCTGAAGAAGCGCATATCCTCGCAAATGGAGAAATTTCTTTCACGACAAGTGGGCGGCAACTTGCCACCGATCCGCAAGTCATTCGGAGCTATCTCGGACGATAGTTCCGGCCTTGAATTCGCTAGAAAGGTAATACGATCATGCTGTGGATTGGTATCGATGTTGGCGGCACCTTTACGGATGCAGTTGCTTACGACGATGTCGGAAAGTCATTTGCTTATGCCAAGGCCTCATCGACGCCGTCAGACCCGACAATCGGCGTGATTGATGTTCTGGATCTGCTAAAGGCGGATATGGCGAACGTCGAGCGATTTGTTCATGGCGTCACAATCGGTACAAACGCAATCCTTGAAGGCAAAGGTGCAGAGTGCTGGATGCTTGTGACAAAAGGTTTCAAGGACGTTCTTGAAATTGGACGAACGAACCGTCCCGTTCTGTACAATATTCGATCTCAAAAGAAGCCACCTCTCATTCCACGCACCAGAACACGGGAAGTCGAGGAGCGTCTGCTCTATGACGGTACCGTCTTGCAGAAGCTCAACGAAAGTGACCTGGACGTTGCGGTTTCGGATCTCCCGAAACACGACAATCTGGCAGTGGCAGTGTGTTTCTTGCACAGCTACATCAATCCAGAACATGAGCGTGCCGCCAAGGCAGCCCTTGCGTCAGCGCTTCCCGATGCCTTCGTCTGCACGTCGTCGGATGTGTTGCCTCAGTTTCGCGAATACGAACGCTTCAATACGACTGCACTGAACGCTTATATCGGGCCGTTGATGCGGCGATATCTGTCTCGGCTCAAGTCCAGTCTCGAGGGTAAAGGCTTTCGACGCGATCTCTACATTATGACGTCAAACGGTGGCGTCTCGACGGCTGAACGCGCGAAGCAACTACCTGTTGCCACAGTGCTTTCGGGCCCCGCTGGTGGTGTCGCTGCCGCCGTACATCTTGGCGGGTTGCTGGATGTTCCAAATATCATCACTTGCGACATGGGTGGAACTTCGACGGACGTCTGTCTGATCGAAAACCTCAGGATACCTGTGACGAACGAGCAGAAGATCGCCGAGTACGCTAACCGTACTCCTCAGATCGAAATCAATGCCGTGGGTGCGGGTGGTGGGTCGATCGGATGGATCGACTCCGGTGAAATCCTCATGGTTGGACCGCAGAGTGCCGGAGCCGCGCCAGGACCTGCCTGCTACGGTCGCGGAGGCGTCCAGCCAACCGTTACTGACGCCAACCTCGTGCTGAATCGACTCGCGGCTGAGTCGCCTTTGGCCGGCGGCCGTATCAAGCTCGATCCAAAGCTCTCGATGGTTGCGCTGAAGCCTTTGGCCGAAAGACTAGGGCTCGATGAGATCAAGCTTGCGGACGGGATCATACGGATTGCGGTAGCGCGGATGGTGTCTGCGATCAAACAGATCTCCATCGCGAATGGGTTTGACCCAAGAGAATTCACGCTCCTTCCCTACGGTGGGGCGGGACCGATGCACTCTGTTGCAATCGCGGAAGAACTAGAGATTCCGCGTGTACTTGTCCCGCTGGGCCCCGGAAACTTTGCAGCTTTCGGCTCACTCATATCCGACATTCGCCGAGACTATGTCCGTACGCGGACGATGCAGATCACGCCTGACTCTTGGGGAGATCTGGACGCTGCATTTGCAGATATTGAGTTGCAAGCGACGAAAGATCTCCTTGCTGAAGGCGTGACAGAGGACCGGATCCGGATGCGCCGTTCGGCTGGTATGCGTTTCCTTGGACAGAGCTGGGAGCTGAATGTCGAACTTGGGCAACACGACAAGTCGATCGACCGGCTGATCGCTTCATTCGGTGAAGTTCACGAGCGGCGATTTGGTCACCGGTCCGGCACGAATGTAGAGGTCGTAAACTTCCGGGTAACGGCGGTCGGGGTCGTCGACAAGCCGGGGCTGCATAGGCTTCCAAACGCCACGCCGCGTCCTGATGCTTACCTGCGCAAGCGCGATGTTTATTTCAACGGAGAATTCGTTGCGACTCCCGTTGTCCAGCGAGACCGTCTTGTTCTGAACGAAACGATCAAAGGGCCAGCCGTAATTGAAGAGAGCGGATCTACGACCGTTCTTCCGCCAGGTTGGAAAGCCGTCGTTCTTGCGCACGGCGAACTCATGCTCGAGCGAATTTGACGCCAGACGACAGCGAGGACTATTGCCGTGAAAAAGAATCCAGTTAAGGCAGTCGACCCGATCACCCTTGAAGTGGTTTGCGAAGGGCTGGTGGCGATTGTTCGCGAGATGCGCGCAAACATCATCCGTGCGTCGTATTCATCCGTAATCTATGAGTTTGACGATTTCTCCTGCGCACTCTTTGGTCCAGACGGCCAGATGGTTGCCCAATCCTGGGATCATCCCGGCCATGTGCTGCCGCTACCGTGGGGCGTCAGGTGTGCATTCGAAGACTTTAAGGACGACTTGGCGCCGGGCGATGCGATCCTCCTGAACGACTCGTACCGCGGCGGTACCCACCTGAACGATGTGACCCTGCTTTGGCCGGTATTCGACGAGAACGGCAAACTGATGATTTTCCCGGCAGTCCGGGCACACTGGGTCGACGTCGGAGGAATGGTCCCCGGCAGCTATTCAGGCCTGTCGACCAACATCTATCAGGAGGGCGTCCGTATTCCGCCGATCAAGATCTATGAGCGGGGAAAGATCAATCGGGCGGCCATGTCCCTGCTGATGGCAAACATGCGTGTCCCAGAAGAGCGCGAAGGTGACTTGAATGCTTCGTTGGGGGCCTGCAAGGTTGCGGAAAGCCGTATCAGGAAGCTTGTCGGAAAATACAGCGACAAAACCGTATCCGAAGCGCTCGCAATCAATCTGGATCGGACGGAGCGTCGTCTACGGGACAAGATTCGCGAATTGCCGGACGGCGACTACTACTACGAAGACTATCTGGAGTTCTTCAACGCCGGAAAGCTGGATCCGGTCCTTGCACGCATAAAGCTCACTGTCGCCGGCGATCAGATAATCGCCGACTTCGCGGGTACCAATCCGCAGGTGCCGGGCGTGGTCAATAGTTCCCTCGCCGTCGCAGGTGCAGGTGTGTTTGTTGCA
>JBIKWI010000185.1:0-6726 GCA_044356395.1 Tagaea sp. | reverse complement strand
AAATCCGAATCGCGAGAAGGCATAGGCCGCTGGCACGCTGATTCCAAGTCCGAGGGCGCAGGCTGAAACCGCGACGATGAGGCTGTCGGCCAGATTTTCGGGGAAGGTCGTGCGCGCGAACAGATCCGCATAGTGCACCAGCGTCGGCGCGTCCGGCCAATAGACGACGGGGAACTTCGCGATCTCGACCGTCGGCTTGATCGACGTCAGCACCATCCAGGCATAGGGTGCGAGCGCGACCGCGACAAGAAGGAGGGCGGGGATCTCGATCTCGGCGAAACGGCGGATCGGCGAGCGGCGGTCGATCATCTGAAAGCCTCGCGCATCGTCCGTCGGACATAGACTGCAGCGACCGCCATCAGGAAAAGCGTCAATACGACGGCGAGCGCCGAACCGTACCCGAACTCCATCCCGCTGTAGGCGCGCAGGAAGGCGTAGAGCGGCAAGGTGTGAGTGGCGTAGCCGGGCCCGCCGCCCGTCATCACGAGGATGACATCGAGCGAGTTGGCGACCCAGATCGTGCGCAGCAGCAGCGCCGTCAGGATCACGCCTGCAAGACCTGGCCACACGACATGGCGAAACCGCTGAAGGCGGGTGGCGCCGTCGATCTCCGCCGCTTCATGCAGGTCTGCCGGAATCGCCTGCAAGCCGGCGAGAATCACGACCGCGAAGAACGGAAAGCCCTGCCAGACCAGTGCGGCGACGACGGCAAGAAGCGCACTGTCGGGCCGCGCGAGCCATGCGACAGGGCCGTCTATCAAGCCTAGTCGCAGCAGGAGGTCATTGAGGACGCCGAGGTTGTAGTCGTAAACCCACGTGAACATGAGCCCGATGATCACCGAGGGCAGTGCCCACGGGATGACGATCGCTGCGCGTGCGAGACTGCGCCAGTAGAAGCTCTCGTTCAGAAGCAGTGCCGCGCCGAGGCCAAGCGCGAACTGGAGCCCGACTGCCAGCCCGACCCAGACGAACGAATTCCACAGCGAGATCCAGAACACCTCGTCTGCAGCAAGGCGCGCGAAATTGCCGAATCCGACGAAGCGGATGTCGTGCGGACGGAACAGGACATAGTCCTGGAGGCTCATCCACACGGTCGAAGCGACCGGATAGAGAACGATTGCCGCCGTCGCGATCAGCGCCGGTGCCAGAAAAAGATAGGGAGTCGAGGGTTTGACGATCATGGCGGCGCTTCTGGCCCGGTGGATCGCTCCACCGGGCCAGACACGTTCCTCAGCCGTGATAGTGCTTTTCGATGTTGCGCATCATCTCGTCCGGTTCGATCTGGCCGAGAAGCGCGCGCTGCATGTTCGTTGGCCACACCGTGCGGACGAAGTCGGCTGTCGCCGTCACGTTCGGCAGCGCCGCGGCGAAGGGTACCGAGTCGAACGTCGCGTCGACGAAGCGCTTGGGATGCAGCGTCCAGTTCGCTGCACCGGACTTCGTCACCGTCAGCTGGCCGGTGAACTTGTTGAACTCGACGTTGTTGGCGCCTGTGGACAGGAAGGAGATCCACTTGAACGCCGCAGCCTTGTTGCGGCTTGCCGCGAAGACTGCGTTTGACTCGTCGCCGAACGACGTCCACCCCTTGCCGTCGGGCCCGCGCGGGACCGGAACGGCGGAGACCCTGTCGCCCAGCGCCTGAACCATCTCGTTGGCCGAGCCGATATGATGGATCGTCATTGCCGTACGGCCGGCCTTGAAGTTGTCGACGATCTGGCGGAAGCCGTCGCCGGGTGCCGACGCCGGAAAGACCTTGTGTTCGCGGCCCAGGGCAACGAACCAGCGGTTTGCCGCGAGGGCTGCCGGGCTGACCATTCCGCCCTTGTCGAACGTGGCGCCGCCGCCGAGCACGAACGTGCCCCAGTGATCGTGACCGCCGCCGCCGCCGCGCATGCCGAAGCCGGCGATGTCGCCCTTCGTCGTTGCCTTCGCGGCGGCAAGGAACTCGGAAAAGGTCTTTGGCGGCTGGACGCCAGCCTGCTGGAGCAGGTCGGTACGGTAGTAAAGATAGAGCACGACGTACTGGAGCGGCAGGTAGTAGCTCTTGCCGTCGGCCGCCTTGTGCAGGTTCCATACCGTGTCGGGGATGTCGCCGGTCCCGGCCCATCCGGAAAGCATCGCGTCGAGCGGCTCGAGGGCTCGCATTTCCATCAGGCGCGACAGGTTGGCGAGTTTGACCATGCCGCAATCCGGCGCGTTGCCTGCGACAAGTGCGGCGTAGAGGCGGGTGTAGTAGTCGTTGCCGCCGCCCCAGGGGATGCTTTCGGCCTGGATCTTGATGCCGGGATTCTCGCGTTCGAATTTGGACACGAGTTCTGCGGGCGAATGCTGGGGATTGTCGAAGTGATACCACCAGCGAACGGTGGTGGGGGCCTGCGCCTCGGCGCGGTTGATGGCGGGGGCCGCGAGGGCCGCTGCACCCAATGCAAAGAATGTCCGTCTTTTCATGGTCGTTTCTCCCTTGTCTGATTCTTATCGGAGGTGTTCTGCGAGGAACTCCGCGCCTGCGCGGTGCGCGCGACGGGCGGCGGGAAGCCGGGATGCCATCTGCATGAAGCCGTGGCATACGCCCGCGAATAGATCGATGCGGCAATCGTTGCCTGCTTCGGCCAACCGTCTGGCAAGATCGAAGGTCTCGTCGCGCAGCGGATCGAGCCCGGCGGCGTTCAGATATATCGGCGGCAGGCCTGCCAGTTCGCAGCGAGCGGGCGTGGCCGGTGTGACGCTGTCGTCCGCAAGGGCACCAAGCCAGTTGCGCCAGTACCAGCGCATGCGCGCCGTCGTCAGCTGGAAGTCGCCGCCGCCAAAGGCCGAGTGGCTCGCCGTATCGAATACCGGCGCATAGCAGCCATAGAAAAGGGCCGCAGCGGAAATCCTCTCTCGGAGCGCCGGATCGAGGAGCGCACCAAGCGCGATGCCGGCTCCAGCGGAATCACCCGATATGCCCAGTCGCGAGGTGTCGACCCGCTCGCCAAGAATTCCGCTGTCGAGTGCCGCAAGCGTGTCTGCGACATCGTCGATTGCCGCCGGATACGGATGATCGGGCGCAAGGCGGTAGTCGATACCCAGAACCGCGAAGCTGCCTTCGAGCGCGAGGTGTGCCATCGCGCGGTCGTGTGTGCGGATCGACCCGAACGTCCAGCCGCCGCCATGGACATAGATTACAAGCGGTAGACCATGCTCGGGAGATGGTCGGTAGAGCCGGGCGGCCATGGCGCCCCATCGCGTGGGCACCGTAAGGTCGAGACGCTCGGCGATGACCGGCGGGTCCTGGTTCCAGCCTGCGGCAAAGCGCTCGAAGGTTGCCCGGCCTTCGGCAAGCGGGAGCTTCGTATAGTCGGGTGCCGGGTCGGCGCGGCCACGCTCGAGGATCGCGGCCATCGCAGGATCGATATAGATCTTGGTCATGCGGCCCGCCCCCGGCGCGAGGTCGCGCGTTCGACGTCGACGATCGTTTCAAGGTGATGCTCGATCTCGCGTGCCAGCAACGGCCCGTCGCGCGCCTCGAGTGCCGCCATAAGCGGTTCATGGCGGTCGGCGGTACGCGCGAGCGAGCGGCGATGGCCGGGCGCCCACAGCTTCTGGCGATGCGAGTGCAGCATGCAGCGGACCAGGATCTGCTCGAGCACGGCCGGGCTCGCGAGACGGAAGATCGTCGCATGGAACCGCATGTCGAGTTCGATGAGGCCATAGTCGTCGCCGCGCTGGGCAGCCTTGGCCATCGATTTGCGGATCGTGTCGAGTTCGGTGCGCGCTTCCGACGTGTAGGCGCCGACCGCCCGAAGCGCACCGCGCGTTTCCAGCCGTTTTCGCAGTTCGAGGATTTCGGTTGCGGCGGCGGGATCAAGTTCGGTGACCGTCGTGCCGCGATGGCCGGCGCGGACGACGAGACCGTCTTCCTGCAGACGCATGAGCGCTTCTCGGACAGTGCCTTGGCTGCAGCCGAGTTCGCGCGCCAGCCCAAGCTCGGTCAATGAATCGCCGGGTGCGATCTCGTTGAGAACGATGCGGCGCTTCAGGGCCGAATAGACGAGGTCGCGCGGACGGCGCGCAGCCGACATTGACATCCTCCCGAACAGTGCCGTCACATTATCGATATCGATAATATCGTGCAAGCACGCGATTGACCGCGAGACCCGGGCCGGGCGAACCTCGATGCCGACGGGAGAGACGGCGTGCGAAGCATCCATGATCTGAAGATCGGCTGCACCGGTGGCGGGGCCACGCACCGCGATGCCGACATCCCCGATATCGCCACGAAAGTGCGCATGATCAAGGAGGCTGGCGTCTTCGACTATATCGACCGATCCCCGCCGGACGAGGAGTTCCGCGATCTCTACAAGGCGTGCGAGCGCCACGACCTGCCCGTGCTTGCGAGCGGGTGGTTCTACACGGTCGGCCGCGACGAGCCGCTCTACGAACGCAATATCGTCAAGGCGCGGCTGCTGGGGAGCCGGGTCCACAACGTCCAGGTCCTGACGGCACATGCCGACGGACACGATCTTTCCGATGCGGAAGTCGCCGAGTTCTACCTGCGTGCCTACGAATTCGGCATGCGGCACGACGTGATGCCCTGCTTCGAGGTCCATGTGAACATGTGGTCAGAGCATTTCGGCCGGGTCGAGCGGGTCGCGGCCGAGGTCGCGAAGCGCGGCGTGCCGTTCCACATGACGCTCGACCACAGCCATGTGATCTTCAAGATCGACAATCCGGTCGAGCAGGACGTGCAGGGCATGCGTGCCGATGTCGAATGCGGCCGTGTCGTGCTCGATCCGGCGAAGCCGGGAAATGTCTGCAGCCGATGGATCGCGGCGGGCTTCGTGCGCCATGCCCATGCGCGTGCGGCCGTTCCGGCCAACCCGGTCAATATCCGCGCCCGCCACCCCGATGGCAGCTTCGGGCGGGGCATCCAGTACCCCTTCGTGCAGCCGGGCCCCGGCGAATACCATGCCGATTGGGAGGAAGCCCGTCTCGAACCGTGGAAGCGCGTCCTTCGCGAACTCCTGGCCCATAGTGCTCGCGATCCGACCGGCGGACTCGGCCAGATCTCCTGCGAGCACATACCGAATGTGGACTACGGAGCCGGTGCAGGCTATTCGATCTTCGAGCAGAACGTGGCATGTGCGCGCTGGATTCGCGCCGAGTGGGCTGCCGCGATACGGATGACCAAGGAGACGACAGGATGAAGGTTCGTGCCGCCGTCGCCTACAAGGCGAAATCCCCGCTGGTGATCGAGACCATCGATCTGGAGGGGCCGAAGGAAGGCGAGGTGCTGGTCGAGATCAAGGCGACCGGCATCTGCCACACCGACGAGTACACGCTGTCCGGCTCCGACCCCGAGGGCATGTTCCCGGTCGTGCTCGGCCACGAAGGGGCCGGCATCGTCGTCGACGTCGGCAAGGGTGTCACGACCCTCAAGAAGGGCGACCACGTCATTCCGCTCTATACGCCGGAGTGCCGGCAGTGCAAGACCTGCCTCAGCCGCAAGTCGAACCTGTGCACCTCGATCCGCGCGACCCAGGGCAAGGGCGTCATGCCCGACGGTTCGAGCCGGTTTTCTTGCAAGGGTTCGCCCGTCCTCCACTACATGGGCTGCTCGACTTTCGCCAATTTCACGGTCCTGCCGGAGATCGCGCTTGCCAAGATCCGTGCCGATGCGCCCTTCGAGAAGGTCTGCTACATCGGCTGCGGGGTGACGACCGGTATCGGCGCCGTCATCAACACGGCCAAAGTCGAGCCGGGGGCCAACGTCGTCGTGTTCGGTCTTGGCGGGATCGGGCTCAACGTGCTCCAGGGCGCACGCATGGCGGGGGCCGACATGATCGTCGGCGTCGACATCAATCCCGCGCGCGAAGCGATCGCACGCAAGTTCGGCATGACGCATTTCGTCAATCCGAAAGACCTGAAGGGCGATGTCGTCGCCCATATCGTGGAACTGACGAAGGGCGGCGCTGACTACAGCTTCGAGTGTGTCGGAAACACGACGCTGATGCGCCAGGCGCTGGAATGCTGCCATCGCGGCTGGGGCGTGTCGGTCATCGTCGGCGTTGCGGGTGCCGGGCAGGAGATCGCGACGCGGCCGTTCCAGCTCGTGACCGGCCGGACATGGAAGGGCACCGCTTTCGGCGGCGTGCGCGGCCGGACCGAGGTGCCGCGCATCGTCGACTGGTATATGGACGGCAAGATCAACATCGACGATCTGATCACGCACGTCCTGCCGCACGAGAAGATCAACGAAGGTTTCGATCTCATGCGTCGCGGCGAATCGATCCGCACCGTGCTGACCTACTGATGTCGCTCGAAACGCTCGCCGAACATGCGTGCTGGGGCGGCACCTTGGGATTCTATCGGCATGCATCCGCGGTCTGTGCCGGCCCGATGCGCTTTTCGGTCTTCGTGCCGCCGCAGGCGCGTTCGGCACCGGTGCCGGCGGTTTTCGCGCTTGCGGGCCTAACCTGCACCGAAGAAACCTTCGCCATCAAGGCGGGCGCACAGCGTGCGGCCGCGGAGCTCGGTCTCGCCCTTGTCATGCCCGACACCAGTCCGCGCGAGCCGGTTCTGCCGGGCGATCGCGAAAGCTGGGATTTCGGCCAGGGTGCCGGCTTCTATGTCGACGCCACGCAAGCGCCGTGGAGCGCCAACTACCGGATGTTCGGCTACGTGACCGACGAACTGCCGGAGGCGGTCGCAAGGAGTTTCCCGATCGACATGTCGCGCCTCGGCATC
>JBIKWI010000184.1:0-6731 GCA_044356395.1 Tagaea sp. | reverse complement strand
GGCGCGCGCATCCCATAAACCGTCGTCGGGAAACCGGCGCATGACGACGACGCGGTCGATCTCGGGCTCGCCCGGTGCGCCGAACGCCAGCCCCGCCGGGCGCCGCACGATCGGCCGCGTTTCGAGATAGAGGTCTGGTGCCGTCCGCCGGTTGACCGCAAGTTCGGCCTCGCATGCGGCCCGCCTGCGCGCAGGCGTGGAGAAGTCGAGATACGGAAAGGCGACCGCGCGCTTGAGCTTGTAGGCCCGGTCGCCGGCAAGGAACACGGCGGAGATGTGGGTGTCGATCCGCCGCACGCCGCCGGGCGGATTGCCGTAGGTGGCCGGATCCGACAGGAACGCGAGCGTTTCGGCCTGGTCGTCCGGCATCACGCGGCGGGAACGCGCGCGCGCTCGACGACGTTGTCGGGATCCATATGGACGATGACGTCCGCACCCGGGAATGCGGTCTCTATCGCCGCCTCGACCGCATCGGCGGCAGCGTGCGCGCGAAGGAGCGTCAGTGCCCCGTCCATCTCGAGATGGAGCTGGACATGGATGCTCGAGCCGTTGGCGCGCGTGCGCAGGTCGTGGACGTCCTTGATGTCGGGATGGGCGCGCGCGATCGCCACGATGCGGGTCCGCGTGTCGTCCGGCAGCTCGCGATCCATCAGGTGGTCGAGCGAGTCGCGCCCGATCGTCCACGCGCCGCGCAGGATCCAGACGCCGATGGCGAGGCCGCACACGGGATCGACGATCCGCGCGTCGAGCCAGATCGACGCGACCAGCGACAGCGCCACGCCGCCGTTGAGCATGAAATCGGACATGTAGTGGAGCCGGTCGGCGCCGACCGCGACCGAGCCCGTGCGCCGCACGACGTATTTCTGGTACTGCACGAGCACGAAGGTCAGCGCCATCGACAGCGCCATGACGCCGATGCCGACCGCGCCGTTCTCGACCGGCACGGGCGACCAAAGCCGGTGGACGGCCTCGGAGAAAAGCAGCAGTGCCGATCCAGCGATGAAGGCGGACTGCACGAGACCCGCCACCGCCTCGGCCTTGCCGTGACCGAACCGGTGCTCGTCGTCCGCCGGTTCGAGCGCGTGGCGCACGGCGACGAGATTGACGAGCGAGGCGGCGACGTCGAGCAGCGAGTCGAGCAGGCTCGACAGCACCGAGACGGAGTCCGTCAGCACCCAGGCGACGATCTTCGCCGCGATCAGGACCGTCGCGACCGCGACCGACGCATAGGTCGCCCGCCGCATGAGCGTGGCGCGCGTGTCGGCGTCGACCCGGATTTCCGCGTTCGCCATCGTCATCGGGTCACGGGAAGAGGCGTGCCGTCGACCAGCCCGCCCCCGCCCGCGCGTAGACGACGCGCTCGTGCAGGCGGAAGGGCCGGTCGTGCCAGAACTCGATACGCTGCGGCACGATGCGGAAGCCCGACCAGTGCGGCGGGCGGGGCACGGCGCCGATCGCGAATTTCAGCCCGAATTCGGCGACGCGCCTTTCAAGCTCGAAGCGGCCGGCAAGGGGGCGCGACTGGGTCGACGCCCAGGCGCCGATCTGGCTGCCGCGCGGCCGCGTGGCGAAATACGCGTCCGCTTCGGCATCGCTCACCGTCTCGACGGCCCCTTCGATGCGGACCTGGCGGCGCAGCGTCTTCCAGTGGAACAGCAGGGCGGCCTTGGGATGGGCCCGCAGTTCCGTTCCCTTGCGGCTCTCGAAGTTCGTGTAGAAGACGAAGCCGAGCGGATCGTAGCCCTTGAGCAGAACCATGCGCAGCGACGGCATGCCGTCGGCACCCACGCTGGCCAGGGCCACCGCATTGGGGTCGTTCGGTTCGCTCTTCCCGGCATCGGCCAGCCATTCGCCGAACCGGGCGAACGGATCGACGGCCGGATCGAGTTCCGGGACGGGCTTGGCAAGATCGTTCATGAGTCCTAGATAGACCGGTGAAGCGGTCGGGTCCAAGCGCGGATTGGAATAGCTGGCCCGGCCATACGTTCTGCTCGGGCGTGCGGACTTTGACCGCACCATGCGAATCACTTGCAGGGAGTCCAAAAGATGCGTGCTCTCAAGATTTTGTCCGTCGGCGCCTTGGCGCTTTCCCTGGCCGCCTGCCAGGACGGCGGCGGCAAGGAAACGGTCGGAACCGTGCTGGGCGGCATCGGCGGCGCCGTGGTCGGCTCGCAGTTCGGCGGCGGCAACGGGCAACTCGTCGGCACAGCGATCGGCACGCTTGCCGGCGCGTTCCTCGGGCGCGAGGTCGGCAGGTCGCTCGACAAGGCCGATCAGACGCAGGTCCAGCGCGCGACCCAACGCGCGGAAACCGCCCCCATCGGCCAGCAGATCACGTGGAGCAACCCCAACTCGGGCAATTCCGGCGCCGTGACGCCGACCCGCGAGGGTCGCGACCAGAATGGCAGCACCTGCCGGGAATACCGTTCAACCGTAAATGTTGGCGGCAAGACCGAAGAAGCCTACGGGACTGCCTGCCGCCAGGCCGACGGGAGCTGGAAAATCGTCAATTAACCCGACCGGCACGGGCTTTCGACCGCAAGCCCCGCCTCCCTGCCATTGCCGGGGGGCGGGGCTTCTTCGTTGAAAGGCCGGCAGGTTCGTGTAGGATGCCCGCGATTTCGCGAACGCACACACGGACTTTCCCAAGATGAATCAATCGCATGGTCTGATGGCTGGCAAACGCGGTCTGGTAATGGGCGTTGCCAATGACCGCTCGATCGCCTGGGGCATCGCCAAGGCAGTCGCCGCGCAAGGGGCCGAGCTTGCATTCACCTATCAGGGCGAAGCGCTCGAAAAGCGGGTACGCCCGCTGGCCGAGCAACTCGGTGCCAGCAAGGTCGTCTCCGCCGACGTCACGAACGCCGCCTCGCTCGACGCGGCCTTCGACCAGATCGCGAGGGAATGGGGCTCGCTCGATTTCGTCGTCCATGCGATCGCCTATTCGGACAAGGACCAGCTAAAGGGTCATTATGTCGACACCACGCGCGAGAACTTCCTCAACACGATGGACATCTCGTGTTTCTCGTTCACCGACGTGTGCCGGCGCGCCTTGCCCTTGATGTCCAACGGCGGTTCGCTGCTGACCCTCACCTACATCGGTGCCGAGCGCGTGACGCCGCACTACAACGTCATGGGCGTCGCCAAGGCGGCGCTCGAGGCGTCGGTGCGCTATCTCGCGGCGGATCTCGGGCCCAAGAACGTGCGCGTCAACGCGATCTCGGCCGGCCCGATCAAGACGCTGGCCGCCTCGGGCATCGGCGACTTCCGCTACATCCTCAAATGGAACGAGCTCAACGCGCCGATGCGCCGGACCGTCACGATCGACGAGGTCGGCAATTCGGGTCTCTACCTTCTGTCGGATCTGGGGGCAGGCGTCACCGGCGAGACGCTGCATGTCGACAACGGCTATCACGTGGTCGGCATGATGGCGACGGAATCGGCCGGCGAGATCGCCGAGCTGCTCGCCGGCTTCAAGAACAAGGGCGGATGAGCGCGAACTCCTTCGGTTCGCTCTTCCGTTTCACGACCTGGGGGGAGAGCCACGGACCCGCCATCGGCGTGGTGGTCGACGGCGTGCCGCCGCGCCTGCCCCTGGCCGAAGCCGACATCCAGACGCATCTCGACAAACGCAAGCCCGGCCAGTCGCGTTTCGTGACCCAGCGCCGCGAGCCCGACCGGGTCGAGATCCTTTCCGGAACCTTCGAAGGCCTGACGACCGGCACGCCGGTCTCGCTGATGATCCGCAACGAGGACCAGCGTTCGAAGGACTATTCCGAGATCGCGCGCACGTTCCGCCCCGGACATGCGGATTACACCTATTGGGCGAAGTACGGCATCCGCGACTATCGCGGCGGCGGACGTTCGTCGGCGCGCGAGACGGCGAGCCGTGTGGCCGCCGGGGCCATCGCGCGCAAGGTCCTGGGTGCGGGCGTGACCATCCGCGGCGCGGTCGTGCAGATCGGCGCGCGGAAGATCGACCGCGCGCGCTGGGACTGGGCGCAAGTCGGCGAGAACCCGTTCTGGTGCCCCGATCCGGTCGCGGCCGGCGAGTGGGAAACCCTGCTCGACGCGACGCGCAAGTCCGGTTCGTCCATCGGGGCGGTGATCGAGATCGTCGCCGAAGGCGTGCCGGCCGGCTGGGGCGCGCCCGTCTACGGCAAGCTCGATTCAGATCTTGCCGCGGCGATGATGGGCATCAACGCGGTCAAGGGCGTGGAAATCGGCGACGGTTTCGCCGCAGCCGAGCTGACCGGCGAGGAGAATGCCGACGAGATGCGCAGCGGCAACGACGGCCCGGTTTTCCTGTCGAACCATGCCGGCGGCATCCTCGGCGGGATTTCGTCGGGCCAGCCCGTCGTCGTGCGCTTCGCGGTCAAGCCGACCAGCTCGATCCTGTCGGCGCGGCGCACGATCGGCATCGACGGCGCCGACACCGAGATCGTGACCAAGGGCCGCCACGACCCGTGCGTCGGCCTGCGGGCCGTCCCCGTCGGCGAGGCGATGATGGCCTGCGTGCTGGCGGACCACATGCTGCGCCACCGCGCGCAGTGCGGCTGACGCCGGCGGTGGTCGGTGCACGCCCACCGGTCGATCCGCGCGATGCCGCCGCACTTGCCGGTGCGGCTCTCGGGAAGGCCGACCTGCCGCTCCTGATCGTGCGGCGGAGCCGGCGAATGGCCGGCCTCAACCTGCTTTTCGGTTCGCTCGGCTTCGGCCTGGCCGTCGCCTCGACCTGGGTGGCCTGGCAGGAAGGCGAAGACCTGCTCGGGCCTCTCTTCCTGCTGCTGCTCGTCGCCATCTATGGCGTACAGGCGGGCCAGCAGTTCCGCGACGACAGCCCGAAGCTGATCGTCGAACGCGCCGGCCTGACGATACCCGGCGTGATCGACGGAACTGTTCCGTGGGACCGGATCACGGAGATCGCGACGACGACGGGCCTGCGGTCGCTGGGCGGCGGACGCGTCGACATCGTCGTCGACATAGAAGTCTACGCCCGGATGAAGCTCGGCGCACGCTGGCTCGGCGACCCGATCGTCCGGCGCGCCGGCCAGCGCCCGGCCTTGAGCATCGTGGGCTCGGTCCTCGACACCGACACGAAGACGATCTTCGCCGCCATGCGCCGGCACTGGCCGAAAGCGTCCTGAATGGAGCGCCTGCAGGCTTTCGCCGGACTCTTCGGACTGCTGGCGATCGCCTGGATCCTGTCGGAGAACCGGCGCCGGGTCTCGGGGCGCCAGGCGCTCGCGGGCCTGGCGGCGAGCTTCGGCTGCGCGGTGCTGTTCCTCAAGGTTCCCTATGTCGCCGAGGCATTCGGCCTGCTGAACGTGCCGGTCCAGGCGATCGCCGACGCCACGCGCGCGGGCACGTCGTTCGTGTTCGGCTATCTGGGCGGCGGCGCCCTGCCTTTCGAGGAACGCAGCCCCGGCGGCGCCTTCGTGCTGGCGCTTCAGGCGCTCCCGCTGGTGCTGGTGATGAGCGCCCTCACCACGCTGCTGTTCCACTGGGGCATCCTGCCGGCAATCGTGCGCGCCATCTCGGCCGTCCTTGCGCGCACGATGGGCGTGGGCGGTGCCGTCGGGCTTTCGACGGCTGCCAACGTGTTCGTCGGCATGGTCGAAGCGCCGCTTTTCATCCGTCCCTACCTGATGCGGCTCACGCGGGGGGAGCTTTTCATCGTCATGGCCGGCGGCATGGCCTCGATCGCCGGCACGATGATGGTCCTCTATGCCGGCATCCTCGGCCGAGTCGTGCCGGACGCGTTCGGCCACATCCTGATCGCCTCGCTGCTGTCGGCCCCGGTCACGATCCTCGTCGGCCGCATCATGGTCCCCGACGCGGCCGATGCGCGCACGCAAGGCGAGCTTGGCCCGCTCGAACCGGTGGCGCAGGGCACGATGGATGCCATCGTCAAGGGCACGTTATCGGGCCTCGAGCTGCTGCTCAACATCGTGGCGCTGCTGATCGTGCTCATCGCCCTTGTGGCGCTCGCCAATTCCGTGCTCGGCCTGCTGCCGGCCGCGTTCGGCGCGCCCCTGACGCTCGAGCGCGGGCTCGGCTGGGTCATGGCGCCGGTGTGCTGGCTGATGGGCATTCCGTGGGCGGAAGCGCCGACGGCGGGCGCCTTGATGGGTGCCAAGACCGTGCTCAACGAATTCGTCGGCTACATCCAGCTTGCCGGCCTGCCGGAGGGCGCGCTCTCCGGGCGCTCGCGCCTGATCATGCTTTACGCGATGTGCGGCTTCGCGAATTTCGGCTCGCTCGGCATCATGATCGGCGGGCTTTCGGCGATGGCGCCGGACCGGCGCGGCGAGATCGTGTCGCTCGGTCTCAGATCGCTGGTCGCGGGGACGCTCGCGACCTGCATCATGGGCGCGCTCGTGGGCGTGCTCGCCTAAAGCTTCCGGGCGGCGACGAGGAACTCGCGGTTGCCCTCCGGCCCGAGGAGCGGGCTCGGATCGATGCCCAGCACCGCCCAACCTTGCGCCGGAAGCCAGTGCGCGATGCGCGCGCAGACTTCCTCGTGCAGTGCCGGATCGCGCACGACCCCGCCCTTGCCCACCCGCGCCGGCCCAACCTCGAACTGCGGCTTGATCAGCGCCATCAGTGCCGCCCCCTGCTTCGCCAATCCGAGTGCTGCCGGCAGCACGGTCTCGAGACCGATGAAGCTCGCGTCGCACACGACCATGTCGGCCGGCTCGGGGATCTCCGCCGCCGTCAGGTGGCGCGCG